>NZ_QASO01000065.1 GCF_003052605.1 Ectopseudomonas oleovorans | reverse complement strand
TGCTACCTCACCCCGCTACGCCGCCTCTATCCGCTTCCTGTTCGTCAGGCCAGCATTTTGCCTCGGGCTTCCTTCAGATTCGCAGNCGCCCGCGACACCCTTGCCTCTGGCTAACACTTCCCCTTGCCGGGTGTGTAGAGGACTTTCACCTCCAAGTCGTCCAGTCCACCACCACAGTGAACCGAACAGCGCCAGTCACGGCGCTACGCGCCATGCCTGGCGCACAATAAAAATGCCAGTCAGCTTAACTGACTGGCATTAGGGGCTTGCCCGGTCTTTTTATTCAGAATCTCATGCGGTAATGCACGGTGTAGGCTTCCGCGCCGTCATTGGGGTTCTTCAGGCCCGCGTTGGAATAGTGAATGGCACGCAGACCAATCTCCTGCCCCGCGAAACGCAGGCCGACTCCGATGCGGTCTTCGAACTGAAACGACGAGCCCAGATCGTTGCTTTCCAGCTCTGTGCTGGAGAACGCCGCAACGCCGATGCCGGCTTCGATGTACGGACGCACGTTCTGCCCGGCGAACTCGTAAACGAATACCGGCGCGAAAGAAACGCTGTGGTTACTCGCCGTGTCATCGCCACCCCAGTAGGTGTAACCCAGGTCCCAGTAACCAGTCAGACGTCCATAGCTGCTCTCCAGCCAGCTGTGGTTCCAGTCCCACTGCGCGCCCAAGCGATAAACCATGGTGGAATCGCCACTCTGACCAATAGCCGCGGTTACATCCGCGGCCTGCGCAGCACCCAGAGATCCGAACGTGAGGGCTGTTGCTGCGGCAAAGGCGTACAACTTCTTCATGAGTCATTCCTTTTTAGCGAGGGTGTTTATCAGGCTGTGACAAAAAATATAGAAGCATCCGATAACAGGGATAGTCTGATCGGAAAAATTCACTATATCGAAAGAACCTGGGCCTTTTCACCTAGTAAAATCGGCAAAACCCGGCTAAGTTGCGCTGGCTCCCCACTGCTCCAGTAACGCGTTTCCCCGGCCGGCAGCGTCGCCAGCAGATCGTGACGCGAGAGCAGGCGTTGCAACTGCCGCGCCACTGCCGCACCGGTATCGATCAGCGTTACCGACGCCGGCACCAACTCACTCAGCAATGGACGCAGAAAGGGATAGTGGGTACAGCCGAGAATCAGCGTGTCGCAACCCTCAGCCAGCAGCGGCGCCACATAGCCCTGCAACAGCTCACGCGTGGCCGGCGCCTGTAGTTCTCCCGTCTCTATGCACTCCACCAGCCCGGGACAGGGCTGGGTCACTACCCGCACGTCATTGGCGAAGCGATCGAGCAACGCGGCGAATCGGGCGCTCTTCAGCGTACCGGTGGTTGCCAGCACACCGACCACGCCACTGCGGGTCGCCGCCGCCGCCGGTTTTACCGCAGGCTCCATACCGACGATGGGCAAATCCGCATAACGTTCGCGCAGCTCGGCGGCAGCTGCGGCCGTGGCGGTATTGCAGGCCAACACCAGGGCCTTGGCACCCTGCGCCAGCAGGTGCTCGGTAATCAGCACGCAGCGTTCGCGAATGTATTCCGGGCTTTTCTCGCCGTAAGGCACGTGGCCGCTGTCAGCGACGTAAAGCAGCGACTCGTTGGGTAGTAGCTGACGAATCTCGCGCAGCACCGACAGGCCGCCGACGCCGGAGTCGAAAACGCCAATCGGCGCCTGCGACTGATTCATTTCAAATCATCCCCACGGCTACGCAGCCTATCCTTAGCAGGCCGTTGAAAAACTACCTGCGTTGGCAATACTGCGTTAAAAACGGCCTCAAAATGCTCATTTACAACACGTAAACTGCGCTTTTTCGGCCGTTTTTGCCTTGTCTTGCCTGCCTCGCCTACGTTTTTCAACGGCCTGTTAGCGCCCACCGCACACCTCGCAGGCCGGGTCACGCTTGACCCGCAACTCGCGAAAACGCGTACCCAGCGCGTCGATCAGCAGCAGACGGCCTACCAGCGGCTCACCGAAACCGGCCAGCAGCTTGAGCGCCTCCAGTGCCTGCAGGCTACCGACCAGCCCCACCAGCGGGCCGACCACGCCGGCTTCGCTGCAGGTCAGCTCGGCCTCGCTGCCGTGGCCATACAGGCAGTGATAACAAGGGCTGGCGGCGTTGCGCGGATCGAACACCGAGAGCTGGCCTTCCAGGCGGATCGCCGCCCCGGAGACCAGCGGCTTGCCCGCCGCGACACAGGCGGCATTGACCGCTTCGCGGGTGGAGAAATTGTCCGAGCAGTCCAGCACCAGGTCGACGGCGCTCACGGCGGCGGCCAGCGAGTCGGCGTCCAGCGCCTGCCGATGCGGCACCAGCGTGATATTCGGGTTGATCGCCGCCAGCCGCGCCATGGCCGAATCCACCTTGGCCTGGCCGATGCTGGCGGTGTCGTGGGCGATCTGCCGCTGCAGGTTGGTCAGGTCCACCGTATCGAAGTCCGCCAGGTGCAACTCACCGACGCCAGCGGCCGCCAGATACAGCGCCACCGGCGAGCCCAGCCCGCCCATACCGACGATCAATACACGGCCCTGTTTAAGGCGCAGCTGGCCTTGCACATCAATCTGTTTCAGCAGGATCTGCCGGCTGTAACGCAGCAGCTCATCATCGCTCAGCATCTGATCACTCACGGTCGAAACGTCCCAAACTGATGCGCTCATGACCACCCAGGTCACGCCGACTATTGACCGCGACGAAGCCGCCCTCGCTGAGCAAGCTGCGCACGGCCTCGGCCTGATCGAAGCCATGCTCCAGCAGCAGCCAGCCACCGGACAGCAGGTGCTGCGGCGCGGCCTGGATGATCACACGAATATCGTTCAGCCCGTCGCTGCCGGCGATCAGAGCGCTGCTCGGTTCGAAACGCACATCACCCTGTTCGAGATGCTGGTCGTCAGCGCGGATATAGGGTGGGTTGCTCAGGATCAGGCCATAACGCTGTCCGCTCAGTGCAGAGAACCAGTGGCTATGCAAGAACGCTGCGTTACCCAGTTGCAGGCGCTGACGGTTGCGCTCAGCCAGGGCCACGGCGTCCTCGACGCGATCCACGCCGGTCACCTGCCAGGCCGGACGCTCGCTGGCCAGGGCCAGGGCGATGGCGCCGGTGCCGGTGCCCAGATCGAGTACAGCCAGCGGCGTGGCCGGCAGCAGTTCGAGCGCGGTTTCCACCAGCAGTTCGGTGTCCGGACGTGGAATCAGGGTATGTGGCGCCACTTCCAGATCGAGGCTCCAGAAGCCCTGATGACCGAGGATATAAGCGACTGGCTCGCCCTGACGACGGCGTTGCAGGTGGTTCTGAAACAGGGCCAGTTGCTCGTCATCCAGCTCGCGCTCCGGCCAGGTACGCAGGTAACTGCGCGTCTTGTTCAGCGCGGCCGCCAACAGCAGCTCGGCGTCCAGCCGCGGCGTGGGCGAGTCGGGCAGGTCGGCGCTGTTAAGCAGGGATTCAATGGTGGCCATGTCGTTCTCGTAGCGGCGCCAGCCATGCGCACCGCTGCACTTAATCGCCCAACGCCGCCAACTGGTCGGCCTGGTACTCGGCCAGCAGCGGCTCGATGATGGCGTCGACGCCGCCTGCGATCACGTCGTTCAGCGAATACAGGGTCAGGTTAATGCGGTGGTCGGTCACCCGGCCCTGCGGGAAGTTGTAGGTGCGGATGCGCTCGGAGCGGTCGCCCGAGCCCACCAGCAGCTTGCGCGTTTCGGAGATTTCCTTGTGCGCCGCCGCTTCCTGCTGGTCCTGCAGCTTGGCCGCCAACCAGGCCATGGCCTTGGCGCGGTTCTTGTGCTGCGAGCGTTCTTCCTGACATTCCACCACGGTGCCGGTGGGAATGTGGGTGATGCGGATCGCCGAGTCGGTGGTGTTGACGTGCTGGCCACCGGCGCCGGATGAGCGGTAGGTGTCTACGCGCAAATCGGCCGGGTTGATCTCGATGGCCACCTGCTCGTCCGGCTCCGGCAATACCGCCACAGTGCAGGCGGAGGTGTGGATGCGGCCCTGGGATTCGGTTTCTGGCACGCGCTGCACGCGATGAGCACCGGACTCGAACTTGAGCTTGGCGTAGACGTTGTCGCCCTCGACACGGGCGATCACTTCCTTGAAACCGCCGTGCTCGCCTTCGTTGGCCGACAGCACCTCGACGCGCCAACCCTGCCTCTCGGCATAGCGCGAGTACATGCGGAACAGATCGCCGGAGAAGATCGCCGCCTCGTCACCGCCGGTGCCGGCGCGGATTTCCAGATAGACGTTGCGGCCGTCGTTGGGGTCTTTCGGCAGCAGCATGCGCTGCAGCTTGTCTTCCAGGGTGACCAGCGCTTCCTTGGCCTGGGCCACTTCCTCTTCGGCCATCTCGCGCATGTCCGCGTCGCTGTCCTTGAGCAGCGCCTGAGCGCCTTCGAGGTCGCTCTGTACCTTGCGCAGCTCGCGGAAGGTGGCAATCACCGGCTCGATCTCGGCGTATTCCTTGGAATAGGCGCGAAACTGCGTCTGCTTGGAAATCACCTCGGCATCGCCGAGCAGCGCCGTCAGTTCCTCGAAGCGGTCGCTGAGGTTGTCCAGCTTGTTCAACAGTGAAGCTTTCATTGCAGACCTTTGTCCTGCGGCGCGCTCTCGTCGAGAGCGAACAATTCCTGGGCCAGGCTGAGCGCATCGACGCGCCCCTCGGCAGTAAGTTTCTTCATGCGTACGCTGGGTGCGTGCAGCAGCTTGTTGGTCAGGCCACGGGCCAGTTGCGCCAGCACATCTTCGGGATTGCTGCCGTTGGCCAGCATGCGCTGCGCCTTGGCCAGTTCCTCGTCGCGCAGACGCTCGGCCTGCTGGCGATAGGCCTTGAGCACATCGACTGCGGCCAGCTCGCGCAGGCGCAGCATGAAATCGTCGGTACCGGCTGCCACCAGCTCCTCGGCTGCCTGCGCCGCGCCCTGGCGGCTCTTGAGGTTTTCCTCGATGACCTCGTGCAGGTCGTCGACGGTATAGAGGTAAACGTCGTCCAGCTCGCCCACCTGTGGCTCGATATCACGCGGCACGGCGATGTCGACCATGAAGATCGGCTTGTGCCTGCGTTTTTTCAGCGCGCTTTCCACCGCACCCTTGCCGAGAATCGGCAACTGGCTGGCGGTGGAGCTGATGACTATGTCGCTGTGCGCCAACTCGTCGGGAATGTCCGACAGCAGCACGGCATGGGCACCGAATTGCTCGGCCAGTTGGCTGGCGCGCTCCAGGGTGCGGTTGGCAACGACGATGCGCTTGATGCCCTGGTCATGCAGGTGGCGCGCCACCAGGCTGATGGTCTCGCCGGCACCGATCAGCAGCGCCTGGCTGCGGTGCAGGTCGGCGAAGATCTGCTTGGCCAGGCTCACGGCAGCGAAGGCCACGGACACCGGGTTTTCACCGATGGCGGTATCGGTGCGCACCGTCTTGGCGGTGCTGAAGGTGGCCTGGAACAGGCGCCCGAGCAATGGCCCGACGGTGCCGGCCTCACGCGCCACGGCGTAGGCGGACTTGAGCTGGCCGAGAATCTGCGGCTCGCCCAGCACCATCGAGTCAAGCCCGCAGGCGACGCGCATCATGTGCCGAACCGCGTCCTCCTCGCTGTACACGTAGGCGCAGGCGCGCAATTCGTCGACACTCAGGCGATGATAGTCGGCCAGCCACTGCAGCACTTCATCGCTGCTCAGTTGATCTTGCTCCAGGTACAACTCGCTGCGGTTGCAGGTAGAGAGGATCGCTGCCTCGCGGCTGGGTGTCAGCCGACACAGCTGCTGCAACGCCTCGACCAGTTGCTCCGGGGTGAAAGCAACGCGCTCGCGCACCTCTACCGAGGCGGTCTTGTGGTTGATACCGAGGGCGATAAAGGCCATGCAGGGTCGCTGAGGGGCAATACGGGAGCCGGCAATTGTCCTACTTCGCCCCCGAGAGAACAACTCCCGCGACCTATTGTCCCAATAGACAGTTCGCCGCATCGTCCTGGCCAGTGGGCTTGCTCCAAGGCTTGTGTCATGATGCCGCGAACGTCGCAGGGCACGCGCCAGCACGGCCCCCGCCCCGGAATAACGCACGACAAGGCACTATGAACAGACCCCTCGCGTTGCTCACTGCATTCGCCTTCCTCAGCGGCTGCCAAACCTTCGCCCCCAGCGAGCCGGACGGTACGCCGCCGGTACATGAAGCCGATCAGACCACCCAGCTGGAACCGAGCGAATACGGCTCGTTCAGCGAGGAAACCCTGTTCGCCCTGCTCACTGCCGAGCTGGCCGGGCAGCGCAATCGCTTCGACATCGCCCTCAGCAACTACGTGCAGCAGGCCAACGCCACTGGCGATGCCGGTGTTGCCGAACGCGCCTTCCGTATTGCCGAGTACCTCGGCGCCGAACAGGCCGCGCTCGACAGCGCACTGATCTGGGCCAGGAGCGCGCCAAGCAACATCGACGCCCAACGCGCCGCCGCCGTGCAGCTGGCCCGCGCTGGCCGTTACGACGAATCCATGACCTATATGGAGCAGGTGCTGCAGCGCCAGGGCGATACCCACTTCGACTTCCTCGCCCTGTCCGCCGCAGAAACCGACCCGGATACCCGCGCCGGCCTGCTGCAGGGCTTCGATCGCCTGCTGAGCAAGAACCCGGACAACAGCCAGCTGCTGTTCGGCAAGGCCATCCTCCTGCAACAGGACGGCCGCGCCGAAGAGGCACTGAAGCTGCTCGAAGACAGCGCGGCGAGCAGCAACGAGGTGTCGCCGATCCTGCTGCGCGCCCGCCTGCTGCAGAGCCTCGGCCGTGGCAAAGAGGCCATGCCGATCCTGCAGAAAGGCATCCGCAACAACCCCGACGACAAACGCCTGCGCCTGACCTATGCGCGCCTGCTGGTCGAGCAGGATCGCCTCGACGACGCCAAGGGCGAGTTCGCCAAGCTGGTGCAGGAAAACCCCAACGACGACGACCTGCGTTTCTCCCTGGCGCTGGTGTGCCTGGAAGCTGAAGCCTGGGAAGAAGCCATCGTCTACCTCGAAGAGCTGGTCGAACGCCGCAGCCATGTCGATGCCGCGCACTACAACCTCGGCCGCGCTTACGAAGCGCTGAGCGACAACGACAGAGCTCTGCAGGAATACGCCCTGGTCGGCCCGAGCAACGACTATCTGCCGGCCCAGCAACGCCAGGCCGAACTGCTGTTCGCCCAACAGCGCAATGAAGAAGCCAGCGCACGCCTGGCCCAGGCACGCAGCGCACAGCCCGATTACGCCATCCAGCTGTACCTGATCGAAGCCGAAGGCCTGAGCAATCACCGCCAGGTCGAGGCGGCCTGGAAGGTGATCAACGAAGGGCTGGAACAGTACCCCAACGACCTGAACCTGCTTTATACCCGCGCCATGCTCGCGGAAAAGCGCGATGACCTGGCCCAGCTGGAAACCGACCTACGCTATATCATCCAGCGCGAGCCGGAACACGCCATGGCGCTCAACGCCCTCGGCTACACCCTGGCCGACCGCACCACGCGCTATGAAGAAGCGCGCGAGCTGATCGAGAAAGCGCACCAGCTCAACCCGGACGACCCGGCGATTCTCGACAGCCTCGGCTGGGTCAACTATCGCCAGGGCAACCTCGACGAGGCCGAGCGCCTGCTGCGCCAGGCCCTGGAGAAATTCCCCGACCACGAAGTGGCCGCCCACCTCGGCGAAGTGCTCTGGGCCCAAGGCAAGCAGCGCGACGCCCGACGCGTCTGGCGCGACGCCCTCAGCGCAACGCCCGACAGCCCCATTCTGCGTGACACGCTGTTGCGCCTGACCGGTTCCGAGACTCTTTGATGCTTCGTCACCTACTCGTATTCAGCCTTATCGCCCTGCTCGCCGGCTGCGCCGGCCTCACCTCGCACGAAGCGCTGGAAGGCCAGGGCGACCCGGCCCAGTGGAAAGCCCACAAAGAGCAGATCACTCAGCTCGACGGCTGGCAGATCAACGGCAAGATCGGCATCCGCGCCCCGCAGGATTCCGGTAGCGCCACCCTGTTCTGGCTGCAGCGCCAGGATTACTACGACATTCGCCTGTCCGGCCCGCTGGGTGGCGGCGCCGCCCGCCTGACCGGCCGCCCGGGCGACATCCTGCTGGAAGTATCCAACCGCGGTCGTTTCCGCGCCGAATCGCCGGAAGCCCTGCTGCAAGAGCAACTGCGCCTGGACCTGCCAGTGTCCAACCTGCTCTGGTGGATTCGCGGCCTGCCCGCCCCGGAAAGCCGCAGCCGCATCACCCTCGATGGCCAAAGCCACCTGGCGCAGCTGGAACAGGACGGCTGGAAGGTCGAATACCAGCGCTACACCGAGCAGAACGGCTACGCCCTGCCGGAGCGCCTGAAGCTCTACGGCCAAGACCTGGAAGTGACCCTGGTGATCAAGGACTGGCAGCCGCGTCAGTTGGGGCAGTAAGCGACCACATTCTCTGTGGGAGGGGCCTCAGCCGCGACAGCTTGTCCAGCGCCTTCCACAGCACACAGCTGATGGATGGAAAAGCGGCATCCCCAACCACGCCGAACTGATCCTGCCCGCCCCGGCCAAGCTCAACCTGATAAGCGCCAACCGCTTCGCGAGCAGAGCTCGCTCCTACAGGTTTCGCACACGCAGCCGTAGCCCAATGAGATGGACTCCTCCCTCCTACGGCGTCATTGCGCCAGACTGTAGGTTA
>NZ_QASO01000064.1 GCF_003052605.1 Ectopseudomonas oleovorans | reverse complement strand
AACGGGCAAGAGCCTTACGCCTGGTTGCGCCACATCCTTGAACGCCTGCCGACCGCCAGTAGCGTCGAGGATTACGAAGCGCTGCTGCCGTGGAACTGCTCGCCAGCTTCTGCCTCTGCTTCCTGAAAAAACCCGTCCGCCAGGACGGGGTTTATGGAGCGGTTACGTAACTGCCGTCCCTACCGCGACCGAAGGCCCCGCCGGTGTGACCGGCGGGGCCTTGATTTTTTGTGCCGGGTGCTCGAGATGCTTCAGGAGCGTGCGCCCTGCATGCAGTGTTACGTCAGCTACCGCGCTTGCTGCGTACTTCGGTCAGGCGGCCGCCCTCGAAGCGTAGAAAGTGGTACATGCCGCTTTTCGGGCCGTAGACCCATTCCTCGACACTCACCTCGTTGCGAAAACCGTAGCTATCGACCACTTCCTTGTAACCGAGAAAAGCGCGGCTGGAAGGTTCGCCACATTTGTTCAGCACCTCTGTGGTGGGTGCTGCCTTGCTGACCAGAGCGCTACCGCAGCGATAGGTGGAGGACGCCTCGGCCATCAGGGGCAGGCAGAGCAGGCTGAGCAGACAGCTGAGTTTGCGCATGAGAACCTCCTGTTCAGCGTTCGCGACGACGTTCGATGGCGGTCAGACGGTTACCCTCGAAGCGCAGGATGCTGAGCATGCCATTGCTCGGGCCGTATACCCATTCCTCGATCATGTACTCACGACGGTCATAGGAGCCCAGGGTGTAGCCGACCGGGTCACGGTGCACCGGCGCGCCACATTTGCGCTCGACCTCGAACGGACGGTCGCCAAGGCTGACTAGGGTGCTGCCGCAACGCAGCGTGTCGGCCTGCGCGCTGATGCTGATCAGGCCGGCAACCAGGGTAGTGAGCGTGATGATGGATAAGCTGCGCATGATCATTGGCTGTCCAGGTGCAGGGTGGTGAGCACGCGACCGTCGGCTTCTGGCTCACCCAGGTTGGCATCGATCAGGTAGACACGTTCATCGTACAACCCGCCTTGTTCAACCAGATAATCCTTGATCGTTGCAGCGCGTTGCTGAGCCAGTTGGCGCAGCAGCAGCTTGCTTTGCGCCCAGGAGTCCAGCACCGCCTTGCGCATGTTCTGCTGGCGCTGCTCTTTGTCCATTTCGGCCCATTCGGCCGGTGGCTGCTGCTTGAGGCGGGTGCGATAGATGCCTTCGAGCAGGGCGGCCTGTTCGTCCTCAGCGACCGTTAGCTCATCGGGACTGGCCGGTACCCTGTCACCACGGCGTTGCAGCACCTTGTACCAGGTTTCGCGAAATTCGCGCTGCAGGCGCTGTTCGGCCAGCAGCGGGCCGTCGGCATTCTGTGCGGCCTGGCCTTCTACCTCCAGACGCAGATTCGGGCGCTCCTCAAGCGCTTTGGCCAGCGTGTCCAGGGCCTGGCGCGCGTCGCCCTGCAGCTCCGCAGAGCCGGCGACGAACGGCACGGTGCTGAGGTCGACATTGCTGCCACCGACCAACCCGGCGATGAACTTGAACGGCGCCTGGGCCGAGCGCAACACCAGATTGCGCAAGGTCTGCCAGACGATGGGCATGACGCTGAACTGCGGATTGTTAAGATCACCCTGTACCGGCAACTCGATGGCGATACGGCCCTGGGTGTCCTTGAGCAGGGCGACTGCCAGGCGAATCGGCAGGTCGACAGCATCCGGGCTGTCGACACGCTCGCCCAGTTGCAGGTTCTCCACCAGCACCTTGTTCTCGGCATTGAGCTGGCCTTTCTCGATGCGGTAGTGCAGGTCGAGGTTGAGGCGACCCTTGCGGATGCGATAGCCGGCGAACTTGCCGGAATAGGGGGTGATGGTGGTCAGCTCGACATTCTTGAAGCTGGTAGCGATATCCAGGCTGTTGAGCGGATCGAATGGCGTCAGCTTGCCCTTGATGCTCATTGGCGCGTAGCGGTCGACCTTGCCCTGGATATCGACGCTGGCGGCTTGCGGCTTCTGGTTGTCGAGTACACCGATGCGCCCGTTCATTTGCTGAACGGCAGTGGCGAAGCTGGGGGTCAGGCTGAAGTCGGCGAAGTTGGCGGATGGCTGGGAAGTAGTCGCTCTGGATGAACTGCATGGTCGGCAGCCCGGGATTGAGCGCGGCGTTCTCGCGGCCGACTGCCAGGTTGCCTTCGGCGAAGTCCAGGTTGACCACTTCACGGGCACCGCCCGCCGCCGCGCACAGGCCAACACCGCAGGTATAGGCGAACAGGTTGAGTACGGATTTGCCTGCGCTGTTGGCCTTGACCCAGCCGCGTGCATTGCGCAGGTCGAGAAATAGCAGCGGGTCCTGTCCGGCATGGCGACCGCGCACCCGGTAATTCAGGCCCCATTCCTGGCCGACCAGATCCTCCAGGGCAGCCGCCTCGGCCTGATGCAGTTCGGGGTTGCGGTTGATGCGCGAATGGCTTTTCGAGCGGTCGTTGTAGACCAGCAGCAGGGGCTGGCCGAGCCTTTCCTGAATCTGATCGGCCAGTTGCAGCAGGGCGTCATGCTCCAGCGGTTGGTGGAAGCTCTGCACCAGCAGTTGCGGGCCGTAGCGATCGACGGTCAGGCCAGGTGCGCCTTCCTGCGTGCCATGGAACAGGCGATAGCAGTAGGTGTCTTGCGAGTGCAATTGGCTAAGCAGGTTTTCACGGTCGTCGAGGGCGGCGCGCAGCGCCTGATCAAGAGCGGGCATGCGCGGCATCTCGGGGTAGGAAAGAGTGGCAGTTTATCAAGAAAAGCCGCTGCCCGAGGGAGCGCTCGCCTTATGAGTCAGGCAACAGACGGCGACGGGCGCGCTGCGCGGCGCTGTTGCGTACGGCCCAGCGCAGCAGGTTGGCGGTACGCTGCACGCTGGCGCGGATCAGCGGGCGGCGCCAGGCGGCCTGGTGTTCGCCGAGCAGGTCGCTGGCCCAGTCCGGCAGCAGGTCGACACCGGCCTGCATCATCAGGCCGCCGAAGGGCTTGGCGAGCAGGCTGGGCATCGGCGCGTCGTACAGCAGGCGCACCACTTCGCGCGTGCGCGCATCGCAGAGCAGCTGCGGGCGCATGCGTTGCAGATAATCGGCGATGGCCTGCGCCGATTTGGGCACGTCCTGCGCGCCGAGGCGCTCGGCGATCAGCGCCACTTCGCGGTAGTAGCGATCCTGTTCGGCCTGCGGCAACTGCGGGTCGACGTAGCGCAGGTAGCCGGCGAGGAACTGGCTGACCTCGGAGACATGCACCCAGGTCAGCAGCTCGGGATCGCTGGCGGCGTAAGGACGGCCATCCGGCGCATGACCGACCACCTGCAGGTGGATGCGGCGCACCTTGTCGATCAGCTGTTCGGCATCGTGCAGGCCGCCATAGGTGGTGCCGGCGATGAACAGGCTGGTGCGGCGCAGACGGCCGAGCATGTCCTGGCGAAAGGTCGAGTGATCCCACACCCCGGCCAGTGCCAGTGGGTGAAGCATCTGCAGGAGCAGGGCGGAGATGCCACCGACCATCATCGCGCTGAAGTCGGCGTGGACTTCCCAGACCATCGACTCGGGGCCGAACAGGCCAGCATCCCCGCGCGGCTGGTCGAGGTCGAGCACGCCCAGCGAGGCGCCGGTGAGGCTGTGCACCTGTTTTTCGATCTGACGACGTAGGCTTTCCATGGCGCGCAGTGTCGGCGCTTGGCAGGCACAAGACAAGATGCGCCCGGCCCTTTCAGGCCGGGCGCGAGGCTCAGCGGTTGAGGCGCTGATCGATCAGGCTGTCGACCACGCTGGGGTCGGCCAGGGTCGAGGTGTCGCCCATGTTTTCCAGTTCGTTGCAGGCGATCTTGCGCAGGATACGCCGCATGATCTTGCCCGAGCGGGTCTTGGGCAGGCCGGGCGCCCACTGGATCAGCTCCGGCTTGGCGAAGCTGCCGATCTCCTTGCCGACCAGGCTGAGCAAATCCTTCTTCAGCTCGTCGGAGGGCTCCTGGCCGTTCATCAGGGTGACGTAGGCGTAGATGCCCTGGCCCTTCACATCATGCGGATAGCCGACCACGGCGGCTTCGGCCACGGCATCGTGCAACACCAGCGCGCTCTCCACTTCGGCAGTGCCGATGCGGTGCCCGGATACGTTGATCACGTCGTCGACGCGGCCGGTGATCCAGTAGTAGCCGTCCTCGTCGCGGCGTGCGCCGTCGCCGGTGAAGTAGTAGCCGGGGTAGGGCTTGAAGTAGGTGTCGATCATGCGCTGGTGATCGCCATAGACGCTGCGGATCTGGCTCGGCCAGCTGGCCTTGATCGCCAGCACGCCGCTGCCAGGGCCCTCGATCTCCTTGCCCTGCTCGTCGAGCAGCACTGGCTGTACGCCGAAGAAGGGGCGCGTGGCCGAGCCGGGCTTCAGGTCGGTGGCCCCGGGCAACGGGGTGATCAGGATCGAGCCGGTCTCGGTCTGCCACCAGGTGTCGACAATGGGGCAGCGCATGTCGCCAACCACATGGAAATACCACTCCCAGGCTTCAGGGTTGATCGGCTCGCCCACGCTGCCGAGCAGACGCAGGCTGCTGCGCGAGGTAGCTTTCACCGGCGCCTCGCCCTCACGCATCAGCGCGCGCAGGGCGGTCGGTGCGGTGTAGAAGGTGTTGACCTGGTGCTTGTCGATCACCTGCCAGAAGCGCGAGGCGTCCGGGTAGTTGGGCACGCCTTCGAACATCAGCGTGGTGGCGGCGTTGGCCAGCGGGCCGTAGACGATGTAGCTGTGCCCGGTGACCCAGCCGACATCGGCGGTGCACCAGTAGATGTCGCCCTCGTGGTAGTCGAACACGTACTTGTGGGTCATCGCCGCGCCGAGCAGGTAACCGCCGGTGGTGTGCAGCACGCCCTTGGGTTTACCGGTGCTGCCCGAGGTGTAGAGGATGAACAACGGATCCTCGGCGTCCATCGGCTCGGCCGGGCAATCCGCGCTGACGTCCTTGAGTGCCTGGTGGTACCAGAGGTCGCGGCCTTCCACCCAGGCGACGTCACCCTGGGTGCGCTCGACCACTACCACGGTGGACACGTCCGGGCAGCTCTGCAGGGCCTTGTCGACGTTGTTCTTCAGCGCAACGTACTTGCCGCCGCGCACGCCTTCATCGGCGGTGATCACCGTGCGGCAGTCGGCATCGAGAATGCGGTCACGCAGGGCATCGGGCGAGAAACCGCCGAACACCACCGAATGCACGGCGCCGATGCGTGCGCAGGCGAGCATGGCGTAGGCCGCTTCGGGGATCATCGGCATGTAGATGCACACCCGGTCACCTTTCTTCACGCCACGGCTTTTCAGCACGTTGGCCAGGCGGCTGACGTTGTGGTGCAGCTTGTTGTAGGTGATGTGCGCCGATTCGGCCGGGTTGTCGCCTTCCCAGATGATCGCGATCTGTTCGCCGCGCTGTTCCAGGTGGCGATCGATGCAGTTGTAGGCGACGTTGAGCTGGCCGCCCTTGAACCATTCGGCGTGGCCCAGCTGCAGATCGCTGGCGTGCACCTGATCCCAGGGCTTGAACCAGCTGAGGAAGGCCTTGGCCTGCTCGGCCCAGAAGATTTCGGGTTGCTCGACGGACTGCTGGTACAGGCGCAGATAGGCGTCGTTATCCAGGTGCGCACGCTGACGCACGGCATCTGACACGGGATGGCGAGTGATCTCGAACATGGCGGGGTCCTTGTAATTATGTTTCCGCAACAATCACAAGGGTGCACCCAAGCAGGTGCTTGGTTCAAGGGGCGATGTTCAGTGGGCCAGTACAGCGCCGCCCGGCTCTCAGGTGCCGGGTGGCGCGAAGGGCGATGGATCAGCCGCGATGGCGCTCGCGGAAGTGGTCGATCAGGCCCTGGGTCGAGGCATCCGAGGCGCTGCTGTCGACCTGGCCGGTCAGGCGCTGATAGACCTCCTTGCCCATCTCCTTGCCCAGCTCCACGCCCCATTGGTCGAAGGCGTTGATGCCCCAGATGGCGCTCTGTACGAAGACCTTGTGCTCATACAGGGCCACCAGTGCGCCCAGCTCGAACGGCGCGATGCGGTTCATCACCAGGATATTGCTCGGACGGTTGCCGGGAATGACCTTGTGCGGCGCCAGGCGCTGCACGTCGGCCTCATTCATGCCCTTGGCACGCAGTTCGGCTTCGGCCTCCTCACGCGTCTTGCCCTGCATCAGCGCCTGGGCTTGCGACAGGCAGTTGGCGAACAGCCACTGGTGATGGTCGGACAGCGGGTTGTAGCTGTTGACCGGGACGATGAAGTCCGCCGGTACCAGCAGACGGCCCTGGTGCAGCAACTGGTGGTAGGCATGCTGGCCGTTGCAGCCGACGCCGCCCCAGATGATCGGCCCTGTGGCGATGTTCAGTTCGCTACCGTCCTGGCGCACGCTCTTGCCGTTGGACTCCATGTCCAGCTGCTGCAGGTGCTTGGTGAAGTTACGTAGGTAGTGGTCGTAGGGCAGGATCGCGTGGCTCTGCGCACCCCAGAAATTGGTGTACCAGATGCCCAGCAGGGCCATCAGCACCGGCATGTTTTCGGCCAGTGGTGCCTGGGTGAAGTGCTGATCCATGGCGTAGGCACCGGCCAGCAGTTCCTTGAAGTTGGACACGCCAATGGCCAGGGCGATGGGCAGGCCGATGGCCGACCACAGCGAGTAACGCCCGCCAACCCAGTCCCACATGGGAAAGATGTTCTCTTCGCCGATACCGAACTCGATGGCAGCCTTGCGGTTGCTGGTCACGGCGATGAAGTGACGGTGCAGCTGTTCTTCCGGGCCGCCCATGGCCAGGTACCAGTCACGTGCGGCCAGGGTGTTCTTCAGGGTTTCCAGGGTGCCGAAGGACTTGCTGGAAACGATGAACAGGGTGGTTTCCGGATCGAGGCGAGCGGTCAGTTCGCGGAATTCGCTGCCGTCGATATTGGCCAGGTAGTGGCAGCGCACCCCGCGTTGCGTGAACGGGCGCAGTGCTTCGGAAACCAGTTGTGGGCCGAGGAAGGAGCCGCCGATACCGATGTTCACCACTTCCTTGATCGGTTTTTCGCTGTAGCCGCGCCACAGGCCGCTGTGGATGCGACTGACCAGTTCGGTGACCTGGTTCAGGACGCGGTGCACCTCGGGAATGATGTCGTGGCCATCGAGCAGCAGGCGGCGGCCGATCGGGCTGCGCAGGGCGGTATGCAGCGCGGCGCGGTCTTCCGAGGCATTGACCCGCTCGCCGTTGTACAGGGCGGCGATGGACTGGTGCAGGCCGGCCTGATCAGCCAGCTGGATCAGCAGCTCGAGGCCGCGTTCGTCGATCAGGTTCTTCGAGTAGTCCAGCAGCAGCCCGCAGCTATCGAGGGAAAAGCGCTGGAAGCGCCGTGCGTCCGCCGCGAAGGCCTCGCGCATGCTGAACCCGGCCATCTCGGCACGGTGTTGCTGCAGGGCCTGCCAGGCGGGCAGGGTGGTGACGTCTTGAGGCTGCTGGTAATAGGCCATCGGAGCTCCTGATCCGCAAAAGCAAAAGGCCCGGATTGATCCGGGCCTTTGAGAGTGTAACCGGCTGCCTTTGCAGGCAGCTACTGGCGTGGCAGTTCAACCACCAGATTGTCGATCAGACGGGTGCTACCCAGCTGTGCGGCGGTCAGAATCACCAGGTGATGGTCGTCGACCTGGGCCGGACGCAGATTCACCGCGTTGCGGATTTCCAGATAATCGGGGATGAAACCAGCGGTACGCTGTTGCGCCTGAGTAGTCTCGATAAGCCGTGCGTAGTCGCGAGCGCCACGGCGCAGTTCCTCGGCAATCGTTTGCAGGCCTCGATACAGCGCTGGGGCGGTGGCGCGTTGTTCGTCGCTGAGGTAGCCGTTACGCGATGACAGCGCGAGGCCGTCCTCGGCGCGTTGAGTCGGCGCACCGATGATCTGGATCGGCATGTTCAGGTCCTGCACCAGCGCGCGGATCACCGCCAGTTGCTGGTAGTCCTTCTCGCCGAACACGGCCAGATCAGGCTGAACCATGTTGAACAGCTTGGTCACCACCGTCGCCACACCCTCGAAATGCCCCGGACGGCTGGCGCCGCAGAGGCCTTCGGAAACACCGGGAACGCTGACGCGGGTCTGGTCACCCATGCCGTGCGGGTAGATTTCCGCGACATCGGGGTGAAACAGCAGGTGACAGCCTGCCGCCAGCAGTTTTTCCTGGTCGGCGGCGAGGGTACGCGGATACTTGTCCAGATCTTCACCGGCGCCGAACTGCAGCGGGTTGACGAAGATGCTGGCAACCACGAAGTCGGCGCGTTGGCCGGCGATCTCCACCAGCGAAACGTGACCCGCGTGCAGATTGCCCATGGTCGGCACGAAACCGATCTGCTTGCCTTCGGCCCGTGCCTGGGCGACGGCTGCGCGCAACTCGCGCAGGGTTTTCACCATGTTCATGCGGAAAAGCCATGTTCGGCGGCGGGGAAGCTGCCGTCCTTGACGGCCTGTACGTAAGCGCTGAAAGCACCCTGAATGCTGCTCTGCCCCTCCATAAAGTTGCGTACGAACTTCGGTGCGCGGCCCGATAGCGACAGCCCGAGCATGTCGTGCTGCACCAGTACCTGACCATCGGTGGCGCTGCCAGCGCCGATGCCGATCACCGGAATCTTCACTGCCTGGGTGATTTCTGCGGCCAGTTCGCTCGGCACGCATTCAAGCAGCAGCATGGCAGCGCCGGCCTGCTCCAGGGCCATGGCATCGGCGCGCATCTGCCGTGCCTGTGCTTCCTGGCGGCCCTGCACCTTGTAGCCACCGAGAATGTTCACCGCCTGTGGGGTCAGGCCCAGGTGCGCGCACACCGGTACGCCACGTTCGGCCAGCAGGTGAATAGGCTCGGCCAGCCAGCCGGCGCCTTCCAGTTTGACCATATGCGCGCCGGCCTGCATCAGCTTGGCGCTGTTGTGCAGAGCCTGCTCGGTGGTGGCGTAGGCCATGAATGGCAGGTCGGTGACGATCAGTGCGCCCTGGTTGCCGCGTTTGACGCAGGCAGTGTGGTAGGCCATCTCCTCGACGCTGACCGGCAGGGTGCTGTCGTGGCCCTGCAGAACCATGCCCAGGGAGTCGCCGACCAGCAACACGTCGACACCCGCTTGGCAGGCCGCATGGGCGTAGGTGGCGTCATAGCAGGTCAGCATGGCGATCTTTTCACCGTTCTGCTTGAGACTCTGCAGGGTGGTCAGGGTAACGTCAGGCATTTCAAAGGTCCTCGCTCAGGCTCGGTATACCGCTTCTATCTGGCTGCAATCCGGCCTGGATTGGCATCAAAGGTGCGCCCGGCGCAGGGCGACGGGACACCTATAGTCCTGATGGGGGGGCGTGAAGTCAATTGCGGGTGTTACCGCTCTGTTACTGGCGTTACCGCCAATGCGCGGGATGTCGGGTTGCGCAAGGGGCCGCCCTGTAGGAGGCGCCTCAGCGGCGAGCTTGTCGGGTCGCGGCTGAAGCCCCTCGCACAGAGGCCGGCTGGGCTATTCGGCCAGGCGCTCCAGGCCGCTGAAGGGGCAGGCTTCGAGTAATGCATTCAGACTGCGGCCGTCCGGCAACTGCAGTTCGGCGGCCAGCTCGGCCAGCGGGTAGAGCACGAAGGGGCGGGCGTGCATGTGGTAGTGCGGCACGGTCAGGCGCTCGTCGTCGATCAGGCGCTCACCGAACAGCAGAATGTCCAGATCCAGCGTGCGTGGGCCCCAGCGCTCGGCCTTGCGCACGCGCCCCTGCTCCTGCTCGATGCGTTGCAGCGCGTCGAGCAACTGCCAGGGCTCCAGTGCGGTATCCAGCGCGGCCACGGCGTTGACGTAACGCGGCTGATCCGCCGGACCCAGTGGGTCGCTGATGTAGAACGACGAATGCGCCTGGAGTTGGCTGTGCGGCAACTGTGCGATGGCCTGCAAGGCCGCGCGCAGCTGTTGCAGGGGCTTGGCCAGGTTGCTGCCAAGGCCGATGTAAACCCGTTCCATCATTCGCCGCCGCTTTCGTCGCTGCGCTTGCGGCGATTGTTGTTGCTGCGGCGACGTTTGCGCGGCGCGTTACCGGTGGCTTCGCCTTTGCCAGCGAGGTCGCGAATCATCTGCCGGCGCTCGCTGTCATTGGCGTCCTGATAGTCCGTCCACCATTGGCCCAGGCCGCCGGTGTCTTCGCCGGCCAGTTCGCGCAGCAGGAGGAAGTCGTAGCCGGCGCGGAAGCGCGGGTTTTCCAGCAGCAGGTCGGCACGCTTGCCGCTACGGCGCGGCAGACGCTCCTGCATGTCCCAGATCTCGCGAATCGGGATGGTGAAACGCTTGGGTACGGCAATGCGCTGGCACTGCTCGGCGATCAGTTCGTGGGCGGCTTCCTGCATCGCCGGAATCGGCGGCATGCCCTTGTTCTGCAGTTGCAGCACGCGTGCCGGCAATGCAGGCCAGAGCAGGGCCGCAAAGAGAAACGCCGGCGTCACGGATTTGCCATCGTGAATACGATCGTCGGTGTTGATCAGTGCCTGACGAATCAGCTTCTCGGTATACCCGGGATTGCGTTTGAGCGCTTCACCGCTGGCCGGGAACAACTGGGCGAACAGGTCGTGCTCGAGCAGCAGATCGAAGGTGTATTCGGCGTAACCGGCGAGGAACAGCTTGAGCACTTCGTCGAACAGGCGTGCCGAGGGAATATCGCGCAGCATCGGCGCCAGGCGACGGATCGGTGCGGCGCTGTGCTTCTCGATGTCGAAGTCGAGCTTGGCGGCGAAGCGCACCGCACGCAGCATACGCACCGGGTCTTCCAGGTAACGCTGTTCCGGATCGCCGATCAGGCGCACCAGGTGGTTGCGCACATCATGCATGCCACGGGCGTAGTCGAGGATGTGTTCCTGGGTCGGATCGTAGTACAGCGCGTTGATGGTGAAGTCACGGCGCTGTGCATCGTCTTCCAGGGTGCCGTAGACGTTGTCGCGCAGGATGCGGCCGCTCTCGTTGCGTGACGCCAGATTGGTGTTCTCTTCCTCATCGCCCTGGGGGTGATTGGCACGGAAGGTGGCCACTTCGATGATTTCACGGCCGAAATGCACATGCACCAGCTTGAAGCGGCGACCGATGACCCGGGCGTTACGAAATTCGGCACGCACCTGCTCGGGCGTGGCACTGGTGGCCACGTCGAAATCCTTGGGGTCTATGTCCAGCAGCAGGTCGCGAACGCAACCACCGACCAGATAGGCCTGGTAGCCGGCCTTCTGCAGGCGCTCGACCACGCTTATGGCGTGACGGCTGATCTCGTTGCGCTTGAGCGGATGTTGGCTGCTGTTCAGCACTTCGGGAGTGCTGCGTGGGCGTGGGGCACGGCGCAGAGGTGAGTGGAAAGATTTGAACAGCTTTTTCAGCATGGGATGCACTGTTTGGAGTAGTGGTCGGCCTGCTGCGCATGCGCTTGAAAATCGAATTGCGTGGGCATCACGGCGTTAAAAGCAGTTTGCTTTGGCAAGGTTTTTCAACTGCATGCGAAACGATGACCGCATGATTACTGCGGATTCTAGCATCGTGTAGGGAGAAGGTGTGTAGAAGGGCGGCAGGCGGGGATTTGAGAACCGGAAGCTACTGGGGGAGCCGAAGCTCCCCCCCAAGTTGGTGCGTGCTGTTTTTTATTGTTATTGAGAGCCTGTTGTTTTTGTTGTTGGGTCTTCCCGGTTTGCCGTGGCTTACCGGGTGCTCCCTAGAGAGGGGAGCCAATAGCAAACGGATTTCTTTGGACGCTGATGCTGCCTTAATCAACCAGTTCCGGCGCTGCCTTGAGGCAGTTTTGTTGTTCTCAGCCTGGTCGCTGGGGCGAACCCCTTGCGGCAACTCCTCTCCAAAAGAATCAGTTAGCTGCGCCTCCGTACCTTGTTGTTCTTGTTGTGCTGGAGTCGTTACGTCTTGTTCTTATTGTGTAGGGCATTGCTTGTTATTGTTGTTGTGCCAGAGATAAAGCAGATGCCGTGCCAGTTTTTGCGATTCCTTGTAAATCAAGGGTTTGCGGCAGGTTTGGGTGTTGGGTGGGGGAGGGGGAGCCGGATTTTCGTTACCGATAGACCCGGCCTTTGTTACGAGATATTGAAAAGGTAACAACTTGTGGAACCCCGGCGCAGACAGGTTGTCACCGAGGCGTTAACTCAAGGGCTGCTGGTTACGCCGGTTTTACGCCGTGGAATGCCCAGGCGCTGACGGCGCTCCCACAGGCATTTGCGACTGATGCCCAGCTTGCGCGCCAGCTCGGTCTCGGTCATGTGGTCCTGGTGTTCGAGGACGAAGTGCTGGAAGTAATCTTCCAGTGACAGGTCCTCGGTCGGCTCGTGGCTGTTGCCACTGCTCTGTCCGCCTGCCGCCGGCAGGCCGAAGTCCTCGTCATCCAGATCGTCCAGCTCAATGTCGATGCCCAGCAGGTCCGCGGAAATTTCCGCACCCTCGCAGAGAATCACTGCGCGCTCGATGGCGTTTTCCAGTTCGCGCACGTTACCCGGCCAGGGGTAATGGCGGATCGCTTGCTCGGCATCATGAGTGAAGCGCAACGGCTCGCGGCCCATACGGGTGTACTGGCGCACCAGGAACGCCTGGGCGATCTCGATCACGTCGCTACCGCGCTCGCGCAGCGCCGGCAGCTTGAGGGCTATGACGTGCAGGCGGTAATACAGGTCCTCACGGAATTGGCCGGTCTTGGCCAGGGTCTTGAGATCGCGGTGCGTCGCGGCGATCAGGCGCACGTCGACCTTCTGCGACTGCACCGAGCCGACCCGGCGAATTTCCCCTTCCTGCAGCACGCGTAGCAGTCGCGCCTGGGCTTCCAGCGGCAGTTCGCCAATCTCGTCGAGGAACAGCGTGCCACCGTCGGCCGCCTCCACCAGACCGGCACGCCCGGCGCTGGCGCCAGTGAAGGCGCCTTTTTCGTGGCCGAACAGTTCGGACTCGATCAGGGTTTCTGGAATGGCGGCGCAGTTCACCGAAATCAGCGGCGCCTTGGCGCGCTTGGAGAGGTTGTGCAGGGCGCGCGCCACCAGCTCCTTGCCCGTGCCGGACTCACCCTGCACCAGCACATTGGAGTCGGTGGGGGCGACCTTGCGAATCTTGCTATAGAGCTCCTGCATGGCCGCGCAGGAACCGATGATGCCGATCTCACCGTTGGCGTTGTCGACGATTTTCTCGGTATTGCCACTGCGTGCGTTGCTGGTGGCAGCTGGCGCGGGTGCGCTCTTGGCGCCCTGGCGGTCACGCAGGATGCGCGCCACCGCCTGCAGCATTTCGTCGTGATCGAAGGGCTTGGCGATGTAATCGACTGCGCCCATCTTCATCGAGTCCACCGCCGAGCGCAGGCTGGCGTAGCTGGTCATGATCAGCACCGGCGTGCCTTCGGCCAGTTTGATCAGTTCGGTGCCCGGCGCCCCGGGCAGGCGCAGGTCGCTGACGATCAGGTCGAAGGTAGGAATGCTGTAGCGTTCCTGGGCTTCCTGTACCGAGCCAGCTTCGCTGACCAGGTACTGATTGCGTTCGAGCAGGCGGCGCAAGGCAGAGCGGATAATAGTTTCGTCTTCGACGATAAGAATATGTGGCATCAATTCGGTCTCTCGACGGTCACGGAGGTGCCATTGGCACACTCGCTCGCTGTTTACATCGCTACGGACGTCGCCTCGACATGCCTTGGCAGGGTGACCCGAATTCGAGTGCCCAATTGGCGCTCGGGGTCAGCCGGGCTGTCGATTGTTATCTGTCCATAATGCTCTTCCACGATCGAATAGACCAGCGCGAGGCCCAGGCCGGTCCCCTCGCCGGGGTCCTTGGTGGTGAAGAAGGGCTCGAACAGGCGGTCGATGATCGCCTTGGGAATACCGCTGCCCTCGTCCTCGACGATCAGGTCCACGGTGTGCTCGCTGGCTTCGCTGCGCACGCGGATGGCGCCGCCGGGTGGCGAGGCATCACGGGCGTTGGACAGCAGGTTGATCAGCACCTGGGCCAGGCGCTGCGGGTCGCCGCAGGCCCAGTGCTGCGGGTCGCACAGGTTGTAGAACTGGATATCGAAGTTGCGCTTGTTCAGCGACAGCAGGCCTATGGCGTCCTGCGCCACGTCAGCCAGGCATACCGGCTCGTCACTGCGCTGGTGGCTGCCGGAATGGGCGAAGCTCATCAGCGACTGGACGATGCGCGAGACGCGCTTGGTTTGTTCGAGGATCTGCCCACTGATTTCGGTCAGCTCGCCATCGGTTTCGCGCTCTTCGCGCAGGTTCTGCGCCAGGCAGGCGATACCGGTGATCGGGTTGCCGATCTCGTGGGCCACGCCGGCGGCCAGGCGGCCGATGCTGGCCAGGCGTTCGGAGTGCACCAGCTTGTCTTCGAGCACCTGAGTTTCGGTCTGGTCTTCGACCAGCAGCACCAGGCCACTGTTACCGGGCGCCAGCGGTTCATTGATGGCCGCCTTGTGCAGGTTCAGCCAGCGAATCTGGCCATCGAGCGCCAGGTGCTGTTTATGCAGGTGCTGGTCGGGACATTCGATGAAGTCTTGCAGCAGGCTTTGCCAGGGCTCGGCCAGGGTGCTCAGGCGCGAGCCGACGATGCGCTGTGCGGGGATGTCGGTGAGCTCTTCCATGGCTCGGTTCCACATCAGGATTTCCTGGTCCTTGGCCAGCGAGCAGACGCCCATCGGCAATTCCTGCAAGGTCTGGCGGTGGTAGCGGCGCAGCGCATCGAGCTCGGCGGCCAGGCCGGTAAGGCGCGACTGGTAGTCCTCCAGGCGGCTCTCGATGAAGTGAATGTCTTCGGTGACGTAACCCTCGCTGCCGGACTTGTAGGGCAGGAAGGTCTCGACGATATCCTGCGCCACGCTCGGCCCCATCAGGCCGGACAGGTTGGCCTCGATGCGATCGCGCAGACGGCGCAGGGCGTAGGGGCGGCTTTCGTCGAACGGCAGATGCAGATCGCGCAGGGCTTGCTCCACCTCGCGCTGGGCGGTCTTGGCGCCGAGCGGCTTGGCCAGTTGCGCGGCAAAGTCCTGCGGCGACACGGCGACCAGCTCGCGTCGTTGCGGGCGGCGCACGTTATCCACCGCGCAGGCTTCGGCGGCGCTTTTTTCCTCGGGGCTGGCCTCGGTGAACAGCGACACCAGGGTGAACACCAGTACGTTGGCGGCGAGCGAGGCAATGGCTGCGAGGTGCCAGCTGGCATCGTCGAGCACATAGATGACGTTGAACAGCGGCAGGTAGAAGCCTTCCAGGTTGCCCAGCAGCGGCAGCAGCATGGTCAGTGCCCAGACGCTGATGCCGGCCAGCAAGCCGGCGATGAAGCCGCGGCGATTGGCCGTTTGCCAATACAGTACCGAGAGCACGCCGGGCAGGAACTGCAGGGTGGCGACGAAGGCGACGATACCGAGGTTGGCCAGGTCCTGCTGGGCGCCGAGCAGCAGGTAGAAGCCGTAGCCGGCCATGATGATGCAGGCGATCAGCGTGCGGCGGGTCCACTTCAGCCAGCGGTAGATGTTGCCCTCGGCCGGTGGCTGGTAGAGCGGCAGCACCAGGTGGTTCAGCGCCATGCCCGACAGCGCCAGGGTGGAAACGATGATCAGCCCGCTGGAGGCGGAGAGGCCGCCGACATAGGCCAGCAGCGCCAGCGCCTCGCTGTTGACGGCGATGCCCAGGCCCAGGGTGAAGTATTCCGGGTTGGTGGTGGCGCCAAGCTTGAGACCGGCCCAGAGGATCAGTGGTACAGCCAGGCTCATCAGCAGCAAGAACAGCGGCAGGCCCCAGCTGGCGCTGACCATGGCGCGTGGATTGAGATTCTCGGTGAAGGTCATGTGGTACATGTGCGGCATGACGATTGCCGAGGCGAAGAACACCAGCAGCAGGGTGCGCCACGGGCCTTCCTGCAGCGGCGTGTGCAGCGTGGCCAGCGCCGCCTGGTTCTGCACCAGCCACAATTCCAGCTCACGCGGGCCTCCGAACACCTGATACAGCGCGTACCAGCCGATGACGCCGAGGGCGACCAGCTTGACCAGCGATTCGAAGGCGATGGCGAACACCAGGCCTTCGTGCTTCTCGCGCGTGGCGATATGGCGCGCACCGAACAGGATGGTGAAGAGGATGATCAGGCCGCAATAGCTCAGCGCCACTTTTTCCTGCAGCGGCTCGCGGCTGAGGATGCCGATGGAGTCGGCCACCGCCTGGATCTGCAGGGCCAGCAGCGGCAGCACGCCGATGAGCATGAACAGGGTAGTCAGTGCGCCGGCCCAGGTGCTGCGAAAGCGAAAGGCGAACAGGTCGGCCAACGATGACAGCTGGTAGGTACGGGTGATGCGCAGGATCGGGTAGAGCAGCACCGGTGCCAGCAGGAAGGCACCGGAAACGCCGAGGTAACTGGCAAGGAAACCGTAGCCGTACTGATAGGCCAGGCCCACCGTGCCGTAGAAGGCCCAGGCGCTGGCATAGACGCCCAGCGACAGGGTATAGGTCAGCGGGTGGCGGATGATCCAGCGGGGGATAAGGCCGTGTTCACTGACCCAGGCGACGCCGAACAGCACCAGCAGATAGCTGGCGCTGATCAGGATCAGTTCGCTCAGGCTAAAGCTCGTCAGCATCGCGTTGGCTCTGAAGAATGAAGGTGACGACGATCAGGATCAGCCACAGCAGATAAGGCCGATACCAGGCGCCATTGGGGTCGATCCACCAGTCCATGATGGCCGGTGAGAACAGGTAGATCCCCACTACCAGGATCAGAACCAGTCGGTAGATATACATGTGACATCTCGTCGAAAGATGCCGCGATGGTAAAGGATGCCGCATATCGCAAGCCACAAACTTGAGGCTTGCATCCAGGGTGCGCCGTGCGCACCGAGACCGTACAGGGTGCCGGAACAACGGACTTGGCGTTCATCAGTGCGCGCGGCGTACCCTACCTCAATTGCGCTTCGGCCAGGGTGCGGCTGCGGGGAATGCGGGTGGTATCCCAGTTGGCGATGCCCCAGGCCAGTAACTCGGCGGGGGCTGCACCTTGCAGCTCGGCTGGCGGTTGCTGACCCAGCGCACGCAGTGCGCGCAATAGCAGCGGCCCGGCCTGGTCGGCGGGCAAGGGCGGCGAGCGGTAGCTTTTGCCCAGCTTGTGGCCGTCCGGCTGGATGATCAGCGGCACGTGCAGGTAACGCGGCTGCGGCAACCCGAATAGTTCCTGCAGGTAGAGCTGGCGCGGGGTGGAGTCGAGCAGGTCGGCGCCGCGCACCACGTCGGTCACACCCTGCCAGGCATCGTCCAGTACCACCGCGAGCTGGTAGGCAAACAGGCCATCGCGGCGGCGAATCACGAAGTCGCCCACTTCACGGCCCAAGTGCTGGCGGAACTCACCCTGCACACGGTCGACGAAGTGATAATCCAGCTCCGGTACGCGCAGACGGATCGCCGCGTCGTGATCGGGATGACAGGCGTTGCGGCAAAAACCTGGATAGATGCCGGCGTAGCCTTCGAGCTGCTTGCGCGAGCAGATGCAGGCATAGGCCAGCCCCTGGGCGAACAGCCGGGCAATCACGGCGGCGTATTCGCCGTGGCGCGCACTCTGGCGCACCAGCTGGCCATCCCACTCGAAACCGTAGGTCTCCAGGGTGCGCAGGATAGCATCTTGGGCGCCGGGGACTTCCCGGGGCGGGTCGAGGTCTTCCATGCGCAGCAGCCAGCGGCCGCCAACGGCGCGGGCGTCGAGATAGGAGACGAGGGCGGCGACCAGCGAGCCGAAGTGCAGATAGCCGCTGGGCGTTGGGGCGAAGCGCCCGATATAGGCAGTGTTCATGGAGCCAAGGCCAGAAACAGAGCGGGGCGCCTGAGCGCCCCGTCGACAGATCAGGAACCGACCTGTTTTTCCTTGATTTCCGCCAGCGTCTTGCAGTCGATGCACAGGGTCGCGGTCGGGCGGGCTTCGAGGCGGCGGATGCCGATTTCGACACCGCAGGAGTCGCACCAGCCGTAATCGTTGTCTTCGATCAGCTGCAGGGTCTCGTCGATCTTCTTGATCAGCTTGCGCTCGCGGTCACGGGCACGCAGTTCCAGGCTGAATTCTTCTTCCTGGCTGGCGCGGTCGGCCGGGTCAGGGAAATTGGCCGCTTCGTCCTGCATGTGGTGCACGGTGCGGTCGACTTCCTGCATCAGCTCCAGCTTCCACTTATTGAGGATGCTGGTGAAGTGAGCGCGCATCGGCTCGCTCATGTATTCCTCGCCCTTCTTTTCCTGATAGGGCTCGAAACCACGCATCAGCTGGCTGGTGCTTTGGGCTTTTTCTTTTGTGGGCATGGATGACGCCTCTCACTCTTTCAATTCCATCGCGCAGGTAAATCCGTTGCCAGGTGTTTGCCCGATCCTGCGGCTGCAAGCGGGCGAACTTACCAGATCGAATCGGGGCGCGCTACTCCCGGTTGTCTCTGCCCTGCCCAGGCTGTGAGCGAAATCCTCACAGGGCTGAGCAACAAGCGTAGCGGTGCTTTTGTGCCCTTGCCGAGGCCCGAAGCCGCCCTGCTAGAATCCGCGCCTCGCAACCCTGAAGACAGAACCATGGCTCAGCTCTACAGTGCGCGCAGTCGCGCCATCGAACCCTTCCATGTGATGGCCTTGCTGGCGCGTGCCAACGAGTTGCAGGCAGCCGGTCACGATGTCATCCACCTGGAGATCGGCGAACCGGACTTCACCACGGCCGAGCCGATCATTCGCGCCGGTCAGGCCGCGCTGGCGGCCGGGTACACTCGTTACACCGCCGCGTGTGGCTTGCCGCAACTGCGCGAAGCCATTGCCGGCTTCTATGCCCAGCGTTACCGACTGAGCATCGATCCGCAGCGTATTCTGGTCACCCCCGGTGGCTCCGGTGCATTGCTGCTGGCCGCCAGTCTGTTGGTCGATCCGGGCAAGCACTGGCTGCTGGCCGACCCCGGCTATCCATGCAACCGCCACTTTCTGCGCCTGGTCGAAGGCGCCGCGCAATTGGTGCCGGTTGGCCCTGACGTGCGTTACCAGCTGACTCCGCAACTGGTCGAGCGGCACTGGGACTCAGGCAGCGTCGGCGCCCTGGTCGCCTCGCCGGCCAACCCCACCGGCACCTTGCTGCACAAGGATGAGCTGGCTGCCCTGTCGACCTGCCTCAAGCAGCGTGGCGGTCATCTGGTGGTGGACGAGATCTACCATGGCCTAACCTATGGCTGCGATGCGCCCAGCGTGCTGGAAGTGGACGACGATGCCTTCGTCCTCAATAGTTTCTCCAAATATTTCGGTATGACCGGCTGGCGTCTGGGTTGGCTGGTGGCGCCCGAGGCCGCAGTACCGGAGCTGGAAAAGCTGGCGCAGAACCTCTACATCAGCGCGCCGAGCATGGCCCAGCATGCTGCGCTGGCCTGCTTCGAGCCGGCCACGCTGGCGATCCTCGAGGAGCGCCGTCACGAATTCCAGCGTCGTCGCGACTACCTGCTGCCGGTGTTGCGCGAGCTGGGCTTTGGTATCGCCGTGGAGCCTGAAGGTGCCTTCTATCTATATGCAGACATCAGCGCCTTCGGTGGCGACGCCTTCGCTTTCTGCCGGCACTTCATCGAAACCGAGCATGTGGCCTTCACCCCGGGTCTGGATTTCGGCCGTTACCAGGCCGGGCACCATGTGCGCTTCGCCTATACGCAGAACGTCGAGCGTCTGCAGCAGGCGGTCGAGCGTATCGCCCGCGGCCTGAAGAGCTGGAAGCCCGATGCGCTTTGATCCGCCGCTGGAAGAAGGGCGCCTGCTGCGCCGCTATAAGCGCTTTCTTGCCGATATCGAGACCGCCAGCGGCGAGCAGATGACCATCCACTGCGCCAACACCGGCTCGATGCTCAACTGCATGAGCGAAGGCTGTCGGATATGGTTCAGCCGCAGCAACGATCCCAAGCGCAAGTTGCCGGGCAGTTGGGAAATCAGCGAAACGCCGCAGGGGCGCCTGGCCTGCATCAACACCGCACGGGCCAACGCGCTGGTGGAAGAAGCGCTGCGTGCCGGCGTGATCAGCGAACTGGCGGGCTTTACCGCGCTCAAGCGCGAGGTGGCTTACGGGGTAGAGAACAGCCGCGCCGATTTTCGTCTGGATTACCCGGATGGGCCGGCCTTTGTGGAGGTCAAGAGCGTGACGCTGGGCTTCGATGGCAGCGATGTGGCGGCCTTTCCCGATGCAGTGACGCAGCGCGGTGCCAAGCACCTGCGCGAGCTGGCGGCGCTGGCGCGTGCCGGAGTGCGCACGGTGCAGCTGTATTGCGTGAACCTCTCCGCTATCCGCGCCGTAAGGGCGGCAGAGGAGATCGACCCGGCATACGCGGCTGGATTGCGTGATGCCAAGGCTGCGGGTGTTGAGGTGCTGGCCTACGGCGCCGAGCTCAGCCCTGAAGGGATCACCCTGGTCCGCCGGCTGGATGTCCTTGCGTAGGGTGCGCCGTGCGCACCGGCTACTGCTTTGGGAGCGCCGTGCGCATAGCGCACCCTACGGCGCGATCCAGATTCCGCTCGCGTCTTCCTTGCACGGCAGCCTTTGCAGCGCCTGGCCCTCGCACGGGCCGGCCACGCATTCACCGCTCTCGATCAGAAACAGTGCGCCGTGAGTCGCACAGCGGATCAGGCTGCGGCTGTCATCGAGAAAATCGTCTGGCCGCCACTCCAGGGCGATGCCGCGATGTGGGCAGCGGTTGATATAGGCGTGAACCTGACCGTCCCTGCGTACTGCAAGCAGGTTCAACTGGTCGAGCACGAAGCCCCGGCTCTGACCCTCGGCCAGTTCCTGTGGGGCGCACAAGCGAATCATCGCGGTTTCCCGTTAGCGTGAAGGTCGACGACCTCGGATGACCTTCCTCCGGCAGTAAGAAGGTGGCGCATAGCGCCGCAAGACGGGCGGATTATCCCGTAAGAAGGAGGAGGGCGCATCCTTGCGCCAAGTGGAACTCAGAACTGCCAGGAGGCCGACACGCGGAAGCTGCGACCCGGCTCGCTGTAGTAGTCGACTGGTTGCGGGCTGGTGCGGCCGCCAATGCTGGGCACATTGAGGGCGTTCCAGTACTTCTTGTCGAACAGGTTGAACAGACCGGCCTGCAGTCGGACGCCATCCAGCGCTGCCGGTTGCCAGTAACCGGTGAGGTCGACCACGCCATAGCCGGGGGCCTTGAAGTCGCTGTCGTTCTCGACCTTGTCGCGACGGCGGGCGGCGGTCAGCATCAGGTCCGCACCATAGTGCTGCTGGGTGTAGCTGAGGCCGAGGGTGCCGGTCAGCGGGGCGACCGAATTCAGGTGCTGTTTGGTTTCGCGGTCCTTGCCTACGGCCCAGGCGACCGAGCTCCAGGCTTGCCAGGAGGGTGCGAACTGCCACTGTGCGGTGCCCTCGGCGCCGTAGATGCGCACCTTGTCGCGGTTCTCCATCACCTCGAAGAAGGTCGGGAATTCTCCGGCCTGGAAGCCATAGTCCTCTTCGTTGGCGGTGATGCTGTCGATGAAGTTCTTGTAACGGTTGTCGAACAGGCTGACGGAGCCGCCCAGATGCTTGTCGCCCAGGCGCGCGCCGACTTCGTGGCCGGTGCTTTCTTCGGGCTTGAGGTTGGGATTGCCGACGCGCGCGTAGCCCATGCCGGAGTTGGTGAAGGTGCTGTACAGCTCGTTGACGTCCGGTGCCTTGAAGCCCTGCGCCCACTGCGCGTAGAGGGTTGCCAGCTCGTGCGCCTGCCAGGTCAGCAGCAGGCTGCCGGACCACTTGGAGTCCTTGTTTTCGGTCAGCATCACACTGTCGCCGGCCAGCACGTAACCGCTGGTGCCGCTCTTGGGTTTGTACTCGTAGCGGTCATAGCGCACGCCCGGCGTCAGGGTCAGTGTGTCGCTGAGGGCGATATCGTCTTTCAGGTAGAGGCCATACAGATTGCCCGGCGTCTTCGGCATTTCGGCCTGATTGGTGTGCAGGTTGATGCAGGAAAAGTAGATGCCGGCGGGCGTGCTGTCCGGGCGCGGCGGGAAGGGCGGTACCAGTACGCTGGGGCAGGCATCGTAGCCGCCGCTGTACTGCTCGGCCTCGATGCGGCTCCACTCCGCACCCAGGGTCAGGTTGTGCTGCCCCAGTTGCTTGCCCAGGCTGCCGTTGATGCCGTATTGGGTTTTCTCTATCTCGTTGTTACGGCCGAACGGGCCGGCGAGGGTTCCGGCGCGAGTGGCATCCACCTCGTCTTCGCGCCGCAGCTTCTGCCAGTAGACGATGGTGTCGGCCCAATCCAGCAGGCTGTCGCTGCTCTCGGCGCGGTACTGGTGGTCGAAGGACAAGCGCTTGCGCTCGTTGCTCTCGCGGGTTTCATAGTGCCGTGGATAGTTGGCGGTGCCCTGGTTGATGCGGCTGTCCATGTCTTCTGTGCGCTCGAACAGTTCGGCGGTCACACCGACGCGGTGCCCGCCGCCGAGCTTCTGCTGAACCTTGAGCAGCAGGCTGTGCTGATCGGTGTCACTGGGGTTGGCCTCGGTGCGCTGGCTGCCCAGAACGTCACGGTTGCCCTGGTTATCGAGCTCGTGCCCCTTGCGCCCGCCAGCCTGGAGCAACCAGGAAGTGTCGTTGAAACGACCGGCCAGCGCGGCATTGAGCCCCCAGCTGCGGTCGGCGCTGTCGTAGTCGTTCTTGATCATGCCGGCGAACTCGTCCTTGTCGCCCAGCAGATCGTCCGGGTTCAGTGTGCGCAATTGCAGCGCTCCGCCGAGGGCGCCTGAGCCAACCTGGCTGGAGTTGGCGCCGCGCACCACGTCGATGGAGGACAGCCCCTGGAAGTCGATGCTATTGAGGCCGCCGTTGACGTCGCGCACGGCGTCGTTCAGCCAGGGCATGCGAATACCATCGAGGGTGGTGAGCACGCGGTCGCGGTCCAGACCACGGATGTTGATGCTGTTGTTGCTGCGGTTGTAGTTCAGTCCCGGCTCGGCACGGCGCGACAGGTCATCGAAGCTGCGAATCTGTCGGCGTTCCAGCGTCTGGGCGTCGGTCTGGGTCGTGGTCGGCAGCGGTTGCTTGGCCGCCATTCCAGTGACCTCGACAGCGGGTAGCTCGGCCGGCGTTTCAGCCAGAGCCAGTGAAGGGCACAGCAACAGCAGCGCGAGCCAGGAGCGGCGAGCGAAGGGCGGGCGAACGTGCATGGTGATACTCCGGTGCATGCGTGGCAGCTCTGCGACTGCCTGGTTGGCGACGGCGCAAGACGTTAACCAGATTACTTATTTGATGCAAATAATTCTCAGGTAGATTATCGTTATCTCAAATTGCACTGCCGTGTCGGTACGCGCTCGTGTCGCCGACGGTGGTGATAACTGCCCGTGAGAGAGGAAATCCCGATGAGTACCGCAAATAACTTGGCAGCCCCGGCTGCCGGTCTTTACCAGGCCTGGCAAAGGCTGCGTGATGAGCAACCCCGTCTGCGCGCCCGCGAAGCAGCGGCGCAGCTAGGTGTCAGCGAGGCCGAGTTGACCGCTAGCCGCCTGGGCATCGACGCGCAGCGCCTGCGCCCGGATTGGGCCGCGCTGCTGCCGGCGCTTGGCGAACTCGGTCGGGTCATGGTGCTGACGCGTAACGAGCATTGCGTCCATGAGCGCAAGGGGCTGTACCGTGAAGTGAGCGTTGCCGCATCCGGGCAGATGGGCCTGGTGGTGTCTGCCGACATCGACCTGCGCCTGTTCCTCGGTGGTTGGGCCAGCGTGTTCGCCATCGCCGAGGAAACCGCCAAGGGCACCCAACGCAGCATCCAGGTGTTCGACCAGCAGGGCGTCGCCGTGCACAAGGTCTACCTAACCGAGCGCAGCGAGCTGGAAGCCTGGCAGCCGCTGGTCGAGCGTTTCGCCGGCGAGCAGAATGCCGAGCTGCAATTGCTGCCACCGCCAGCCGCACCAGCGCGCAAGGCCGATGCGGAGGTCGACAGCCAGGCGCTGCGTGAGGGCTGGGCGACACTGCAGGACACCCACCATTTCTTCGCCCTGCTGAAAAAGCATGAAGTCGCGCGCACCCAGGCGTTGCGCCTGGCGGGTGAGCAATGGGCGCAGCCGCTGGCGACCTCCGAGCTGACAGTGCTGATGGAGCAGGCCGCTGCCCGTGAAGTGCCGATCATGGTGTTCGTCGGTAACCGTCACTGCATTCAGATCCACACCGGCCCGGTGCACAACCTGCGCTGGATGGACAGCTGGTTCAACGTACTCGACCCCGACTTCAATCTGCACCTGCAGACCCGTGGTGTGGTCGAGCTGTGGCGCGTGCGCAAGCCCAGCGTCGATGGCGTGATCACCAGCCTGGAAGCCTTCGATGCCGACGACGAGCTGGTCGTCCAGCTGTTCGGCGCACGCAAGCCTGGCATGGCCGAGCGTGATGACTGGCGCGAGCTGGCCGAGTCACTGCCGGTGCTGGCCTGATCCGTGCCGGCTCCCAGCGGGGGCCGGTCGATGTCCCGTTCGAGGAGTTGAGACCATGCGTCTTGCCAATATTCTGGGCGGCCTGGCGGCTGTCCTGCTGTTTCCCAATCTGGCGCTTGCCGAGCCATTGCCGCAGCGCTGGGTGAGTTCCGGCGGTGCCCTGAGTGAGTGGGTGGTGTTGCTGGGCGGCGAGAGCAAACTGGTGGGTGTCGATACCACCAGTCGTCATCCGGCATCGCTGACCAAGCTGCCCAGCGTCGGTTATCAACGGCAACTGGCTGCCGAGGGCATTCTCGCCCTGCGCCCGGACCTGCTGCTGGGCAGCGAGGAGATGGGCCCGCCACCGGTGCTCGAACAACTGGCTGCAGCCGGCGTGCGTATCGAACGTCTGACGGCGCGCGCGGAGCTGGACAGTCTGCAGGCCAACCTGAAACGTCTGGGCCAGTTGCTCGGGGATGAAGCGGCAGCGCAACGCGCCTTCGCCGATTACCAGGCGCGTCTGCAGACTCAGCAGCAGTGGGTCGAGCAGGCCCAGCGCAGCCAGGAAGCGCCTGGTGTGTTGCTGCTGCTCGGGCACGCCGGTGGCAGCCCGTTGGTGGGCGGCGTCGATACGGCGGCCGACTGGCTGATCAGTCGCGCCGGTGGGCGCAACCTGGCCAGTCACAATGGCTACAAGGCGCTGTCCAGCGAAGCGCTGCTGGCGCTTGATCCGCAGGTCGTGGTGGTCGCTGATCGCGCTCTTGGAGGCGATGCCGCGAGGCAGGCCCTGCTGCAGCAGAACCCGGCCCTGGCCGGTACCCGCGCGGCGCGCGAGGGACGCTTGCTGGCGCTGGACCCGACCCTGCTGGTCGGCGGTCTTGGGCCGCGCGTGCCGGATGGGCTGGCGATGCTCGCCGCAGGCTTTTATCCTGCCAGCCCACCCCTGACTGCTGAAGCCAAGCGCGAGCCATGACCTCACCTTTTTCGACGCGCCCATTGTTCATCGCACTGGGCCTGCTGCTCGTGCTCGTGCTGTGGCTGTCGCTGGCGCTCGGCCCGGTCAGCCTGCCGCTGGGCGACACTCTGCGTGCAGCACTGCGTCTGCTGGGCCTGCCTCTCACGGCGGATGCATCGCTACAGCAGGCCGAACTGATCATGGCGCAGATACGCATGCCGCGCACCTTGCTTGGGCTGACCGTGGGCATGGTGCTGGCGCTCTGTGGCGTGGCGATGCAGGGGCTGTTTCGCAATCCACTGGCTGACCCCGGTTTGGTGGGTGTTTCCAGCGGCGCTGCGCTGGGCGCCGCGGTGGCCATTGTCGGCGGCGCTGCGTTCGGTGGCTTACCCGAAGCCTTCGCGCCCTATCTGCTGTCGGCCTGTGCCTTCGTCGGTGGCTTGCTGGTCACGGCGTTGGTCTACCGTCTGGGTCGACGTGAGGGGCAGACCAATGTGGCGACCATGTTGCTGGCGGGCATCGCCCTGACCGCGCTGGCGGGGGCGGCCATCGGTCTGTTCACCTACCTGGCGGACGATGCGACCCTGCGCACCCTGACCTTCTGGAATCTGGGCAGCCTCAATGGCGCCAGTTACGCGCGACTCTGGCCGCTGTTGCTGGCCACGCTGGCCGTGGCGCTGTGGTTGCCGCGACGGGCACGGGCGTTGAACGCGCTGCTGCTGGGCGAGTCGGAGGCACGCCACCTTGGTTTCGATGTGGAGCGCCTCAAGCGCGAGCTGGTGTTCTGTACGGCATTGGGGGTCGGTGCTGCGGTGGCGGCCGCTGGCTTGATCGGTTTCATCGGCCTTGTGGTGCCGCATCTGATGCGCCTGCTGGTGGGCCCCGATCATCGCCTGTTGCTCCCAGCATCCGCGCTTGCCGGTGCGAGCCTGTTGCTGCTGGCCGACCTGGTCGCGCGCCTGGCGTTGGCGCCTGCGGAGTTGCCGATCGGCATCGTCACGGCGCTGATTGGTGCGCCGTTCTTTCTTTATCTGCTGGTGCGGGGGCGAAGCTGATGCTATGGGTTGAACAGCTGGAAGTCCGCCGCGGCCAGGGCGTGGTGCTCAGTGGCATCGATCTGCAGTTGCACCCCGGCGAAGTGCTGGGTGTGCTGGGGCCCAACGGTGCGGGCAAGAGCACTTTGCTGGCAGCGCTGAGCGGCGAGCTACCGGCCAGCGCCGGGCAGGTGACGCTGGATCAGCGTGCGCTCTATGACTGGGCCGGACCGGAGCGCGCCAGGCGCCTGGCCGTCCTGCCGCAGAGCTCCAGTCTGAATTTCGCCTTTCGTGTCGAGGAAGTGGTCGCCATGGGCCGCCTGCCCCATGACAGCGGGCGCGTGCGCGACGCGCAGATCGTCCAGCAGGCGCTGCAGGCAGCCGATGCTGTTCACCTGGCTGGGCGCAGCTACCTGGCGTTGTCCGGCGGGGAGCGCCAGCGCGTGCACCTGGCACGGGTGCTGGCACAGCTGTGGCCGGGCGGTGAGGGGCAGATCCTGCTGCTCGATGAACCGACCTCGATGCTCGATCCCTTGCATCAGCACACTTGTCTGCAAGCGGTTCGCCGTCTGGCAGAATCCGGCGTGGCGGTACTGGTGATTCTTCATGACCTCAACCTGGCTGCGCGCTACTGTGATCGCCTGTTGCTGCTGGAGCGGGGCAGGGCACATGCGCTGGGTTCGCCTGCCGAGGTCTTGCGTGCCGAACCGCTGCAGGCCGTATTCGGTTTGCAAGTGCTGGTGCAGACTCATCCCGAGCGCGGCCATCCCCTGATCATTGCGCGTTGACCTGTGGAGCACTCGATGCGAGTTCTGTTGCTGAGCTGTCTGATGCTGCTGGCCGCCTGCCATGGCCGCAATATGTTGCCGCCCCCGCAACCGCTTGCACCGCTGGGGCATGAGCATGCTGATCTGGGGCGTATCGTCGATCTGGCCACTGGGCAGAACATCAGCCCTGAGCAACTCCTGCGGCGTCTGGCATCGGCTCAGCGGGTGCTGGTTGGTGAGCAGCACGACAATCCCGATCATCACGCCCTGCAGCTTTGGCTGTTGCGCGAGCTATCCAGGCTGCGCCCGCAGGGCAGCGTGTTGATGGAGATGCTAAATCCTGATCAGCAGAACAAAGTCGATCAGGCCCGGACAGCCGCGCGCGCGGGGCAGGCGATTACCGATCCGTTCGATACCCTGGCCTGGCAACCTGGATGGGATTGGTCGCTTTACGGGCCGCTGGTGATGCATCAATTGCGTCAGCCCTACCCCCTGCTTGCGGCTAATCTGGATCGTGCCGAGATCATGCAGATCTATCGCCAGCGCCCGACGCTCGGGGGTGATCGCTCTGGTGCAGGCGAGGTGCAGGAGCGTTTGCTGGCGGATATCCGTGAGTCGCACTGCGGCCTGCTGCCGGACAGCCAGTTGCCGGCGATGCTTGCTGTGCAGCAGCAGCGCGACCGGCGCATGGCCGAGGCGCTGTTGGCTGCACCGCAGCCAAGCCTGCTGCTGGCTGGCGCCTTCCACGTGCGCAAGGACCTCGGCGTGCCGCTGCACCTGGACGATCTCGGTGCACACAACGGCAATGCGGTGCTGATACTGGCCGAGGTCGGCGGCTCGGTGGACGCTTCCATGGCCGATTACGTCTGGTTCACGGCAGCGCAGCCGGAGCAGGATCACTGCGCCAAACTGCGACCCTAGCCGCCTTTCGTGGGCTGCCTGCACGGTATCCTCGGCGCTTTGTCGATTCGGAGCCTGGCCTATGTCCACAGACGTTCGCGACCTGCTGCAAGGTTATTTCAACGCCCTCAATGATCGGGATATCCGCGCCTGTCTGGCACTGGTCAGCGACGAGCTGATTCTGCAGCCCAATCAGGGTTTCACCGAGCATGGGCGCGACGCCTTCGCGGCTTTTCTGGAGCGGCAGCTGCATTGCTATCGCGAGATGATCGAGTCGCTGGTGATCCTGGTCGAGCCACAAGGGCGACATGCAGCCTGCGAGTACCGCGTTATCGGCGAGTATCTGGCTACTGATGATGGCCTGCCGGAGGCCTGCGGGCAGCGTTACGAGATGCGCGTCGGCGCCTTCTTCGAGATCCAGCACGGGCTGATCACGCGCATCAGCCTGCATTTCAACCTGCCGGACTGGCTGGCACAGGTCGACGATTAGGGCCGGCCCAGCGCAGCTCGCCGGAAACTGCAGGACGCACTTTTGTCCAGGCAAAAAAAGACCCGGCAAGAGCCGGGTCAATAACCGTGATTAGCCTGATGAGGAGATAATCTGAAGAGTCCGACTGAATGGTCTCTTTAGCTTATCGGCTGATCTCGCGACCAGTTGAGTTAATAATAACAATTCTCATTATGTAGTCAACGCCTTTTGAGAATTTTTCTCAGAACGCTTTTGCCGAGCTCATAAATGCAAAAACCCGGCGCAGGGCCGGGGTTCGCTGATGTGGCATGGAGACTCAGGATTCCCCAGGTAAGCGCAACTGAGTGACTTCCTTGTTCAGCAGGTCGATGCGTCGGGCCATGCTTTCGATCAGACTGTGAGCGATGCGCGGGTTGCTTTGCATCAGGCTGAGGAATTGTTCCTTGGGAATCACCATCACCGTGCAAGGTTCGCTGGCGACAACCGTGGCGCTGCGCTTCTCGCGAGTGAATACCGCCATGGCGCCAAAGATTTCATCTTTCTGCACGTCGCCGACCTTTTGCCCGTCGACGTGGGCTTCGGCATGGCCTTCGATGATGATGAACACGTGGTCGGCTTTATCGCCCTGGTGAATCAGCTCCTCGCCAGCGGCGAAATGCTGGAAGCCGGTGGCCGGGCGGATCTCCGGCTGTTTCAGGCGGGCCAGCGCATCGGACAGCAGGGCCGTATGACCGATCAGGTAGTGGATGAACTGTTCCTGGCGTTGCTCGTCGGCATAGATATGCTGGAACACCTCGGTGCGCGAGTAGGGCACAAGGCTGATGGGTTCTTCACTGCTGTAGCGGCAGGTGGGCAGATCGATCCCCTGGCGTAGGCCGACCAGGTCACCTTCCTGCAGATAGAACAGCGGGCGCTCATCGACCAGGGCGTGCAGCAGGCCATTCTCGATAATGAACAGCTGGTTGCCCGGCAAGACCTTGGCCAGGTCATCGACACGCTCGAGTCGCAGCGGCTCCCCGGCAGGTTGCAGCCCTTCCAGCAGGCGAGTGGGGATGCTCTGCAGGCGATTGATCAACTGATCGGCATAAGCCGGTTGCTCCCCGAGTAAATACATAACCGTAATTCCTTGAACTGGCTGGGCTGGCTGGGCACACGAAGATCCCTGAAACAATATGCTGCGCGGCCCGGCGAGTAAATCACCTTGCGCTGGTGTTGTGAGCTAGCTCTTGTTGTGATTTTGGGCAGCATCGAGCTGACCATTCAATTCGGCCTTGAGTGCCGGCGGCAATTCATTCCAGTGCACATCGAGCAACGCCCCCTCGATGGCATACAGCAGCACCTTGGAGGCGCGAAAACCACGGGCCTTGACTGCCCGGTAGGCGCTGACGGCACCATGCCGGCGCAGATCGCTGGCGCTGTGAATGCCTACGGCATGCAGCCACTGCGCCGAGGTTTTGCCCAGGTTCTTCAAATGTTGCAGTTCGTCGTTCATCGGGCCTCCCTGCGTGTGAGTGAAAGATTCACGGTGACGTGCCTGGCAAAAGTGTAGCGGTCACATATCCAGGCGCCGCACGCTGTGGTGCGTGAAGCATCATTTGCTGCGATAGCGCAGGCGCGTGCCGAAATTCACGGACATGAGAATTTCGTCAGCAGTCAGCTCGACGGGAAAGTAGGCGCCGGAGATCTGCGCATGGGCCAGGCTGGCCCCTTCGATCTGGGCATTGCGGAAGTCCAGGCCGCGCAGGTCTGCCCCGCGGAAATACGCGTCGTTGAAATTGACGGCGTCGGTGTCCATGTTGCGCAGGTCGAGTCCGCGAAAGTCGCCACCGGACAGATCGACCTCCACGCCTTTTGGCTTCTGCGCATTGAAGCCTTTCACATCGTCGTTGTGCAGCAGGTGGTAGAGCGGATGATCAAGCTGGCGTGGCTGACTCATGGCGGATACCGGTGATGGTCTCACCGGGAGTATAGAAGGCCTGCCGGGGTTTGCCCGGCAGGTGCTGGTCAGCGGTAGGCCGTGGCTCAGATTCCAGGCAGGCGCTGGCGAATGCGCTCGACCAGGCTGTCGAGGCTGGCGCTGTCATGGGTGTCAACGCGCTTGCTGTGGCTCTGCTCCTCATCGTCGAGCGGCTCGCGGCTGGTTTGTTGGGCCTGAATCACTTCCAGCGTCGCATCGGACGGGTCCTGGCCCTCGCTGCGGCGCTGCTCCAGCCAGCTGGCGATCACGGCTTGCGGCGCTTGGCAGTCGAGAATCAGGAAGGGCACGCCGGTTTCTTCGGCGACTTCGCTGGCGGCCTGGCGTTGCGCTGCCTTGAGATAGGTTGCGTCGATCACCACGGGGAAGCCTGCCAGTAGTGTCTGATGCGCCAGCTGATGCAGGCGCTGGTAGGTCGCCTGGCTGGCGTCAGTGCTGTAGATGCCGGCGGCCAGCTGATCCTTGGCTTCGGCGCTCTGCTCGCCGAACAGGCGCTTGCGCTCGATGTCGGAGCGCAGGCGGATGGTGCCCAGTGCTTCGACCAGGCGCATGGCCACGTGGCTCTTGCCGACTGCCGAGACGCCATGGGTGATGGCCAGGAAGGGCGATGGAATGGCGCTATAGCTTTCCGCCAGTGCGGCATAAGCGCGGTACTGGCGCAGGATCACCGCCCGTTGTACCGAACTCTCTTCTTGTCCCAGGCGAAACAGCGCGACCTTGCCGCGCACCATGGCGCGGTAGGCCTTGTAGAAGTTCAGCAGTTGCAGGGCTGCATAATCACCAGTGCGCTCCAGCCAGCCGCTGATAAAGCGGCGTGCCAGGCATTTGAGGCCACGGTCTTCGAGGTCCATGGCCAGGAATGCGATATCGGCGGTGACGTCGGTAAAGCGGAAGGGTTCGTTAAACTCGATGCAGTCGAACAGCACCACTCGCCCGTCAATCTTGGCGGCGTTGCCCAGGTGAATATCACCGTGGCATTCGCGGATGAAACCCTGAGCCTTGCGTTCGCTCAACAGTGGTTGCAGGCGTTCGTAGCTGGACTGGGCCCAGGCCTCGAGGGCATCGAGTTGCTGCAGGTCTGCCTGCTCGTTGAGCATCGGGCGAATCTGGTCGAAATTCTGCTGCACCGGAACCATTACCGCTTCTGCGCTACCCAGCGGATGTTCCTGCGGCACCTTCGGTGCGTTCAGATGAAAGGTGGCAATCTGCTCGGCCAGGGCGTCGATATGGGCTTCGTTCAGTTCGCCACGTGCCTGGATGGCGCTGAGCAGTTGCTCCTGCGGGAACTGGCGCATTTTCAGCGCGTATTCGATGGCGGGCGTGCTGCCGTCGAGACTGGGCGCGTCTTCACTACCGCCGATCGGCAACACGTCAAGATACAGATCTTGGGCCAGGCGCTGGTTGAGGCGCAGCTCTTCTTCGCAGAAATGACGGCGTGCATCGAGCTCGGTGAAGTCGAGAAACCCGAAATTAACCGGTTTTTTGATCTTGTAGGCGTAGGGGCCAGTGAGCAAAACCCAGGAAATGTGGGTCTCAATGACCTGAAACCCATCCACAGGATGCGGATACAGGGCCGGGTTCTGCAATGCGGCAATCAGGGCTTGGCTCACGTTCGATCCTTGTTCTAGACGCTGTTCGAGCTGGGCATTATGGCCGCTGTGAGCTGCTCTGCAAACCATCCAGGCGGCCTGCTGGCCCCTATGTAAAGTGCGTATAATCCCGCCATGACTCGAAAACGCTCCCCCCGCTCAAACAAAAAATCCCGCTCGTCCGGTATGCGTCCCTGGTTTGCCTGGGGCCTCAAGCTCGGTCTGGTTGGTCTGGTGATCCTTGCCGGCTTTGCCGTTTATCTCGATGCCGTGGTGCAGGAAAAGTTTTCCGGCAAGCGCTGGACGGTGCCCGCGAAGGTCTACGCCAGGCCGCTCGAACTTTTCGTCGGGCAGAAGCTGGCCAAGGACGATTTCCTGCGTGAGCTCGATGCGCTGGGCTACCGCCGCGAGAGCACGGTCAACGGGCCGGGCGCAGTGTCGGTGGCCGGTAACAACATCGAACTGCACAGTCGCGGCTTTCAGTTCTATGAAGGTGCCGAACCGTCACAGAAGGTGCGCGTGCGCTTCTCTGGCGATTACGTCGCCGGTCTGACCCAGGCCAATGGCGGCAACCTGGCGGTAGCCCGACTCGAGCCGATGCTGATTGGCGGGCTTTACCCGGCGCATCAGGAAGATCGCATCCTGATCAAGCTGGATCAGGTGCCGGCCTATCTGATCGATGCGCTGGTGGCGGTCGAGGATCGCGACTACTTCGATCACTTCGGCGTGTCACCCAAGGGTATCGCCCGTGCACTGTGGATCAACGCAACGTCCGGGCGCCTGGTGCAGGGCGGCAGTACCCTGACTCAGCAGTTGGTGAAGAATTTCTACCTGACCAACGAACGCACCCTGGCGCGCAAAGCCACTGAAGCGATGATGGCGGTACTGCTGGAGTTGCACTACGACAAGCGCGAGATTCTCGAGGCCTACATGAACGAGGTGTTCCTCGGTCAGGATGGGCAGCGCGCCATACATGGCTTCGGTCTGGCCAGCCAGTATTTTTTCAGTCAGCCGGTTTCCGAGCTGAAGCTGGAGCAGGTCGCGCTGCTGGTGGGCATGGTCAAAGGCCCCACCTACTTCAACCCGCGGCGCAATCCCGAGCGTGCGCTGGCGCGTCGCAACCTGGTGCTCGATCTGCTTGCCGAACAAGGCTCGATCACCCCCGAGGAAGCCGCAGCAGCCAAACAGAAACCGCTCGGCGTGAGCTCGCGCGGCAGCATGGCTGACAGCTCGTTCCCGGCTTTCATCGATCTGGTCAAGCGTCAGCTGCGTGAAGATTATCGTGAGCAGGATCTGACCGAAGAAGGCCTGCGCATCTTCACCAGCTTCGATCCGATCCTGCAGCTCAAGGCCGAAGAGGCGCTGGCCGAGACGCTCAAGCGCCTGGCCGGGCGCAAGGGCGTGGATGAAGTGCAGGCCGGTATGGTGGTGACCAACCCTGAAACCGGGGAAATCCAGGCATTGATTGGCAGCCGTCAGCCGCGGTTTGCCGGTTTCAATCGGGCGCTGGATGCCGTGCGGCCGATTGGTTCGCTGATCAAACCGGCTATTTATCTGTCTGCGTTGGAACGTCCGAGTCAGTACACCCTGACCAGTTGGCTGGAGGACGAAGCGTTTTCCATCAAGGGCCAGGATGGCCAGGTCTGGACGCCGCAGAATTACGACCGCAAGGCTCATGGCACCATCTACCTGTATCAGGGGCTGGCGCAGTCCTACAATCTGTCCACGGCCAAGCTCGGCCTGGAGATCGGCGTGCCCAACGTGCTCAAGACGCTCGAGCGATTGGGCGTCGAGCGTAAGTGGCCGGCTTATCCGTCGATGCTGCTCGGTGCTGGGGCACTGACGCCGATGGAAGTGGCGGGCATGTACCAGACCCTGGCCAACGGTGGCTTCAATACGCCGTTGCGCGGCATTCGCAGCGTGCTGACTGCCGATGGCGAGCCGCTCGGTCGTTATCCATTCCAGATCCAGCAGCGCTTCGATCCAGGCGCCATCTATCTGGTGCAAAACGCCATGCAGCGGACCATGCGTGAAGGTACTGGGCGCTCGGTTTACAACCAACTGCCCAGCTCGCTGAATCTGGCGGGCAAGACCGGGACCAGTAACGACTCGCGTGACAGCTGGTTCGCGGGCTTCAGTCAGGATCTGCTGGCGGTGGTGTGGCTGGGGCGCGACGATAACGGCCCGACCCCGCTGACTGGCGCGACCGGGGCGTTGCAGGTCTGGACCAGCTTCATGCGCAAGGCGGACCCACTGCCACTGGACATGCCGATGCCGGACAACGTCACCCTGGCCTGGGTGGATCGTCAGACTGGTCTGGGTTCGGCTTCGGGCTGCCCGAATGCGGTACAGATGCCTTATATTCGCGGCAGCGAACCTGCCCCGGGCTCCGCGTGCGGTATCCAGGCGCCGGTTGAGTCCGTGATGGACTGGGTCAAGGGTTGGTTGGAATGACGGCCGGGTGGCGCATCCCGGTGTTACCTGAAGAGGATTGGATGTGAACAAGAAGTGGCTTGCCACGATGCTGGCAACGGCAGCTCTCAGTGGTTGCAGTACCGTACCGCAGGGCTCGATTCCGGTGATCGACGCCGGCGCTCCGCTGTCGTCGGGCGGTTCTGGCGCTGTGTCCAGCGCGAGCCCTGCAGCGGCACCACAGCGTATCGAGGAAGACTCCGGGGTGGTGGTGATGGTGCCGCAGGGTGCGGTCTCTACCCCTTTGCAGACCGATGTGCAGCCGATTACTTCGAGTGGCGGCCTGACGTTCGATCCGCCCGTCAGCAGCCAGCCTGCCGTACCCAGTCAGGGTAGCTTCGGTGCGTCTGCACCGAGCATGCCCAGCGGTATCCCCAGTGGCGGCGGCCTGGCTGCCGATGAGCAACTGGACGGTCCGGTGCTGGCTCTGCTGACCACTGCCCAGCAGTTGCAGGGCGGTGGCGATCTCAATGGTGCGGCCTCCAGCCTCGAACGCGCCCAGCGCATCGCCCCGCGTGAGCCGCAGGTGCTCTACCGTCTTGCCGAGGTACGTATGGCCCAGGGCGATGCAGCGCAGGCCGAGCAACTGGCCCGTCGTGGTCTGACTCAAGCCAGTGGTCGTCCGGCGCTGCAGGCCAGCCTGTGGGATCTGATTGCCCGCGCCCGCGAGCGCCAGGGTGATCCTGCTGGTGCTGCCCAGGCCCGTGAACGCGCACGAGTCAATCTCTGATGGATGCTCGTGCAAGCGCACTGGCCGAACACCTGCTGCTGATCGAGTGTGAGTTACGTGCACAGGGTTGGTGGCAGGAGGAGGCGCCGAGCGCCGAGGCCCTGGCCAGCCCGGAGCCGTTCTGTGTCGATACGCTGGCGTTCGAGCAATGGCTGCAGTGGATTTTTCTACCGCGTATGAAGGTTCTGCTGGAAACCGGCGTAGCACTGCCCTCGGTATCGGGCATTCAGGCCATGGCAGAGATGGTCTATCAGCAGCAGCCGAGCGTTGCGCGTCGGCTGGTCGAGCTGCTGGGCGAATTTGATCGCCTGCTTACGCGCACGCCCTGAGGGTATGCGCGTAGTCCATTACTTGCAGTTTTCTGCGATGGACTTCTTCAGTTCGGTGATGCGTTCCTGGCGCTCGTTCTCGTCGATGCGGCGAACCTCGCCACCATCCTCGATGCGCAGGCGAGGATTGTTCTCAAGCTGAGCCAGGTTGGTGCGAGCTGTCTCGCAGTACTGCTTACGCTCGGCTTCCTGCTTCGCCACATCTTCCTTGACCTTCTTGTCGATGGCAGCCTGCTCGGGGTCGAGCTGTTCATCGAAACTGGGTGCCGGCTCACTGGGTGCCGGTCGGGGAGGTGGTGCTGCAGTATTGATGGTCGTGGCCTGTTGGCCCTGCGGAGGTTGCGCGCCGAAGTGGGTCACGCCCTTGTCATCTACCCACTTGTACACCTGGCTGGCCATGGCGGATGTGCTCAAAGCGAGCATCAAGGTGCCAGTAAGAATCATGTGGCGCATGCTGTTTCCTTTATCGAGAGCGGCGGTGCTGATGGTTACTATAACCAAAAGCCGGCTATCTTCATCCTGCGATGCGTCACAGCAGCAGGTTGAATAATAGGTTAGCCATCTCTTGACTTGCCTTCGCCGAACCCGAACAATCCATCCTTCCCCCGTAGTGGCGTCCGCCGCAAGCGTCCTCCAGCTCGGGGAAAAGAGGCGCTACCCGCGCCGAACCGTGACACCCGCAACGCGTTACCTCGCGCTGGGAGGGTCGGCCCCGCAAGACCATGGGCTGCTCCGTTACTCGTCAAGCTGATGTTCCGAATCCACGATCACCGTCGTGCGTGTCCGCTGACAGTAAGACCTACCTTAGGGCTACCCGTTGACGGGTGGCATACTGGCGTTCAAGAGGTGAACAACGTGGAGCTTTTATCCGGCGCTGAAATGGTCGTCCGCTTCCTGCGTGACGAAGGCGTTAAGCATATCTATGGGTACCCTGGTGGTGCTCTCCTGCATATTTACGATGCCCTGTTCAAAGAACCGGAAGTGACCCACATCCTGGTTCGTCACGAACAGGCAGCGACCCATATGGCTGACGGCTATGCCCGCGCCACCGGCAAGGCCGGTGTGGTGCTGGTGACCTCTGGCCCTGGCGCGACCAATGCCATCACCGGTATTGCGACTGCCTACATGGATTCCATTCCGATGGTGGTGATCTCCGGCCAGGTGCCGAGCGCCATGGTCGGCACCGATGCCTTCCAGGAAACCGACATGGTCGGTATTTCCCGCCCGATCGTGAAGCACAGCTTCATCATCAAGCACCCGTCGGAAATCCCCGAGGTGCTGAAGAAGGCGTTCTATCTCGCCGAGTCCGGTCGTCCCGGTCCGGTCGTGGTCGACATTCCGAAAGACATGGGCGATCCGACCCAGAAGTTCGAATACGTCTATCCGAAGAAGGTCAAGCTGCGCTCCTACAGCCCGGCGGTACGCGGTCACTCCGGCCAGATCCGCAAGGCGGCTGAGATGCTTCTGGCCGCCAAGCGTCCGGTCATGTACTCCGGCGGTGGCGTGATCATGGGCGGTGCCTCTGCGCCGCTGACCGAGCTGGCGCAGATGCTCAACCTGCCGGTGACCAACACCCTGATGGGCCTCGGTGGCTATCCGGGTACCGACCGCCAGTTCATCGGCATGCTCGGCATGCACGGCAGCTACACCGCCAACCTGACCATGCACCATGCTGACGTGATTCTGGCGGTCGGTGCGCGCTTCGATGACCGCGTGATCAACGGTGCGGCCAAGTTCTGCCCGAACGCCAAGATCATCCATATCGACATCGACCCGGCTTCGATTTCCAAGACCATCAAGGCTGACATCCCGATCGTCGGCCCGGTGGACAGCGTGCTGACCGAGATGGTCGCCATCCTCAAGGAAATCGGCGAAACCCCGAACAAGGACACCGTTGCCAGCTGGTGGAAACAGATCGAAGAGTGGCGTGGTAGCGGTCGTCTGTTCCCTTACAACGAGGGCGACGGTTCGATCATCAAGCCGCAGACCGTGATCGAAACCCTGTGTGACGTGACCAAGGGTGATGCCTTCATCACCTCCGATGTTGGTCAGCACCAGATGTTCGCTGCGCAGTATTACCGCTTCAACAAGCCCAACCGCTGGATCAACTCCGGCGGCCTGGGCACCATGGGCTTCGGTTTCCCGGCTGCGATGGGCATCAAGCTGAACTTCCCGGATGCCGACGTGGCGTGCGTCACCGGCGAGGGCAGTATCCAGATGAACATCCAGGAGCTGTCGACCTGCCTGCAGTACGACCTGCCGGTGAAGATCGTCAACCTGAACAACGGCACCCTCGGCATGGTCCGCCAATGGCAGGACATGCAGTACAACAGCCGTTATTCGCACTCCTACATGGAGTCGCTGCCGGACTTCGTCAAACTGGCCGAGGCCTATGGCCATGTCGGCATGCGCATCACCTCGCTGAAGGACCTCAAGCCCAAGCTGGAGGAAGCCTTCGCCCTGAAGAATCGCCTGGTGTTCCTCGACATCGCGGTGGATTCCAGCGAGCACGTCTATCCGATGCAGATCAGAGACGGTGCGATGCGTGACATGTGGCTGAGCAAGACGGAGCGGACCTAAGATGCGACATATCATTTCCCTGCTGCTGGAAAACGAGCCGGGCGCACTGTCCCGCGTGGTTGGTCTGTTCTCCCAGCGTAACTACAACATCGAAAGCCTCACCGTTGCGCCAACCGAGGATCCGACGCTGTCGCGTCTGACCCTCACCACCGTTGGTCAGGATGAGGTGATCGAGCAGATCACCAAGAACCTCAACAAGCTGGTCGAGGTGGTCAAGCTGGTCAATCTGTCGGAAAGCGCCCACATCGAGCGCGAGCTGATGTTGGTGAAGATCAAGGCCACCGGCGCCCAGCGTGCCGAGGTCAAGCGTACTACCGACATCTTCCGCGGCCAGATCGTGGATGTGACCAGCAGCGTCTACACCGTGCAGCTGACCGGTACCAGCGACAAACTGGACAGCTTCATTCAGGCTGTCGGTACTGCATCGATCCTGGAAACGGTGCGCAGTGGTGTCACCGGTATCGCTCGCGGCGACAAGGTACTGAGTATCTGATCGTCATGGTAAAAAGAGCCCCGCCTGGTGCGGGGCTTTTTATTGCCTGAAATTCAGCGCTGACGATTCCAGAAGGCCGCGATCAGCGGATCCTTGAGGCGCTTTTCCAGTGCGAACAGGCCAATGTCGTACGCGGTGAGCGGTGGCTGGATATCGTAGATACGGATGCGGGCAGTCAGCGGGCTGTTGTCCAGCACGATCTGCGGCACCACCCCGATACCGAAGCCCAGACTGACCATGCTGACGATCGCTTCGTTGCCGCTGACCTGGGCATAGATGCGCGGTTTGATGTTATGGCTTTTCAGCCAGCGATCGGTGCGCGTGCGGGCCAGGCCTTCTTCGGACAGAATCATCGGCACGTCTTTCCAGCTCTCGGCGGTCGGGTGCTGCAGTTGATCGTCGTTCAGCAGTTGTGGTGTCTGCGGGCCGATAAAGCGCAATTCCGAGCGAGTGATCGACTGAAACTCCACTCCGCTCGGCAGGCTGTCGGGGAGGGCGCCGATGGCCAGGTCCTCCAGTCCCTGCTGCACCCGTTCGACGGCCTTGGCAGGATCGCCGGTATGCAGTTTCATTTCGATGCGTGGGTAGTCCTGGCGAAAGCTGCTGAGGATGTCATAGAGGAAGCTGTAGCTTGCGGTAACCGAGCAATACAGCGACAGCTCGCCGTGCAGATTCAACTGGTCCTGCATGAAGGTCTGGCGAATGGCCTGCCAGCCATTGATGACCTCGCTCGCGTACTCGCGAAACTGTTGGCCCTCGCGAGTCAGGCGCACCGAGCGGTTGTCGCGCACGAACAGCGCGGCGCCGAGTTCGTCCTCGAGCTGCTTGATGCTGCGGCTGAGCGCGGACGGGCTGACGTGCTGCTCGCGGCTGGTGCGACCGAAGTGCAGGTTGTCTGCCAGGGAGAGAAAAAGCCTGAGGGAATGGCTGTCCATTTGTGTTTCATATATCGGCATGTCGTGTTGCAAATATATCATTTTACGCAATGGTGCGGATCACATAAGGTGTCCTCGTCGCGGTGCCTCGCACCCCATTCCTTTCGACTCAAAAGAGCCAAGAACATGAAAGTTTATTACGACAAAGATTGCGACCTCTCCATCATCCAGGGCAAGAAAGTCGCCATCATCGGTTACGGCTCCCAGGGCCACGCCCAGGCCTGCAACCTGAAAGATTCCGGCGTTGACGTCACCATCGGCCTGCGCAAAGGCTCCGCTACCGTTGCCAAGGCCGAGGCTCATGGCCTGAAAGTCACCGACGTGGCTAGCGCCGTTGCCGCTGCCGACCTGGTCATGATCCTGACCCCGGACGAATTCCAGGGCCAGCTGTACAAGAACGAGATCGAGCCGAACATCAAGAAGGGCGCCACCCTGGCCTTCTCCCACGGTTTCTCCATTCACTACAATCAGGTTGTTCCGCGCGCCGACCTCGACGTGATCATGATCGCGCCGAAGGCCCCGGGCCACACCGTACGCACCGAGTTCGTCAAAGGCGGCGGTATCCCTGACCTGATCGCCGTTTACCAGGACGCCTCCGGCAATGCCAAGAACGTTGCCCTGTCCTACGCCTCGGGCGTGGGTGGCGGCCGTACCGGCATCATCGAAACCACCTTCAAGGACGAGACCGAAACCGACCTGTTCGGTGAGCAGGCCGTTCTCTGCGGCGGTACTGTCGAGCTGGTCAAAGCCGGTTTCGAAACCCTGGTCGAAGCTGGCTATGCGCCGGAGATGGCCTACTTCGAGTGCCTGCACGAGCTGAAGCTGATCGTCGATCTGATGTTCGAAGGCGGTATCGCCAACATGAACTACTCGATCTCCAACAACGCCGAGTACGGTGAGTACGTCACCGGTCCGGAAGTGATCAACGCCGAATCCCGTGCCGCCATGCGTAACGCTCTGAAGCGCATCCAAAACGGCGAATACGCCAAGATGTTCATCACCGAGGGTGCTGCTAACTACCCGTCCATGACTGCCTACCGTCGCAACAATGCCGCTCACGGTATCGAAGTGGTCGGTGAGAAGCTGCGTGCGATGATGCCGTGGATCGCTGCCAACAAGATCGTCGACAAGACCAAGAACTAAGGTCTGCGATGCGCGAAAGAACGCGGCTTTATGCCGCGTTTTTTCATTCTGGGGCGAGGCTTCTGGTATAAAGCCAGCTCACTGGGTGGCGAACCGAGTTCAGGCGCCCGGGTCGAAATTCGTCAAACCCGTTGCAAGGTGTTGTTAATGAGTGAAGGTCCCGAGGATCAAAAGCCGGCTGGCGACAATCTGGAAAGCCTGCTGCCGATCGACGAGCACATAGAGGAAGGGCAGGATGCCGAAGGGCGCAAGGTGCGCCATCGCGGCATCTACCTGCTGCCCAATCTGTTCACCACGGCCAACCTGTTTGCCGGTTTCTATTCCATCATCAACGCGATGAACGGCAACTTCTACGTAGCTGCTGCCGCTGTGTTCGTGGCCATGGTGCTCGATAGCCTGGATGGGCGTGTGGCGCGCCTGACCAATACACAAAGCGCATTCGGTGCCGAGTATGACTCGCTTTCCGACATGGTCGCCTTCGGTGTGGCGCCGGCACTGCTCGCGTTCGAATGGGCGCTGGGCAGCATGGGTAAAGTAGGCTGGATGGTCGCCTTCATCTATGTTGCCGGGGCGGCGTTGCGTCTGGCCCGGTTCAATACGCAGATCGGTAGTGTCGATAAGCGCTATTTCATCGGTCTGGCCAGTCCGGCTGCGGCCGGTGTGGTTGCCGGGACCGTTTGGGCGTTCAGTGACTTCGGCATCAAGGGCTCGAACATGTCCTTCGCCGTGGCGTTGCTGGTGGCGGCTGCAGGTTGCCTGATGGTCAGCAATATCAAGTACTACAGCTTCAAGGATCTGGATCTGAAGGGGCGCGTGCCGTTCGTGGCCATTCTTGCCGTTGTGCTGGGGTTTGCGGTGGTATTCAGCGATCCGCCCCGTATCCTGCTTCTGATCTTCCTTGCCTACGCGTTTTCTGGGCCTATTCAGTACCTGTTGCAATTACGCCGTCGTAAATCGGCGTGATGCTGTAATTTCTTCCGCGTTCCGTGGTCTACAGTTCGCTTCTAGAACTGTAGTCGCGGAGTCGCCATGCTCATCCGAGTTCCCCCTTCCTTTCGGGCTCTGGAGTCCGAGGTCACCCCCGAGTCGGTTTATCTCTCCCGCCGCAAGCTAATGCAGGGCTCGCTGGCATTGGCGGCCATGGCTGCCATGCCGGGGCTGGCCAGTGCTTACGCTGCAGGTGTCTACGCGGATGTCGAGCCGTCGAAGCCTCCGGGCTGGTTTCAAGAGAAGCTGGCAGCAGCGCGCTGGCAGGCGATAACCGCTGAAGGTGAAAGCATCACGCCTTTCAGGGACGCCACGCATTACAACAACTTCTATGAGTTTGGCATAGGCAAGGGAGATCCGGCAGCCAATGCCGGCAAGCTGCAGGGTGAGCCTTGGACGGTGATGGTCGATGGCGAAGTAAGCAAGCCAGGGCGCTACTCCATCGAGGATCTGGTCAAACCGCATGCATTCGAGGAACGCATCTACCGGCTGCGTTGTGTCGAGGCCTGGTCCATGGTCATTCCCTGGCTGGGCTTTCCGTTGGCTGATCTGCTCAAGCAGGTCGAACCCACTTCGTCGGCGCGCTATGTACGTTTCGAGACGCTGGTCGATCGTGAGCGCATGCCGGGCCAGCGTTCGGGGTTCTCGCTGATCGATTGGCCCTATGTCGAGGGGCTGCGTCTGGATGAGGCCATGCATCCGTTGGCCTTTATGGCGGTGGGGATGTATGGGCGTGTATTGCCGAACCAGAATGGTGCGCCGCTGCGTCTGGTGGTGCCATGGAAGTATGGTTTCAAGAGCATCAAGTCCATCGTGCGGATCAGTCTGGTCGATGAGGCACCCAAGACGACCTGGGAACGCATTGCACCGAACGAATACGGCTTCTATGCCAACGTCAATCCGCAGGTGGATCACCCGCGCTGGTCACAGACCACCGAGCGGAGACTGCCCAGTGGCTTGTTCAGTCCGAATGTGATCGATACACGGATGTTCAATGGTTATGGGGAGGTCGCTGACCTTTATGCGGGTATGGATCTGTCGAGGTACTACTGATGCGCTACAGGCTTTGGCGCGTCGGCGTATTCCTGGCGGCATCGATGCCGCCGCTGTATTGGTTGTACTGCGCCGTCTTCAATCTCCTGGGGCCTGACCCTGGCAAGGTTTTAGTGGACAACCTGGGGCTCGGAGCACTGGTTCTTCTGTTGATCACCCTGGCCATGACGCCACTGCAGCAGTTGACGCGTTGGGGTGGGTGGATTGCCGTGCGACGACAGCTGGGACTGTGGTGCTTTGCCTACGTGACGCTGCACCTGTCCGGCTATGTGCTGTTTATCGCCGGGGTGCGCCTGGACCTGGTGCTGCGCGATCTTTCCGAGCGCCCCTACATAATCGTGGGGGCATTGGCCTATATAGGCTTGCTTGTCCTGGCCGTTACTTCCAATCGCTTCAGCATCAGAAAGCTGGGCCGTAAGTGGAAGACGCTGCACCGCCTGGTTTACGCCATCTTGCTGCTGGCTTTGTTGCACATGCTCTGGGTGGTGCGGGCTGATCTGGGGGAGTGGCTCGCTTACGCGTTGATCGGTGGCGCGTTGCTGCTGATGCGTCTCTCCGCTGTCGCGGGCGCATTGCAGAGAGCGGGCGTCCTTTTTCGAGAGAATCCAAAGAAAATTGAAATATAAGCTTGACGCGCATTCTGCTGGATGTAGAATGCGCGCCACTTCAGCGATGAAGCGCTTCAAAAACTGCTTGTTAATCAATAAGTTAAGTTGAATGAAGAGCTTGCAAAGCTGGATCTGGCGTGTAGAATGCGCGTCGGTCGACAGGGTGGTGGTTTAGTCCTGTTGGTGGTTCGGTCGAATGGATCGAAAGCGGTTTGAAAGAGGTGGTTGACAGCGGTTTTGAACGCTGTAGAATGCGCCTCCCGCTGGAGAGAAGAAGTTCTGATCGA
>NZ_QASO01000063.1 GCF_003052605.1 Ectopseudomonas oleovorans | reverse complement strand
AGTTGCTTGCGGCATTTGACCTGCTCATGGCTGTCGACACCATGAACTTGAAAAACCTGCTTTACCAAATCCACGCCTATGCGTTTAAGTTTCATGCGGGCTCCCCCTCCGGGATTGTTTGTTTTACAACCTTCAGTCTGGCGCAATGACGCCGTAGGAGGGAGGAGTCCATCTCATTGGGCTACGAACGGTCGCGCAACGGATCGAGCAACGGTTTGAGGCCGTTGTGATCGATCTCCTGCATCAGCGCGAGCAACTGACCCAGCTCGCCCTTGGGAAAACCCGTGCGGGCGAACCAGTTGAGGTAGTGGCCCGGCAGATCGGCGATCAGTCGATCCTTGTACTTGCCGTAAGGCATGCGGCGGGTCACCAGGAGCTTCAGCGCTTCGGGGTTCATCGGTTACTCGAATAGCCGGAAAATGAGCCGTCCATTGTGCCAGGCATCAGGCCCTGGACGAAAAGCACCTAGCCGCGAAGCGCTTCGCGAACGAAATCCAGGCGATCCTGACCGAAGAACATCTCACCGCCAACAAAACAGGTCGGCGCGCCAAATACGCCGCGTTTGACCGCCTCCTCGGTAGTCGCCTTGAGCGTGTCCTTCACTGCCGGTTCAGCGGCTTGCGCCTGCAGGGCGGCTGCATCGAAACCAGCGGCAACCAGCACGCCTGCCACCCTGGCCGGATCACCCATGTTCACCCCGTCGACCCAGATCGCCCGGAATAGCGCCTGCAAAGCATCGTCGAAGCGCTCCGCCTGATACAACTGTAGCGCCACCAGCAAGCGCATCAGCGTCAGGGTATTGATCGGGAAATGCGGGTTGAAGCGCATCGGCACGCCATAGCGCTCGGCAAAACGCGCCAGGTCGCGAATCATGTAGCGCCCCTTGGCCGGAATCATCGCTGGCGAGGCGTTGCCGGTGGCCTGGAACACGCCGCCGAGCAGCATCGGCCGATAGACCAGCGTTGCTCCGGTTTCGCGGCACAGATCAGGCAACTGGGTATGGGCCAGGTAGGACGCCGGGCTGCCCAGATCGAAGAAGAACTCCACCGTCTTGCTCATCAGCTTCACTCGCTCGTTATTGTGATTATGGGTTCAGCGCAGATTACCAGCGCTCCATCCACGGACGCAGATCCAGCTCGAAGGTCCAGGCATCACGCGGCTGGCTGTGCAGAAACCAGTAACTGTCGGCGATATGTTCGGGATCGAGAATGCCATCCTGGTCTTTCAGCGCATATGTCTCCGGCCAGTTATCACGGATGAAGGCCGTATCGATGGCTCCGTCGACCACGATATGGGCGACATGGATATTCAACGGCCCGAGCTCTCGCGCCATGCTCTGCGCCAGCGCGCGGATACCATGCTTGGCTCCGGCAAAGGCGGCAAAACCGGCAGCCCCCCGCAAGCCTGCGGTGGCACCGGTAAACAAGATGCTGCCACGCCCGCGCGTGACCATGCGCTTGGCCACTGCCTGGCTGGTAAGAAAACCGGAGAAACAAGCCATTTCCCAGATTTTGAAGTACTTGCGTGGCGTTTCTTCCAGAATGCTGCAGGGCACGTTAGCACCGATATTGAAGACCATCACCTCGATCGAACCGATATCTCGCTCGATGCGCTCAACCAGTTCAGCCACCTGCTCCTCACGTCGCGCATCGGAGGCAAAACCATGTGCTTCGCCACCCTCACTGCGGATTTCTGCCAACAGCGGTTGCAGTTTTTCGAGGTTGCGCCGGGTCACGCAGGCGACATATCCCTCGCGGGCAAAACGCCGGGCAATGGCGCCGCCGGTGGCATCACCCGCGCCGATGATCAAAGCGACTTTCTTGTTCTCGTTCATGGCTTCCCCTGTTAACTAACGATCGTTAGCTTAACGAACGTTATGATACTATCTCGGGCAGGTCAACCCAGCATAGAACGGAGCCATCCATGCGTTATTCCGCCGAACACAAGGCCGAAACCCGCGAGCGCCTGCTCGCCAGCAGCGGCGCGATTGCCAAGCAGCAAGGTTTTGCCGTGACCGGGGTGGATGCACTGATGAAAACCATCGGCCTGACCGGCGCGGCGTTCTACAGCCACTTCCCGAGCAAGAACGACCTGTTCGCCGAACTGATCGAGCGCGAGCTGCGCAATAGCCTGAGCCGACTCGGCGGCGAAGCGGGTGTTGCCGGACGCGACAAACTGAAACGCTGCCTGACGGCCTATCTCAGCCTGGCGCATGTCGAGCAACCGGACAAAGGCTGCGTACTGCCGGCCCTGGGCGCGGAGATCGCCCGTGCCGATGAAGGCGTACGCTTGCGCACCGAGCAACAGATCCTGCAACTACAGAACACCTGGGCCGAGATCATCGGCGACCCGCAACTGGCCTGGACGATTCTCGCGCAATGCCTGGGCAGCCTACTGCTGGCGCGCATGATGGCCAGCCAGGAATCGCGCCAGCAGGTGCTCGGCGCCAGCCTGGACATGCTCGAACACACATTGAAGCCTGTCAGCTGAGCGCGGATGCCGTTAACCTAGGCGCGTTCTTCCTGCCAGGATCGATCCATGTCGCACACCCCATCCCCGCTGGTTGGTGAAACCCCGCTGCACGCCGTCGAGGTGCGCATCCTCGGCTGCCTGATCGAAAAGCAGCTGACCACACCGGAAACCTACCCGCTGACGCTCAATGCCGTGCAACTGGCCTGTAACCAGAAGACCAGCCGCGAACCGCTGATGAACCTGGAAACCGGTGAAGTCGGGCGCTATCTGCGCAGCCTCGAAGGTCGCAAGCTGGTGCACCTGGTGATGGGCAGCCGTGCCGACCGCTGGGAACAGCGTTGCGACAAGCAGTTGGAGTTGGTCAAGCCGCAGACGGTATTGCTCGGTCTGCTGCTGTTGCGTGGCCCGCAGACGCTCAATGAGCTGCTCACGCGCAGCAATCGCATGCACGATTTCGACGATGTCGCCGAGGTCCAGCATCAGTTGGAGCGTCTGATCGGTCGCGGTCTGGCGCTTTTGCTACCACGCCAGAGTGGTCAGCGCGAGGATCGCTACATGCATCTGCTGGGCGAATCTGCAGATATGGAAAGCTTGCTGACCAGCCGCCCTGCTGCTCGTGAGGAGGCTGCGGCACCTAACGAAGATCGACTGGTCGAACTGGAAACGCGCATCGCCGCCCTCGAAGAACGTCTGGCGCGCCTGGAAGGCGCGCAGTAACCCAAGGAGCTCATGCATTGAATTTCAAAACTCGTCTCTGCCTCATCCTGGGCGCCACCCTGCTCGCAGCCGGCTGCAGCAGCACCGCCGAGAAACCGACCTCCGCTGCCGCACCCAGTGGCCCGACTCCGGACAGCTGCACCTCGTCCGCCGTCGAGCACCTCAAAGGCAAGACCGCGACGCCCGAACTGCTCGAGCAGGCACGTCAGCAAGCCGGAGCCAGCACAGCTCGTATACTCACACCCGACAGCGTGGTGACCTTGGAATACAATGGTCAACGCCTTAACCTCAATGTCGATGATCAGCGCGTGATCACCCGCGTATCCTGCGGCTGAAATCACAATAGAGTGCGGGTTGCCCTGCGCTCAATTGCCGACAACGCCAACCACCTTTGCACAGGCCAATGCCATGACCTCCCAAGTGGAACCCTGCGCCGAGCTGATGCTGGACAACCAGCTGTGCTTCGCCCTCTATTCCACCTCGCTGATGATGACCAAGACCTACAAGCCGCTGCTGCAGGCGCTTGGTCTCACCTATCCGCAATATCTGGCCATGCTGGTGCTGTGGGAAAACGAGGGCATCACCGTCAGTGAGATCAGCGCACGCATGCTGACCGATCCGGGCTCGTTGACGCCTCTGCTCAAGCGCCTGGAGAGCGAAGGCCTGCTGCAGCGCCAGCGCAGCAGCCAGGACGAACGCGTGGTACAGCTGTACCTGACCGACAAGGGTCGCGCCCTGCACGAGCAGGCCAAGGCACTGCCGGCCTGCATCCTCAAGGCCTCCGGCCTGAGCCTGGAGCAGCTCGCCTCGCTCAAAGAAGAGCTGGTGGAGCTGCGCAGCCACCTGCAGCAAACGCTGTAAGCCAAGCGCTCAGACCGCCCGATCGCGCCTGGAAGCGGTTGGGCGGCCACTAGTCAGCACGCCACCCGTTCGCTTCCAGCGCCTCTATGCCCCGTTACGCCTGCTTATGCTCTGAACTTCCAGGGTTATAGCGAAAAACTCATAAAATTATATTGCGCACAAAATATATTCGAGGCACAGTTCGCTCCATGGAAATAACTTGCGCACTAACAATTGGCGCTAAACTTTCCACGGAGACTCCGCAGTCGTCTCCACCCGCTACCCACCAAAGCCCTGGAGAAACCGATGAAAACCCTGATCGCACTGACCGCCACGCTGATCCTGTCTGCCCCGGTTCTGGCCGACAATGGTCAAGCCAGCCAGAACGGCAAGGGCCTGTACCCCGAAGGCTGAGCGACGCATCCCTACGCACCCCATCGCATCTGAAGAGGAATACCGCCATGACCATCGAAAACGTTCTCTACCGTGCTACCGCTGAAGCCTTCGGCGGCCGTGAAGGCCGCGCCGTCTCCTCCGACGGTGTACTGGACATAGTCCTGACCACGCCGAAGGAACTCGGCGGCGCCGGCGGCAAGGGCACCAACCCGGAACAACTGTTCGCCGCCGGCTATTCGGCCTGCTTCCTCGGCGCCCTGAAGTTCGTCGCCGCCCGCGACAAGCTGAGCATCCCGGCCGACACCTTTATCGAAGGCACCGTGGGCATCGGTCCGATCCCCACCGGCTTCGGCATCGAAGTGGAGCTGCGCATCAGCCTGCCGGGCCTGGATCGCGAAGCGGCGCAGACCCTGGTGGATCGCGCGCACATCGTCTGCCCCTACTCCAACGCCACACGCGGCAACATCGACGTCACCTTGACCATCGTCTGACACCCAGGGGCGAACGCTGACGGCCAGGCCGTCAGCGGGCCCACGAGGAGAACACCGCAAACACCCCCGTATCGCTGCGGCTTGCCGCTGAATATCGCCTAGGTGATTGCCATCGACGTCCCCGCCAGCCCGCAGTGCGCGGTGGTCACCGCGAAGATGACCTCTTGCAACGGCACAGGCGCAGTGAAAGTCCTCGCCTACGTGCAGCTGTCCAGCGCCTGTAGCAAGCAGAACTGCCCCTTGTGAACCTGTCCGCCATCCTGGTGGACAGCAAGGTGATCCAGATGAACGCTCGACAACTTACCGAGTCAGCCCAAGCGGCATTGCCCAGACCAAAGCGCGTCCGGAAAAACGCCGCCGTCTTCACCGCATCAGACTAAAAGGCAAGCCAACTGACGTACGGGCAGATATTCATAGGCCCGGGCAAGGCGGCCGGCTGGCTGGGATCCATACTCTTCTCTACGAGTCAATCGCGCACAACAATAAACGCGAGAAGTAGTGATGAACCTATATCAGCCTGACCCCGTTACCCAGCACAGCGGCTATATCGGCGCTCGTCAGACCCGTGTCGAGGATGCTGCATTGCTGCGTGGCCTGGGCTGCTATGCCGACGATGCTGCCACCCCGCCCGGTACCCTGCACGCTGCCATTGTCCGTTCACCCCATCCCCATGCGCGCATCACTGCCGTGGACTTCTCCAAAGCGCTGCTGATGAAAGGCGTACACGGCGTACTCATCGGTGAGGACGTCAAGCGTTGGGCCCTGCCATTCCCGGTCGGCGTGCGCCAGCCGATGGAGCATTGGTGCATCGCCGTGGACAAGGTGCGCTACGTCGGCGAGCCGGTGGCGGTCGTGATCGCCGAGAGCCGTTACCTGGCCGAAGACGCCCTGGAAGGCGTACGTGTCGACTATGAGCCGCTGCCGCCGATCATCGACCCGGAGGCCGCCACCACCGAACAGGCGCCGGTGCTGCATGAGGCAGTCGGCAGCAACGTGGTCAACGAGCGGCATTTCCGCTACGGCGAACCGGAACAAGCCTTCGCGCAGGCGCCGCACCGGGTAGCGCTGAAGGTGAGTTTTCCGCGCAGCTCCTGCACCCCCATCGAATGCTACGTGGTGCTTGCCCAGTATGAACGCGCCACCGGCATCTACGACGTGCTGGCCAACTTCCAGGGCCCCTATGCGCTGCACACGGTGATGGCCCGCGCGCTCAACGTGCCGAGCAACCGCCTGCGTCTGCGCACGCCGAAAGACTCCGGCGGCAGCTTCGGGATCAAACAGGGCGTGTTCCCCTACGTGGTGATGATGGGACTGGCGGCACGCAAGGTCGGAGCCCCTGTGAAATGGGTCGAAGACCGCCTCGAGCATCTGCAAGGCGCGTCCTCCGCGACCAATCGGGTCACCGAAATCGAGGCGGCGGTGCAGGCCGACGGTCGCATCACCGCCCTGCGTTATGACCAGATCGACGACTGCGGCGCCTACCTGCGCGCACCGGAGCCGGCCACCTTCTACCGCATGCACGGCAACCTCACGGGGGCCTATGCGATTCGTAATCTGCTGGTGCGCAACCGCGTGGTGCTGACCAACAAGACCCCCACCGGCCTCAACCGAGGCTTCGGCGGCCCGCAGGTGTACTTCGCCCTGGAGCGTCTGTTGCAGCATATCGCCGTGCAGCTGGATCTCGATCCGCTGGAGGTGATCCGCCGCAACCTGGTACCGGCCGACGCCTTCCCCTACCGTGCCGCGGCCGGCGCTCTGCTGGATTCCGGCAATTACCAGGCCGGCATCGATTTGGCGGTCAAGGACGGCGGTCTCGACGAGTTGTTGCGCCGCCGCGACCAGGCGCGCGGCGAAGGCCGGCTGTACGGCATCGGCTATGCCGCGGTGATCGAACCGTCGATCTCCAACATGGGCTACATCACCACCGCGATGACGCCCGAGGAACGGCGCAAGGCCGGGCCGAAGAACGGTGCGGTGAGCACGGCGACCATCAACGTCGGCCCGCTCGGCGACGTCAGCGTGCACGTCTCCTCGACGCCCCAGGGCCAGGGGCACCAGACCGCGGTGGCGCAGATAGTCGCCGATGTGCTCGGCGTGGCGCTGGAATCGATCGTGGTCAACGTCGAACTGGACACCCAGAAGGATGCCTGGTCGATCGCCTCGGGCAACTATTCCAGCCGCTTCGCCGGCGCGGTGGCCGGGGTGGTCTACCAGGCCGCGCTGAAGGTGCGCGATCGCCTCGCCGCGATCGCCGCCGCGCAACTGCAAGCCAAACCGGAGGACATCCGCTTCGGAGGCGGCAAGATCTTCGTCGCCAACGGCGGTCCTTCCGCACCTTTTCACCGCATCGCCGGCGCCACCCACTGGACGCCTGGCCTGCTCCCGCAAGGCGAACCGGGCGGCCTGCGCGAGACCGCATTCTGGAGCCCGCCGCAGCTCATGGCGCCAGACGACGGCGATCTCATCAACAGCTCGCTGTGCTACGGCTTCGTCTTCGACATCTGTGGCCTGGAGATCGACCGCGTCACCGGCGCGATTCACATCGACCGCTACGTGACCTGCCACGATGCCGGCCGCCTGCTCAATCCCGCGCTGGTCGACGGGCAGATCCGCGGCGGCTTTACCCAGGGGCTTGGCGCGGCGCTGATGGAAGAGTTCGCCTATGGCGAGGACGGCAGCTTCCTCTCTGGAACCTTCGCCGACTACCTGGTGCCCACTGCACCGGAAGTGCTCGAGCCGGTGATCCTGCATCTGGAAACACCGTCGCCGTTCACCCCCCTGGGGGCCAAGGGCGTCGGCGAGGGCAACAACATGAGCACGCCGGTATGCATCGCCAACGCCGTCGCCGATGCCCTCGGCCGCGCCGACATCCGCCTGCCGCTGACCCCCTCGAAGGTGCGCAGCATGATCGGCATCGACGAGCCGCCGCGGCCGGCCGGCATGCAGCAGGACGACGCTTTCGCCGCAGAGCCGGCCGGTGGTTCGGCCCTGCGCGCCAACGATGCGGTGGTGATCCCGGCGCCACCACAGCAGGTGTTCGACACCCTGCTCGACCCGGCCACCCTGGCGGCGATCATCCCCGGCTGCCATTCCCTCGAACTGCAGGGCGAGAATCGCTACCGCGCGGACGTCACCGTTGGCGTCGGCATGATCCGCGCGCGCTTCGAGGCCAAGGTCGCCCTGAGCGAATTGGACCCACCGCATTCGTTACGCCTGTCCGGCTCCGGCACCAGTTCCATGGGCTCGGCCGAGGGCCACGCCAGGGTGCGTTTCGTCGCCTTGGAGAACGGTCACACGCGCCTGGAATACCAATACCAGGTCGTCGTCAGCGGCAAGGTCGCCGCGGTCGGCAGCCGCATGATGCAAGGGGCCTCGAAAGTGATCATCGGGCAGATTTTCACCCGCCTGTCGCAGCGGGTCAGTGGCCAGGCGAGCGCCGCTGGCTGGTGGAGCCGTCTGCGTGCGCTGTTCGCCAGGCTGTTCGGCAAGGGAGGTGCGCAATGAAACCGGCTGCCTTCGATTACGTCCGCGCCGAGAGCCGCCGCCAGGTGCTCGATCTGCTCGCCGAGTATGGCGCGGATGCGCGCATCATTGCCGGCGGGCAGTCGCTGATGGCGGTGCTGAACATGCGCCTGGCCCAGCCCAAGCTGCTGATCGACATCAACCAGGTCGCCGACCTGGACTATATCGAGCTGCGCCAGGATTGCCTGGCGGTTGGCGCGGCGGTGCGCCAGGCGCAACTGCTGGCGCGGCCGACGCTGGTCGACGAGGTGCCGCTGCTGGCCCTGGCGATGCCCTGGATCGGCCACTTCCAGACCCGCAACCGCGGCACCGTGTGCGGTTCGGTGGCCCACGCCGACCCCAGCGCCGAGCTGCCGCTGTGCCTGGTGACCTTGGGCGGCGAGATCGTCCTGGAATCGAAGAAGGGCAAGCGCGTGGTCAAGGCCGCCGAGTTCTTCCAGGGCATCCTCACCACCGACAAACGCGCCGACGAACTGCTCGTCGAGGTGCGCTTCCCGCTCAAACGCGAGGGCATCAGCTACCGCTTCCGGGAAATCGCCATGCGCCACGGCGACTTCGCCATCGTCTCGCTGGCCGCCTGTGTCGGCACCGACGAGGTGCGCCTGGGCGTCGGCGGGGTCGCCGACCGCCCGGTGATGCGCAGCCTGCCGCGCGGCGCGGCGCTGGCCGACGCGCTCAACGAAACCGCCTGGTCGCTCGACGCCCAGGACGATGTACACGCCAGCGCGGCCTACCGCCGGCAACTGATTCGCGAGCTGGGTCACCGGCTCATCGAAGGAGTCTGAACATGCGTGCAACCGCCGAACAACGTTTTCCCGTCCGTCTCGAGCTCAATGGCCGCTCGCGCGAAGGCCTGGCCGAGCCGCGTACCCAGTTGTGCGATTTCCTGCGCCACGACCTCGGCGCCACCGGCGTCCATGTCGGCTGCGAACACGGCGTCTGCGGCGCCTGCACGGTGCTGGTGGACGGCGTCGCCGTGCGTTCCTGCCTGATGCTCGCCGTGCAGGCCCACGAGCGGCGCATCGAGACAGTCGAATCGCTGGCCGACGACGACACGCTGAGCGACCTGCAACAGGCGTTCCGCCGTCATCACGCCCTGCAGTGCGGTTTCTGCACTGCGGGCATCCTCATGTCCTGCGTGGATTTCCTCGAGCGGCAGCCCGACCCGAGCGAGGCCGAAGTGCGCGACATGCTTTCTGGGCACCTGTGCCGCTGTACCGGTTACACCGGCATTGTCCAGGCAGTGCTGGAAGTGGCTGCCCAACGCCAAACGAACGAAGAGGTACAACAATAATGTTCGATCTCGGACGCAGCTTCCTCGCTGCCACGGAACGCCGCCCGCTGGCCACTGCGGTCAGCGACGGCACAGTGAAAAAAACCTACGAACAGTGGTTCGCCGATATCCAGTGTGCTGCCCACGGCCTCGAGTCACTCGGGCTGGGCAGGGGTGATCGCCTGCTGGTGGCCATGCAGAACCGCTGGCAGATGGCGACCCTGCATTGGGCCTGCCAGTTCGCCGGCATCGTCATGACCCCGCTGAACTGGCGCTCGACTGCCGAGGAGTTGGCCTACTGCATCGAGGATGCGCAGATCCGCGCAGTGGCCTACGACGACGCCACCGTGGCCGCGGTCGCTGCCTGCACGGCCGCGCTCAATCTGCCGCGGATCGCCGCGGGTCAGCGCGCCGCGGACGGCGACCTGAGCTTCGCCGAGCTGTGCGCAAAGGCGCCGACGGCGACCATCCTGCGCGCCACGCCCGAGGATTTCTCCCTGCTGCTCTATACCTCCGGCACCACCAGCAAGCCCAAGGGCGTGCCGCGCCGGCACCGCGCGGAACGCGCCGCGGCGGTCGCCCATGTGGCGCAGAACCTCTATCGCCACGGCGAGTGCACCCTCGGCGTGATGCCGCTGTACCACACCATGGGCGTGCGTTCGCTGCTGGCCATGGCGCTGATCGACGGGCATTTCGTCTGCGTGCCGAAGTTCGACGTCGAGGCCACCCTGGAGGCTATCGAGCGGGAACAGGCCAGCAACCTGTACTTGGTGCCGACCCTCTATCACATGCTTATCGAGCACCCGGCCTTCGCCCGCGAACGGGTCGCCAGCGTGGAGAAAATCGGCTTCGCCGGCGCGCCCATGAGCGACGGGCTGATGCGCCGCGTCGAACAGGCGTTCCAGCCGCAGTTGTTCGTCAACCACTACGGCAGCTCGGAGATCTATACCTTCACCATCGATCAGCAGGCCAGCCGCAAACCTGGCTCCTCGGGGCGTAGCGCGCTAAACCAACGGGTGCGGGTGGTGCCGATCGACGCCGAATCGGCACAGGTGCAAGTCAAGCCCATGGAAGAAGGTCAGATCGTCGCCGACCTGGCCAGCGACGAGGCGTTCGAAGGCTACCTGAACCGCCCCGAAGCCACGGCCAAGGCGTTGCGCGAAGGCTGGTATTTCACCGGTGACACCGGCTATTTCGATGAGGACGGCGACCTGTTTGTCACCGGGCGGGTGGACGACCTGATCATCACCGGCGGCGAGAACATCAGCCCAGTGGAGATCGAGAACGTGCTCTCACTGCACCCCGCCGTCGAGGAAGTGGTGGTGGTCGGTTTGCCGGACGAGCAGTGGGGCAAGATCATCGCCGCCTTCATCAAGCTGCGTGCCGAGGTCAGCGAAAGCGAACTGGATGCCTACTGCATCACCTCCGGCCTGGCCAAGTTCAAGCGGCCGCGGCGTTACCAGTTCATCGACGAAATTCCCAAATCCCCCGTTGGCAAGGTGCTGCGCCGCGTCTTGCTGGCCCAGCACCAGGAACAGGCCCAAAAAGGCTGACTGCTCACTATCCCGAGGACATCCATCATGCAACTGCAAGCGATCCAGCAATTTCTCGAAACCCTATTCGACGGCTTCCAGGTCGAGGTCGATGCGGCCCGTGAACGCGCCGACATCATCCTCAACCGCCCGCCGCTGAACGTCATCTCCATGGGCCAGCGCGACCAGCTGCGCCAAGTCTTCGAAGCGCTTGACGCTCATCCGCAGGTGCGCGTCATCGTGCTGCGCGCGGTGGGCGAGCACTTCTCCAGCGGCGGCGACATCAAGGGCTTCCTCGAGGCCTCGCCGGAGCACGTCTCCAAGCTGGCCTGGAACGTCGCCGCGCCGGTGCGCTGCGAGAAGCCGGTGATTGCCGCCAACCGTGGCTACACCTTCGGCGTCGGTTTCGAGCTGTCGCTGGCCTGCGATTTCCGCATCGCCTCGGAGACCACTCGCTACGCATTGCCCGAGCAGAATCTCGGGCAGATCCCCGGCTCCGGTGGTTCGGCGCGCCTGCAGAAGATCATCGGCGTGGCCCGCACCAAGCACATGGTCATGCGCGCCAAGCGCATCAGCGGCGAACAGGCCTACGAGTGGGGCATCGCCACCGAGTGCGTGGCGGACGCCGAGCTGGAAAGCACGGTAGACGCGCTGGTCGATGAACTGCGGCGCTTCTCGCCGCTGGCCCAGCGCACGGCCAAGCGCTTGATCAACGACAACGAAGACGCGCCGCTGAGCGTGGCCATCGAGATGGAAGGCCATTGCTACAGCCGCCTGCGCAGCTCGCATGACTTCAAGGAAGGCGTCGAGGCGTTCCACAGCAAGCGGCCGGCGGTATTTCGCGGCGAGTAACCTTCCCTCCGGGGCTTGCCTGCGGCAGGCCTCGGCAGACAACGGCTGTACCGCATTACAACAACAATCGCGGAGAACGGGTCATGCTTAGCAAAAAAGCGAACACTGATATTGCACCACCTTCCGACGCCTCATCGGGCTACTCAATCCGAGAGGCAATCAACCTCAAGTCGGTCAGCGCCGGGGTAGTAGCCGCGCTGTTCGGCTGTTCCGGGCCGGCGCTGATCGTCATCAGCGCCGCCGAAGCCGGCCAATTGAGCAATGCCCAGACGGTTGCCTGGCTATTCGCCATCTACGTGCTCGGCGGACTGATCAGCATCGGCATGGCGCTGCGCTACCGTCAGCCGATCTGCGGCGCTTATTCTATTCCTGGCGCGGCGATCATGATCGCGGCACTTGCCGGTCTGGATTTTCGCCAGGCGGTCGGCGCTTTCATCATGAGCGGCGCGCTGGTCTTGTTGCTCGGCTTGAGCGGGGTGATCGGCAAGTTGATGCGCTGGCTGCCGATGCCCATCGTCATGGCGATGATCGCCGGGGCGATGATTCGCTTCGGCGTCGGTGCGGTAGAAGCGGTCGGCAGCGCTCCGCTGATGGCCGGTCTGGCGGCGCTGACCTTCTTCCTGGTCATGCGCTTCTTCAAGGCGGTGCCGCCGGTGCTGGCTGCCGGGGTGGTGGGCTTCGCCGCGGCCTTGGCTCTGGGCCTGCTGAAACCGGCGGATGTGGATATCGCCTTCGTCATGCCGGCTTTCACCACGCCCATGTTCACCCTGGAGACCTTCTTTGCCATATCGGTGCCGCTGGCGGCGCTGGTAATCGGTGCCGAGAATGCCCAGGCCACCGGTGTGCTGATGGTCGAGGGCTACAAGCCTCCGGTCAATGCGATGACCGTGGTGAGCGGCGTGGGCGGCATGCTGGCCGGGCTGTTGGGCGGGCACAACGCCAATATCGCCGGGCCGATGACGGCGATCTGCAGTTCCGAGCAGGCCGGCGACGATCCGCGTCAACGTTACGGGGCGACCCTGGTCAATGGCGTGCTGTTCGCCCTGTTTGGCGTATTCGCCGGTATCGCCGTGCCGTTCATCCTCGCCTTGCCGCGTGAGTTGATCCTGGTGGTCGCCGGCCTGGCGATGATCGGCGTCTTGCTCAGCGCGTTGCAGCAGGCCTTCCACAAAGACACCGGTTGCCAGATCGGTGCATTTGTCGCCCTGGCGGTGGCCATGAGCAAGTTCAGCCTGTTCGGTATCAGCGCGCCGTTCTGGGCGCTGGTGATCGGCGTGGCGGTGTCCTGGTTGCTAGGCGAGTTGCACCGTGAGCAGGCCGCCTAAAGTCGCGCTGCCGTCGTCGAGTAACGACACACCGCGCACGTCTTAAACGCTGCCCCCCCCCTCAAGAGCTCCCACTGCCACACATGGACCTGCAAGGGCCTGTGGGAGTTCTTTTGCCTAGGGGCTGTTGCCGTTTTGCGCTAACCAGTTGATATGTAAGAGAAAACTCGTATCGCTGAAGCTCTAGCCCATCATCGATACGAGCTTACAATGCCCCGATTATTGCTCAGTGATAAGCATTGGTCGAAGCTGCGGGAAATTCTGCTGAGCAAGGCCATCTACAACAAGCGTGATCGACGAATGACGGTGGAGGGCATGCTGTACCGCATGCGCACGGGATGCCCCTGGAGAGATCTACCCGAAGCGTTCGGGAACTGGAATAAGGTCTATAAACGCTTCAATGCGTGGTCCGCAACTGGAAAATGGCTCAAGGTTTTCAAGGCGCTTGTGGCGCAGCCCGACATGGAATGAGTGTTCATTGATGGCAGCTATGCCAAGGCTCACCAACACAGTGCAGGCGCTGCCAGTGGCAACGATGAGGCCATAGGAAAAAGTCGAGCTGGCAATACCAGCAAGATTCACCTGGCAGTTGATGCTCATGGACTGCCCATCGAGTTTGAAATTACGGGGGGGCAAATCAATGATTGCACCCAGGCTCCCGCATTGATTGCCAAGCTCCCAGTCCTCGGAAGTATTTTTTTTGTTATACACGGAAGTAAAAGGTTGAAATCGCAGAAAGCGTCATAGCAGAGTTTTTAGTTCCAAAGCTTGCGAATGCTTGAATTTGAAACTATTCAGCCCTGATCTCCTACATTCATTGGGGGCTGGCAGCTAAGGAAGTGCTGATTTATTCGACTGCGACCGTCGATGAGGCAGAGGCATGCTGAAAATTTGAGCAGGTCTGCGAGATCCCAGCAAAGACATCACGCTAAAGACTCGCTTGCGAATGACTGAATTTGAAACAATCTGCCCTAGATCACCCCTATCCTGTCCGAGTTGGAAGCTAAAATTGAAACTCTCGCGTCGCTTAATCTGTAAATTTGAAACGGCGCGTCACCACGAGGCGTGATGCCCTAACGCTTACAGAGTGACTAACTCCAATCATCCAGCCCGCAGCGCCACGGCTCTCGTTGAACAGCTGGTTGATCCGGCTGCGCAGGGCCACACGGCGCGCATCGACGTGATGCCGCCGGGCACGGTGAGCGTAGTAGCCGGAGCGTGCGACATCAAACGCTAAACAGACCATATCTACCGGCTCCTGCTCACTGAATCGCCCCAAGTCAGCAACTCGCGCTTTACTCAAGTTACCAAGTCGACGGCAGAATGAACGTCACTCTATAAAAGCCCTACTACGTCCCCTGCTCCTATCGATCAGAGAGTGCAGCAACCGCCCCCTTCAGATAACCGTCACAGTTATCGGCGCACCTTGCTCACCGGCTCGCCACCGATGCCCCAGTGGCTTTTCGGCACCTCGGTGATCAGTACGCGCACGCGGTCGAGCGGCGAGTCGAGGGTGCGCGCCAGCGCTTCGCTGACCTCGCGGATCATCGCTTCCTTTTGCTCGTCGCTGCGGCCTTCCATGATGTGGACATGGGCAATCGGCATGGCAAACCTCCTCGCAAAGAAGGCCCCGGCCGATGGCCGGGGCAAAAAGGGTGACTCAGACGAAGCGGGCGGAAACGCTGCCCAGACCCTGATAGCGCACGGTGACGTTGTCGCCCGGCTCCACCGACACCGCGGCGGTGATACCGCCGGTCATGATGAAGGTGCCGGCGGGGATGTGCTCACCGCGCTCGGCCAGCAGGTTGGCCAGCATGGCCACGCTGGACAGCGGGTGGCCGAGCACCGCGGCGCCGGCGCCGACTTCCACCACCTCGCCGTTCTTCTCCATCACCACGCCGAGGGTGCGCAGGTCGACGTCCTCGAGGTTGGCCATCTGGCCGCCGGTGATGTAGCGGGTCGAGGAGGCGTTGTCGGCCACCACGCTGATCAGGTCGAACTTGAAGTTCTCGTAGCGCGAGTCGATCACTTCCACGGTCGGGATCACGTAGTCGACCGCGGCGATCACGTCGCCGATGTGGCAGCCCGGGCCACGCAGCGGCGCCTTGGTGACCACGGAGATTTCCGCCTCGATCTTCGGGTGGATCAGCTTGGAGCAGTCGATGGTGCCGCCATCCGGCACGCTGAAGTAGTCGGAGAGGAAGCCGTAGATCGGCGTCTCCACGCCCATCTGCGCCATCTTCGCCCAGGAGGTCAGACCCATCTTCAGGCCGACGGTCTTGTTGCCGCGGGCCTCCTTGCGGCGACGGATTTCCCACTGGATGTCGTAGGCGTCGGCGAAGGTCATCTGCGGGAAATCGTTGGTCACCTTGCTGATGTCGTGGACATGCAGTTCGGCGTTTTCGACGTGCTCGGCCAGGGCCAGCACCTGCTCGCGGGTCAGGGTGCGGTTCATCAGTTGTGCTCCTTACGGGCGGCCAGCAGGTCCAGCGCCACATCAATGATCATGTCTTCCTGGCCGCCGACCATGCGGCGCTTGCCCAGCTCGACGAGGATGTCGAGGGTCTTCAGACCGTACTTCGCCGCGGCCACTTCGGCGTGGCGCAGGAAGCTCGAGTAGACGCCGGCGTAGCCGAGGCCGAGGGTTTCACGGTCGACGCGCACCGGGCGATCCTGCAGCGGGCGCACCAGGTCGTCGGCGGCGTCCATCAGGCGGTAGAGGTCGGTGCCGTGGTTCCAGCCCATGCGCTCGGCGGCGGCGATGAACACTTCCAGCGGCGCGTTGCCGGCGCCGGCGCCCATGCCGGCCAGGGAGGCGTCGATGCGGTCGCAACCCTCTTCCACCGCGGCGATGGAGTTGGCCACGCCGAGGCTGAGGTTGTGGTGGGCGTGCATGCCGGTCTGGGTCTGCGAGTTCAGTACCGCCTTGAAGGCGCGCATGCGGTCACGGATGTCCTGCATGTTCATCGCGCCGCCGGAGTCGGCCATGTAGATGCACTGGGCGCCGTAGCTTTCCATCAGCTTGCCCTGCGCGGCCAGCTGCTCGGCGGGGATCATGTGGCTCATCATCAGGAAGCCGACGGTGTCCATGCCCAGCGAACGGGCGTACTCGATGTGCTGCTTGGAGACGTCCGCTTCGGTGCAGTGGGTGGCGATGCGCACCGAACGTGCACCGGCGTCGTAGGCGGCCTTCAGATCATGGACCGTGCCGATGCCGGGCAGCAGCAGCACGGTGATCCGCGCGTGCTGGATCACGTCGGCCGCGGCCTCGATCCACTCCAGGTCGGTGTGGGCGCCGAAGCCATAGTTGAACGAGGAACCCTGCAGGCCGTCGCCGTGGGTGACTTCGATGGAGTCCACTTTCGCCTCGTCCAGGGCACGGGCGATGTCCTGCACGTTCTGGATCGAGTACTGGTGGCGCACCGCGTGGCTGCCGTCGCGCAGGGTCACGTCGGAGATGTACAGCTTCTTGCTCGGGTCGAAGGTCATGGCAGTGCTCCTCAGCCGTTGATCATGGCGTTGTTCAGAATCGACAGCGCCATGCGCTCGGCGGTAGCCAGCGCGGCGGAGGTCATGATGTCGAGGTTGCCGGCGTAGGCCGGCAGGTAGTGGGCGGCGCCTTCGACTTCGAGGAACACCGAGGTCTTCAGCCCGGAGAAGGTACCGTGGCCGGGAATGGTCAGCGGCTGGTCTGCCGGGATCACGTCGAACTGCACCTTCTGCTTGAGGCGGTAGCCCGGCACGTAGGCCTGCACGGCCTGGGCCATTTCCTCGACGGAAGCTTCCACTTTCGCCTGTTCGACCGCCTCGGAGAGCACGAACACGGTGTCGCGCATGATCAGCGGCGGCTCGGCCGGGTTCATGACGATGATCGCCTTGCCCTTGGCGGCGCCGCCGATCACCTCGATGGCTTTCGAAGTGGTCTCGGTGAACTCGTCGATGTTGGCGCGGGTGCCCGGGCCGGCGGATTTCGACGCGATCGAGGCGACGATCTCGGCGTAGTGCACCTTGGCCACGCGGGAGACCGCGGTGACCATCGGGATGGTGGCCTGGCCGCCGCAGGTGACCATGTTGACGTTGGTCGCGGCGAGGTTGTCTTCCAGGTTGACCACCGGCACGCAGTACGGGCCGATGGCCGCCGGGGTCAGGTCGATCAGGCGGATGTTCGGCTTGAGACTGCGCAGGAAGGCGTCGTTCTTGACGTGCGCGCCGGCACTGGTGGCGTCGAAGACGAAGTCGATGTCCTTGAACACCTCCATGCGGGTCAGGCCTTCCACGCCCTCGTGAGTGGTGGCCACGCCCATCCGGGCGGCGCGAGCCAAGCCGTCGGAGGCCGGGTCGATGCCGACCATGGCGCCCATTTCCAGGTTCTTGCCGTTACGCAGGATCTTGATCATCAGGTCGGTGCCGATGTTGCCGGAGCCGATGATGGCGACTTTGAGTTTCTTGCTCATGTTCAGGCTCCCGGTCAAACGAAGCGCACGCTGGCGCTGCCGATACCGCCGATGTCGACGCGCATGCAGTCGCCGGCCTTGACCGGCTCCAGCGGCACCAGCGAGCCGGAGAGGATCACTTCGCCGGCCTTCAGGCCGATGCCGAAGTGGCCGAGGGTGTTGGCCAGCCAGGCCACGCAGTTGACCGGCGAGCCCAGCGCCGCGGCGCCGGCGCCGGTGCTGATCTGCTGGCCGTTCTTCTCCACCACCATGCCGCAGGTGACCAGGTCGACCTGGCGCGGGGAGACGGCCTGGTCGCCGAGGATGAACAGGCCGCAGGAGGCGTTGTCGGCCACGGTGTCCTGGATCTTGATCTTCCAGTCCTGGATGCGCGAATCGACCACCTCGAAGCAGGGGATCACGCACTCGGTGGCGGCCAGCACGTCGGCGTTGGTGATGCCGGGGCCCATCAAGTCCTTCTTGAGGATGAAGGCGATCTCGCCCTCGGCCTTGGGCTGGATCAGCCGCTCGCTGATCGGCATCACCGCGCCGCTGCTGAACACCATGGCGTCGGTCAGGTAGCCGAAGTCCGGCTGGTTGACGCCGAGCATGGTCTGCACGGCCTTGCTGGTCAGGCCGATCTTCTTGCCGATGATCCGCTCGCCGGCGGCCAGGCGTCGCTCTAGCATGCGCAGGGAAATCTGGTAGGCGTCGTCGATCGAGAGATCGTAGCGGCTGGTCAGCGGCGCCACGGTTTCGCGGCTCAGCATGGCCTGGTAGAGCTCGTCGCCGAGCTGGTTAATCAGTTCGATATTCATGCAAAGGGTTCCTGATGGATGGCGGGGTCCGCTGGCGACATGCCTGCAGTGGACTGCGGGCAGGCCAGCGGGCCGTGGTTCATGGCTGGGCTTACAGCTTCACGCAGATGTTCTTCAGCTCGGTGTAGAACTCCAGCGAGTGCACCCCGCCTTCGCGACCGATGCCCGACTGCTTGGCGCCGCCGAAGGCAGTGCGCAGGTCGCGCAGGAACCAGCTGTTGACCCAGACGATGCCGGCCTCGATCTGCCCGGCGACGCGGTGGGCGCGCGAGCTGTTCTCGGTCCAGATCGCCGAGGCCAGGCCGTAGGGCAGGCTGTTGGCCAGCTCGATGGCTTCCTCTTCAGTGTCGAACGGACGGATGTGGCAGCACGGGCCGAAGATTTCCTCAGTGACCACCGCAGAGTCGTCCGGCAGGCCGGTCCAGATGGTCGGCTGTACCCAGGCGCCGCCGGCCAGGTGCGCCGGCATCTCCGGCACGCCGCCGCCGGTGACGATGGTCGCGCCCTCGTCCTTGGCCTTCTGGTAGTAGCTGAGCACCTTCTCGCGGTGCTTGTGGCTGACCAGGGAGCCGAAGTTGGCGGTCGGGTCGTTCGGCTCGCCGATCTTCAGCGCCTCGGCGCCGGCCTTCAGGCGGGCGACGAACTCGTCGAAGATCGGTCGCTCGACGTAGACGCGCTCGGTGCCCAGGCAGACCTGGCCGCAGTTGGCGAAGGCCGAGCGCAGGGTGCCCTCGATGGCCTTGTCCATGTCGCAGTCGGCGAACACGATGCCGGCATTCTTGCCGCCCAGCTCCAGCGACACCTGGCGCACGCCCTTGGCGGCGGCGCGCATGATGGTCTCGCCGGTGCCGGTCTCGCCGGTGAAGGTGATGGCGTCGACGTCCGGGTGGGCGGTGAGGAAGGCACCGGCCGAGTTGCCGCCGAAGCCGTGCACCACGTTGTACACGCCGGCCGGCACGCCGGCGGCGTTCATCACTTCGCCGAGCAGGGCGGTGGTGGTCGGGGTCTCTTCCGAGGGCTTTACCACCACGGTGTTGCCGCAGGCCAGCGCCGGGCCGACCTTCCAGGTCATCAGCAGCAGCGGCAGGTTCCACGGGCTGATCACGCCGATCACGCCCTTGGGACGGCGCACGCCGTAGTTGAGCGCGCCGGTGCCGTCCGGGGTGGCCATCTCGAAGGCCTCGGTGGGCACGTTCTTGACCAGGTCGGCGAACACCGAGAAGTTGGCCGCGCCGCGCGGGATGTCGATGTGGCTGGCCAGCGACTTCGGCTTGCCGGTGTCCAGGCACTCGGCCTCGAGGAACTTGTCGAAGCGCGCGTTGATGCCGGCGGCGACGCGGTGCAGGATCTCAGTGCGCTCGGCGACGGTCATCTTGCCCCACGGGCCCTTCAGCGCGGCGCGCGCGGCCTTGACCGCGGCGTCGACCTCGGCCTCGCCGGCCTCGTGGATCTTGGCGATCACCTGGCCGTTGGCCGGGTTGACGTTGTCGAACAGCTTGCCGCTGGCGGAACCGACATATTCGCCGTTGATGAAATGCTTGATCTCTTTCATGTACGCAGTCTCGTTAGGCAGGGGCAATCAGGTCAAAACAGTCAGGAAGCGTTCGTTGAGCTCGCGGTCGTGATAGAAGATCGCCTTGCCCAGCTCGGCGGCGGTCCAGGTCACCGGCGGATGGTCCGGGTAGTGGTAGTCGCCACCGCAGAACACTTCGTTGCGGTTGCCGGAGGGGTCGAAGAAGTAGATGGTCTTGCCGTGGGTCAGGCCGTGGCGGGTCGGGCCGATGTCGATCGAGGTGTTGGTCATGCTGATCAGGTCGGCGGCGCGCAGCACGTCGTCCCAGGTCTCGAGGAAGAACGAGGCGTGGTGCAGCTTGCCCTGCTCGGCGTGCTGGATGAACGCCACGTCGTGGGCCTTCATGCCGACGCTGAGGAACTGGGCGACGCGGTTGCCGTGCGGGTCGACCACCTGCTCGGCCAGATCGAAGCCGAGCACCTCGGTGAACAGGCGCAGGGTTTCCGGCAGGTTGCCGCCGTACAGCAGGGCGTGGTCGAAGCGGGTCGCCCGCATACCCTTGAGGCCGCGCGGCCAGGCTTCCGGGTTGATCTCGGCGATGCCCCACTTGCCGGTCTGCTCCTTCTCGGCGAACAGCTCGAAGCGGTGGCCGGTTGGTGCGCTGAAGCGGATGCGCCGGCCGCAGCCCTTGAGTTCGCCGGCCGGGACGCTCTCCACGGCGCAGCCGAAGGCCACCAGCCCCTCGGTCAGTTGGCCGAGGGTGGCGTCATTGATAACCTTGAAGGCCATGAAGTCCATGCCGGCCTCGTCGGCCTCGCGCAGCACCACGGAGAACTTGTCGACCTCGCTCCAGCCCTTGAGGTAGACGCGGCCGCGCTCGTCGCGGTCGACCTCGATCAGGCCGAGCAGCTCCACGTAGTGCTCCAGGGCCTGGGCCATGTCCAGGACGCGCAGCTGGATGTGACCGGGACGCATCACGCCTTTTTTCATTTCGGCACCTCTTGTATTTATCGTTGTTATTTAAAAACTGGTTGGCTGTTTCGGAGCGCGGCTCTCAATCGTGAGGTCGCTCAGCGAACTGGTTACAAGAAATGGATCGAAGCACTTGCTCAGGCGGTGCTGAAGATACGGTGCGGGTCGATGACGAATTTCTTCGGTACGCCGGCGTCACACGTCCTGCCAGGGCTCCGGCGTACGGTCGGCGACCTGCAGATAGGCCTCGCCTAGACCCAGGCCGGCGATGGCGCGCACCGCGTTGGGGCCGAAGGACACGCAGGCACCCACCTCGCCGAATGCCGGCGCGGACTCGAACAGCTGTACCTGGAGATGGGAATGGCGGCACAGATTCAGTGCCAGGCCGACGCAGGAAATGCCGACGCCGGTGATGCCGATGGGCAAGGCAGGTTTGTTGTTCATGCTGGTACCCGTGATGGTTTTGTTGTTTGGGTATGAACGATCATGGCGAAGCCAGCACTATTGATAAATGCACCAAACACCATACAAACTATTGACATTGTGAATGTCCCTGCCAGCCCGGCGGAGCGTCGGCGATGACCCAAGCGAGGTTCCATGGAACTGCGTGACCTGGAGTTGAACCTGCTGGTGGTGTTCAACCAGTTGCTGGTGGATCGACGCATCGAATTCGCCGTAGCCCTTGGGCGCCTCGTCGAGGCCGACTCACCTGCACGCCGACGATGCCGGCGATGTTCAGGCGGTCCCAAATGCTCGCCTGCATCAGTTGGCGGTTGTACTTCATCACTGGGGTCTGGCCGGTGTGACGGAGTTGTACTTTTCGACCATCTGGCGAGCCTCTTTGAGTAACCCTATGCCATTGGCGTATCCCTGCTTCCCGGCCTCACTTACCCAGTCTCCGTCTAGACTGCGAGCGAGCTCCATCCACCGATTCTGCTCTTGGGTATCCAGGACCATGACATCGTTATTTTTCTCATATGCAAGTCGATGCCCCGCATCCGTTCCATAAGTATCCCATAGGCGTCCTGCATACCCCGAAAGCGTGCGTCCGCTGTTGGCGTCGATGATCTGCTGGAGGTCGGTAGGAAGGCTATCATAGCGAGCCTTACTCATAGCCAGCACTAACGCCGAATACATCAACTTTGGCATTTCTGGAGCTGTTCCCATGTGAAACCTAGGTGTGTGGTCCCGGAATGAGGTGGTGCGGTTCAAGCTTGAAGCGATCCGGCGTTCGAGTCCAGGCATCGCAGATCGTTTTGAACGGGGTACGCCACCTCAGGGCTTTCAGGTGCTTGGCAAAGTTGTATGCCGTAACGAAGGCCCGCACATGGGCTTTCAGCGCATCGAAGTCCGGGTAGTGGAATGACTTGATAGTGGCTTCTTTCACGGTACGGTTCATCCGCTCGACCTGTCCGTTGGCCCACGGGTGATAGGGCTTGGTGAGCTTGTGCTTGATGCCATGCTCCCGGCAGACACGGTCGAAAATATGCCCACCAAAGCGATTAGTTTGGCCGTTTCGATACCGTGGCTGTTCAGTAAATGCCACGCCGTTGTCCGTGAGGACGGTGTGAATCGTGTAGGGGTAGACCGCCACCACCTCCTCGAGAAACGCCGCTCCGTTCTTTTTTGTCGCAGCATCGAAGAACGCCACATGGGTGTACTTGGTGACGCGATCAATCGCCAGGAACATGTGCTGTTTTCCCTGTTCCAGGCGGAGTTCACAGCTGTCGATGTGCAGGTAGCCAATTTCGGTTGGCGCAAATTTTCCACGCTTTGCTCCGTCCAGGTCACTACTGGGCAGCCTGCTGATGCCGTGGCGCACAAAGCAGCGATGCAAGGCACTACGTGTCAACTGGGGGAGGATTTCGCGCACATGCCCCAGCAGGTCGTCCAGTGGAAGCAGGGTACGGCGCCTGAACTCGACCACCATCGTTTCTTCAGCATCCGAGAGCTTGGCGCTACGCGGCTTGGCAGGCCCCATAGGCTTGTCAGCTGTCGTCGAGCGCGAGCGCCACTTGGCCAGGGCGTCGTAGGCTTCGAGCAGCTCGGCGAGGTTGCCGGCATCGGCCCGCGCATCGCCCAGCAGGCGGGCGAGGAAGTAGGCGTCCTCAAGCCCTTGGCCGGCACCGGCGCCCTGGTGCGGCAGTATGGCGTGGGCGGCATCGCCGATCAGGGCGACCCGGCCGTGCACGTAGCCCGGCAGCTCCGCCAGGTCGTGCAGTGCCCAGAGGGTTGGCGCCGGGATGCACTCCAGCAGGACGCGCGCCGCGTCACCCCAGCCGGTGAAGGCGTCGAGCATCTCGCGCTGGCTCGTCTCGCGCACCCAAGGGGCATCCGCGGGCCAGGTGGGCTCCGGCTGACTGCGGTCGGAGATGAAGGCCACCACGTTGATGATGCGGCCATGCTTTACCGGGATGGTGAGGATATGGCCGTCGAGCCCCAAGTACATCTGCGGCACGTCCACCAGGTGCTCGTCGATGCCGTGGGCCCGATAGGCTTCGCGCAGGCGCGGGTACCGGTGAAGCGTGGCGCCTGCGGAGCCACGCCCAGCCCCTCCAGGACATGGCTGCGCAGCGCGGACTTGATGCCGTCGGCGCCGATCAGCAGGTCACAGCGGTAATCCGTGCCTTCAGTGAACAGCACGCGCACCTCGTCGCCCTGCTGCTCGACCTGGGTGGCGCGCTTGCTGAATTGGGCGATACCTTCAGGCAGTTGGGTAACCAGCGCGTCGAGGAAGTCCGCCCGGTGCACCGAGGACCGGCCCACGCCGGTAGCGATGCTGGCCCCCAGGTAGCCGCAGTACAGCCAGCAGCGCTGGGTCGAACATGCCATCGGAGTGCTCGACGCCCTCGGCATCGCCCAGGCCGACATCGTCGGCAACTCGTTCGGCGGCGGCCTGGCGCTGGCCATCCTTCACCCCGAGCGCGTGCGCCGGCTGGTGCTGATGGGCAGCGTCGGCGTGAGCTTCCCGATCACTGCCGGCCTGGAAGCGGCGTGGGGCTACACCCCGTCGCTGGCCAACATGCGCCAGCTGCTCGACGTGTTCGCCTACGACCGCAATCTGGTCAACGACGAACTGGCCGAGCTGCGCTACCAGGCCAGCATCCGTCCGGGCTTCCAGGAGTCGTTCTCCGCCATGTTCCCGGCGCCGCGCCAGCACGGCGTCGACGACCTGGCCAGCAAGGAGGCCGACATCCGTGCCCTGCCCCACGAGGCCCTGGTCATCCACGGCCGCGAGGACCAGATCATCCCGCTCGAGGCCTCGCTGACCCTCGCCCAGTGGCTGCCGCGCAGCCAGCTGCACGTCTTCGGCCAGTGCGGCCACTGGACCCAGATCGAACATGCCGGTCGTTTCGCCCGTCTGGTCGAGGACTTCCTCGCTGAGGCCGACATCTCTCGGGAAAAATTCGCATGAATCAAGAGCTGATCAACCAGCTCGGCGAGGATCTCTACCAGGCAATGCTCAGCCGCGAGCCCGTGGAGCAGCTGGAGCCGGTCAAGGCCGGCGACTTCATGCGCGTCGCCACCCACTGCACCGAGGCCGACGTCTCCGAGCAGCACATCGGCATGGCCGCCAAGATGGGCGTCGACACCGTCGGCTTCCTGATGATGGCGCACATGACCAGCCCCGAGAAGATCCTCGAGCAGGCCCGCCTGATGGAAAGCTACGGCGCCAACTGCATCTACTGCACCGACTCGGCCGGCTACATGCTGCCCGACGAGGTCAGCCAGAAGATCGGCATGCTGCGCGCCGAGCTGAACCCGGCCACCCAGGTCGGCTTCCACGGCCACCACAACATGGGCATGGCCATCGCCAACTCGCTGGCCGCCATCGAGGCCGGTGCCGTGCGCATCGACGGCTCGGTGACAGGCCTCGGCGCCGGTGCCGGCAACACCCCGCTGGAAGTGCTCTGCGCCGTGCTGGCGCGCATGGGCGCCGAAACCGGCATCGACCTGTACAAGATCATGGACGTCGCCGAGGACCTGGTGGTGCCGCTGATGGACCAGCCGATCCGCGTCGACCGCGATGCCCTGACCCTGGGCTACGCCGGCGTGTACAGCTCGTTCCTGCTGTTCGCCCAGCGCGCCGAGAAGAAGTACGGCGTGCCGGCCCGTGACATCCTCGTAGAGCTTGGCCGCCGCGGTACCGTCGGTGGCCAGGAAGACATGATCGAAGACCTGGCCCTCGATATGGCCAAGGCCCGTCAGAACCTGAAGGTGACTGCATGAACCGTACCCTGCCCCGCGAACAGGTGCTGGCCCTCGCCGAGCACAGCGAGCACCTCCCGACCGGTATACCTTCATCATGACCGGCAGCATCACTACCCGCTTCGTCTGAGCCCCCTTTCGCCCCAGCCTCTGGCTGGGGCTTTTTTACCGAGGAATCATTACATGCCGATTGTCCAGATCCATATCCTCGAAGGCCGCAGCGGGGAGCAAAAGGAAACGATGATCCGTGAAGTCAGCGAGGCAATCTCGCGCTCACTGGGTGCACCTATCACCAACGCGCGGGTGATCACCAATGAGATGCCGAAGGGGCACTTCGGCAGTGGTCATTGAGGGTGCCCAACGCAGCAGTGCCGGCAGCCGCCCACCCTTATAAGGACGGAGCCATCGACTAATAATGAACCAGTCTCCAACAGCAGCAACGGCCAGCGGCAGGGCGGCCTGAAAGCCTGTCCCAGCCACGCCATCCTGCCCCTCCTCCCCCCTGTACTGGTAATCCACCACCTCTCGTTCCCGATCAGGAATAATTCACCAGTGCATCAGCCTAAACACTCATAATTTTCCCGATCAGGAAGATTAGCTTGCATTGGCGCGGTACCAGCCGAATAATTTCCCGATCAGGAAAATAATCGAGCAGGCCATGATTCATATCGACTCCACACAAGCACTCGGCGCAGCCCTGAGAGCAGCACGCAAGCAGCTAGGCCTGACGCAATCCGATCTGGCCTTGGCCGCCGGGGTTGGCGTGCGCTTTGTGGTCGATCTGGAGGCAGGCAAGCCCACGGTGCGGCTGGAACAGGTGCTCCGTGTAATCGATGCCCTGGGTGGACGGGTGCAACTGGCCGGACTTCCCGAATCGCCAACTACAGCAGAGACCACTCGCCATGGCGCATGAACTCGAAGTCTGGCTGTTCGCCGACAAAGTCGGCACCTTGTCACTGCTAGATGGTCGCCTGAGCTTTTGTTATCACGCCAGCTGGCTGGCCACCCCAAACGCAGTCGCACTGTCGTGCTCCTTGCCGCTTCAGGCTGCCTCCTTCGATGACATTCGTACTCGACCTTTCTTTGCCGGGTTGTTACCGGAAGGCCATTTGCGGCGACTGATCGCTCAGCAGTTTCAAGTGTCGAGGCAGAACGATTTCGCCTTGCTGAATGCCATTGGCGGCGAGTGCGCCGGGGCCATCACATTCTTGCCAAAGGATGCAGTCCCTCAGATCGGCAGCGAGGGCGAAGTGCTGTGGCTGGACGATCAAAGACTGTCCGCCATCCTGGACGAGTTGCCCCGCCGCCCGATGTTGGCTGGCCAGGACGGCCTGCGCCTGTCGCTCGCTGGTGCTCAGGACAAACTGCCGGTGGTTTTCGACGGACAGCGCATAGGCTTGCCTCTGGGAGGATACCCCAGCACGCATATCCTGAAACCGCCGATACACGCAGTCGAGGACAGCGTGATCAATGAGGGCTTCTGTCTCGCTCTGGCCCGTGCGATGAAGTTGCCAACCGCCGAAGCACGGATTCATAAGGCTGGCGACTGCTGCTTCCTGCTGGTCACACGTTATGACCGCCAGCGCGATGCTCAAGGCAACCCGGTTCGCTTGCATCAGGAGGATTTCTGCCAGGCACTCGGCGTGGTGCCGGAAATGAAGTACCAGAACGAGGGTGGGCCCGATCTGAAAGCCTGCTTCGATCTGCTGCGGCGCATCACCCGCCCCAGCGCCCCCCAAGTGCTGCACCTGCTGGACTACGTGGTGTTCAACGCCCTGGTCGGCAACCACGACGCACACGCCAAGAACTTCTCGCTGCTGTACGCGCCCCCGTCATCCCAGGCCGCACCGACTCTGGCCCCGCTCTACGATGTACTGTCGACCGCCATCTACCCGAGCCTTACCCCGAAGATGGCGATGAAACTGGGCAGCATGTACAAGTTTAGCGAAGTTCAGTCCCGGCACTGGGAGCAATTTGCCGAGGCCGCCGGGCTGGCACGCGCGCAGACCCGCAAGCGAATCCTTGGCATGGCGCAGGCTCTGCCTAAGGTTTCGCGCACCTTGCAAGCGACGCCGCTGTTTGCGGGAGAGCCACTGATCGAGCAGATCGTCATCTTGATCGAGCAACGGGCTGCCCTGACAACTCGACGCCTGACAGACGGTGAGGACTCAGCCTGATGGATGCGGGCCCAACTCCGAACTCGGGACTGGCGCCGTTTTCATCGAATTGGCGCCGAGCCATGCAACCGGACTTGGCTGATAGTCCTGGCATCACGTCGCTTCCAGGCAAAAGAACCAGCCTCGCCCTACGACAAGCCTGCCAAAGCCACCCAACAGGGTAGAAAACCGGAGCAGCCCGAAACTCCATCCCCTGTCGGCGCTCACTGAAAATGATGATTTATCATCATTCAAGCGCTTATGAAGGATGATAAATCATCATTTTCACCGTTCAGCAGGGCTTCGATACCCACGGAAGCCCTTTGCGCTTGGCTGCACGGACAGCTCATCGTCCCGGGCAAATGAACCGCAGTCCCAAAAAGTCACTTTAAGTGCGTAAAAGCACTCTAAAGCACCTTTTCGGGGACATTACGCCACCGCTTGCGCAGCCTTCCCCCCAACAGCAGCAGGCTCTCATCTCGAGGGCCTGCTGGTTACAGGTATCAAGTGCAGCCAAGCCTGCCGTCTGCCAGCAACTGACAAGCATGTAATCCGACAAATCCGCTCGGAATTGAGCAGCAAACCGACCTACCTTGATATGCTTCGCGCGAAGCCGCTTTCCGGTCATAGTCATACCACCTGGCCGGAACCCCGCATGCAACGGTGATGGCCACAGGCACCCGCTAGTAAGGAATCCATGGACGTGGACAGCAGCCCCGCCCCCATCAGCCGACTGGAACAGACCCGCAAGAACCTGATCATCGCCGGTCTCTATGCCCTGGCCGGCTTCGCCGCCCTGCTGCTCACCCATACCTCGGGGTATGCCTCGCCGCTCTGGCCGGCGGCCGGGATCGCGGTCGCCGGCTTGCTCGCCTGGGGCTGGCGCTGCTGGCCCGGCGTCTGGTTCGGCAGCCTGCTGACCCACCTGTGGCTCGACCCTTCGTTGCAGGGAGCGGGCATCGCCGCCCTGCTGGCCACGGCCACCAGCCTGCAAGCGCTGCTCGCTGCCGCGCTGGCGCAGCGATACCTGCGCGGCAACTGGACAGTGGCAGGGGACCGGGGGCTGGCGGTCTGCCTGCTGGTCGCCGGCCCACTGAGCTGCACGGTGGCTGCCAGCCTCGGCTGCGCCGTGCTGTTCACCGCCGGCCGAGTCGCCGGCGAAAGCCTGCTCAACGAATGGCTGATCTGGTGGTCCGGCGACACCCTGGGCCTGCTGCTGTTCGCCCCGCTGGCCCGCCTGCTCTGGCCGGGCGCGCATCCACTGCGTATCGCTCGCGTCGGCAACTATCGCTTCGCCATGCCGCTGCTCATCACCGCCATTCTGTTGGTAGTCGGCCACCTCGGCCTGTCACAACTGGAAGAGCTGCGTGCACGCAGCGAGGCACGCAAGCTGATGGAGGTCATCGGCGACAGCGGCACCCGCGAGCTAGCCGAGACAATCTACCCGCTCGTGGGCCTGGCGCACTTCATCGCTGCCAGCCAGGAAGTCACCCGCGAGGAGTTCCGTCACTACACTCGCAGCTTCACCAACCACCCAGCCATCCTCTCGGTGGACTGGGCACCACGCATCACTGGCGAGCAACGCGCCGGTTTCGAGGCCTCCGTCGTCCGTGAGGGCTTCCCTGCTTTCCGCATCAGCGATCTGGACAGCGACGGCCACCTGCGCCCCGCCGCCGAGCGCGACGAGTATTTCCCGATCCTGTTCAGCGGGCCACTGACCCAGAGCCACACGGTGCTCGGACTCGACCACGCCTTCGAGCTGCCGCGTCGCGAGGCAATGAACGTCGCCCGAGGCAACGGCCAGGCCATTGCTTCCGACCTGATCCAACTGGTGCGCACCGACCGCCACGCCGCGCTGGTGTACATTCCGGTTTACCACCTCAGCCACGGCGTCCCCGCCCAGCAATTGACCGGATTCGTGGTCGGCGTGCTGGACATCGAAGAGCTGTTTGCCCCCCTGCTCAACATGGCCCGGGAGCGCCAGTTCGACCTGCGCATCTCGGACGTCACTCCTGGCAACCCGCGGCGAGACATCGTAGGCTCTCTGCCCACTGGGGCCCATACTGACTGGAGCTACGACTTCCACATCGGCGAACGCACCTGGCGCCTGGAGATGGAGCCCGAGGCGCCGCTGTGGCAGCCCGGCTCGACCACCGAGGAACGTCTGTTTCTCGGCTTCTCGATCTTCACCGCGTTCCTCGCCGCGTTCGCCACCCTGAGCAGCGCCGAACGGCACAGCCTAGTGTCCCACCAGGTGGCCGAACGCACCGCGCAGCTACGCCGTGAGCTGGAGATGCGCACCGCCGCCGAGCGCGCCCTGATCGAAAGCGAGGAGCAACGCAGTCGCTTCTTCGCCCTGTCCCTCGACCTGTTCTGCATCGCCGGGACCGACGGCTTCTTTCGCAGCGTCAACCCGGCCTTCACCCGCACGCTGGGCTGGAGCGAGGAAGAGCTGCTGGCCCGCCCTCTCGTCGATTTCGTCCACCCTGAGGATGTCGCGCGTACCCACGCCCAGATCGAGCTGATCGCCCAGGGGCGCAGCACACTGGACTTCGAGAACCGTTACCACTGCAAGGACGGCTCTTGGCGCTGGCTGGCCTGGAAGGCTCTGCCGCAGCCGGGCGGCCTGATGTTCTGTACCGCGCACGACACCACGGCCCAGCACCTCGCTGCCGAGCAGCTACGCAGCCTGAACAGCGAATTGGAACAGCGCATTGAGGAGCGCAGCCAGGCGCTCCTCGATCTGCACGCCAAGAAGGAGGAAATCCGAGCAGTCCTCGACCATCTGCTCGAATGCGTGGTCACCATCGACGAGCACGGCGTCGTGCGCAGCGTGAATCCCGCCATCGAGCCACTGCTGGGCTATCACCCGGAGGAGCTGATCGGGCGCAACATCTCCTGCCTGATGGCCCCGCCGCAGCGTGACGAGCACGACGGCTACCTCGAGCACTACCTGAGAACCGGCGTGAAGCACATCATCGGCTTCAGCCGAGAAGTCAGCGCTCGCCACAGGGACGGACATGCGGTCGACCTGGAGCTGAGCGTGTCTGAGTACAGCGCGCATGGGGAGCGCTTCTTCATCGGCACCCTGCGTGACATCCGAGAGCAGAAGGCACTCATCGCCAGTTTGACCCAGGCGCGCGAGGGCGCCGAACAGGCTAGCCGGGCCAAATCGGCCTTCCTCGCCACCATGAGCCACGAGATCCGCACGCCGATGAACGGCGTGGTCGGTCTGATCGACGTGCTGGCCCAGGACCACCTGCCCCCTTACCAGGCCGACCTGATCAAGGCCATCCGCGAGTCGTCGAGCAATCTGCTCGGGGTGATCGACAACATCCTCGACTTCTCCCGGATCGAGGCCGGCAAGCTGGAAATCGAGCGCGCGCCGCTGCAACTGGCCGAGCTGGTCGACAACCTGTGCAATACCCTCAAGCCGCTGGCCAGCTCGCAGGGGGTGACGCTCACCCACACGATCGCACCTGGCATCCCGCAGTGGGTGACCAGCGACGCGATGCGGCTGCGGCAGATTCTCTACAACCTGCTCGGCAACGCCATCAAGTTCTCCAGCGGGCGCAGCGACCGGCCGGGCCAGATCGTGGTGCAGGCCCCCCTGGTCAATCGGCAGCCGCTGCGGCTCGCCATCAGAGTGGCGGACAACGGCATCGGCATCGCGCCGGAGCATCTGGACAATCTGTTCAGCCCCTTCACCCAGGCGGAAACCTCGACCACCCGCCGTTTTGGCGGCAGCGGCCTGGGGTTGGCTATCTGCCAGCGCCTGGTGGAATTGCTGGATGGCGAGATCCGCGTCGCCAGCACCCTGGGCAGCGGAACCCTGTTCAATGTCGAGCTGCCCCTAGAGCCAGCCGTCGCGCCGACGCCGGTTGAAGGTCCCGCCACGACCGGCGACGAGTCCCTGGCCTCACGGCCGGAGCCCGACGCCCCATCGCGCCGGCACATTCTGGTGGTCGAGGACGACACGCTGAGCCGCAAGGTCATCCAGCTGCAGCTCGCCCTGTTCGGCTACCGCTTCGACATGGCCAGCAACGGCGCCGAAGCGCTGGCCATGTGGCGCGCGGGCGACTACGACCTGATCCTCAGCGACCTGCACATGCCGGAAATGGACGGCTACCAGTTGGCCGAGCGGATTCGTGGCGAAGAGACCGGCCGGCGGCGCACCCCGATCCTGGCGCTGACCGCCAATGCTCTGCGCGGCGAGGCCGCCCGCGCCCACGACGCCGGCATGGACGAGTACCTGACCAAGCCGATTCGCCTGACCACTCTGCGGGCGGCACTGGAGCGCTGGCTGCCCGGCGCCATCCCCGCCATGCGTAGCGAGGCGGCAGACGCCCAGACGGTGCCGGCCTCGCTGCTTGACCCGGCCGCGCTGTCCGCGCTGGTCGGCGAAGACCACCAGTTGATCCGCGAGATTCTCGGTGACTACCGCAATGCGTTAGGCTCCCTGACTGGACAACTGCTGGACGCCTTCGGGAATGGTGACCTGACCGGTGTCGGCGCCCTCGCCCATCGACTCAAGTCCTCGTCCCGCGCGGTCGGTGCGACGCGCCTGGGCCAGCTCTGCGCGATGCTCGAACAGGCCGTCAAGAGCGGCGACCATGACTCGCTGGAGCGCGGCATCGCCGAATTCACCCCGCTCTGCGCCGCCACCGGAGCAGGGATCGAACAGTTACTGGAAGCTGGCAATCCGGCCGAGCAGGAGGCACCCCGATGAGAGTCCTGATAGTCGACGACGACACCTTCATCTGCCGGCTACTGGAGCGACAGCTCAAGTCGCTGGGCCTCACAAACGTGATCGCCTGCGACCGCGCGCGCATTGCGGTCGAGCACCTCGAGCAGGGCCCGGCCGAGGTCGACCTCATTCTCTGCGACCTGCAGATGCCGGAAATGGACGGCATCGAATTCATCCGCCATCTGGTGCACCTTGGCTACCGCGGCGCGCTGGTGCTGGTCAGCGGTGAAGACGAACGCATTTTGCAGAGCGCCGAGCGGCTGGCCCAGGCTCATCGCCTGTGGGTGCTCGGCACCCTGTTCAAACCGGTGTCCAACGAACAGTTGCAGAAACTGCTGGACCAATCCGTGGCGAACGCCATCCCTCCGATGGATACCGATGCGCACAGCTATGACGCCGACGAACTGGCCAGCGGCATCGCGGCGGGTCAGTTGGTCAACCACTACCAGCCCAAGGTCGATTTACACACCGCCCGGATCATTGGCGTCGAATCGCTGGTGCGCTGGCAACACCCCCAAGATGGCCTGGTCTACCCCGACCGCTTCATCGACCTGGCCGAGGACAGCGGCCTGATCGAGCCGCTGATGCGCTCGGTGCTACGCAACGCCCTGCGCGACACCCGCCACTGGCACGACGCCGGGCTCTCCCTGCAAGTGGCTGTCAACGTGTCGATGGACAACCTGCAGGTGCTGAGCTTCCCCGACTTCGTCGAGCAGGAAGCCCGGATCGCCGGGGTGCCCCTATTCAGCCTGATACTCGAGGTGACCGAAAGCCACCTGATGAAGAACCGCCAAGCCGCCCTAGACATCCTCACCCGCCTGCGCCTGAAGCGCATCGGTCTGTCCATCGACGATTTCGGCACTGGCCATTCCTCGCTGACGCAACTGCGCGACATCCCCTTCAACGAACTGAAGATCGACCGCAGCTTCGTGCATGGCGCCTGGCAGGACTCCGCGCTCGGCAGCATCCTCGATGCCAGCCTGGGGATGGCGCGCAAGCTGGGCATGAAGACGGTGGCAGAAGGTATCGAGGACCGCGCCGACTGGGACTACCTGCGTGCCGCCGGCTGCGACGTGGCCCAAGGCTGGTTCATCGCCAAGGCCATGCCGGCACGAGCACTACCCGCCTGGCTGACGGGGTGGGAGCAGCGCCGGAGCGAGCTGGCCTGAGACCGGAACCCAGGCGCAGCAGCAAGACCTCGACAGGTCGGCCCCTTGCAGGAACTCCGTGAGCCACAGCTGCGCTTGCCGAAAACCCACCACGGTTATCCCCATACGCGCGAAAAAGACTATGCCTCAGGAAAAAGTCGTGGGGCCGATCCGCACGATGTTCTCAGTACGCTCGACGAACGCCAACCCTGCCGACTCATGCAGCAGTGTCTTGGGCACGCCGGGACTGAAGCCGAAGTCGTACTCCTCCAGCATCTTGATCGCCGGTAAACAGGCCATTCGCGTCAGCAGCTTGCGGCTGCATTGCTGGCGAAAGCTCTGCTCGGTCAGCAGCAGTTGCTCCAGGAAGTCGCCGAAGCTGAACTCATCCCTGCCTGCTTGGCCAACACCGGGTAGTGATAGGCGACGCGCTCCAGGACGATTGTCTTCATGTTGTCGAGCAGCGCTGAGCAACGCGGGACTGGGGCTCCTTGAGCTAGTGCCGGACGGTATTGCGGGACACGCCCAGCGTCGTGGCGATCTGCCGAATGCTGCGTCCCTAACGGGGCAATACCCTGAACTCCACTGCTTGCTCCTGGGTCAACATGAGCAGCCTCGACAAGGCCGCGACGTTAGCCCAGGTGGGTCAGTTTTACATCGGCCTTGGCACATACAGTTGCATACTTTCCCCTCAATATTCATACCGGTGATGATGGCTATACAGCTTCGCTTATTTACTTATATAACAGCCTTCTCTATTTTTCACCCAACGCATCATTAATGGGAGCGTGGTCAGAGCGGGCTCTCACGCCACGGCATGAGACGCTGCAATTCACCGCCCCCTGTTAAATGCCCCAGCATGATGCCATTCGTACCATCTCAATTTTCGCCCACCCCTAATAAGAAAGAGATAATAATTATGAATGAAAAAGAAACCAATAAAATACGCCGCATTGCTGTGGTCGGCGGCGGTATCGGCGGCTTGACCTTTGCGATTGCTATGCGTCACCACGGTATCGACGTTGATGTATACGAGCAAGCGGAGGAGTTGCGTGAGGTGGGTGCTGCGGTCGCCCTATCCGCCAATGCCACGCGTTTTTATTATAACCACTGGGGTTTGGGCGAGGCGTTTGAAGAGGCTGCGTTTGAGATTTCAGCCTTGATCTACCGAGACGGAAAGACCGGCCGTGAAATCGGCAGGCACGCCGGGGGGCAGGCGTATCGAGACCTTTTCGGCGGCCCATATCTCGGCATCCACCGGGCCGAGCTGCAAAGAATACTCTCCACCAAGGTGGGTATGGATCGCATCCACCTGGGTAAACGCCTAGTAAATATCGATGATACTGGCGAGCACGTAGTGCTGAACTTCAAAGACGGTAGCAAAGCGGAAGCCGATATCGTCATTGGTGCTGACGGGGTGCGTTCCTCTGTACGAAACTTGATGCTCGGTTATGAAGATTACATATACGCGGGGTACACGGCGTTTCGCGGCATCGTGCCAGTCGAAAAATTACCCAGCATGCCTGACCCGACCGCGATCCAGTTCTGGATGGGTGAGTCCGGCCACTGCCTTCACTACCCGATCGGTGGAGATAGGAAAGGAGACATCAATTTCTTCCTCGTTGAACGCACCCCGACGACCTGGCCGCTAAAACAGTCGACCGCACCTACAGGCGACGGTGAACAATTGCGCCTATTCAAGGACTGGCATCCCGCTCTCCTTGAGATGATCGCTTCGAACACCCTGAAGACAGTCAATGAGCGATGGGGCATGGTCTATCGCATGACCCTTGGTCGCTGGAGTAAAGGTCGGGTAACGCTGCTCGGTGATGCCGCACATTCCCTAGTACCGCACCATGGACAGGGTGCCAACCAGTCGATCGAGGATGCCGTGGTCCTTGCTGACTGCATTGCCGCTGCGGGTTCCGCGTCGATTGCAGAAACCTTTGAACGTTACGAGCGACTGCGTCGTGGCCGGGCGCGCAAGGTTGTGTATGCGTCCGTGACCACTGGCGATATGTTGCACTTGCCACCGGGTGAAGAGAGGGATCGGCGCGATGCACGTCTTGCCTCACATGAGGCCATGCTGCATCACCTCGATTGGATCCACGGCTTCGACGCTAGCGATCTCAACGAGCCAGATGAACGCCAGGGCGGAACCTGGTTGTGATGCGGGTTTTCTACGTCACATCTGAATGTAATTTACCGTAGAAGACCTGTGGTGCAATGCTGCTCACCTAAGCGGAGCAGCATTGCGATTAACCGGGAAGCGAGTCGTGGAAATCTTCACCATCTTGGGTCTTGATGGCCTAAGGTCTGTTGACGTTTCGCGCTGGAGGCCTTGAGGAAGAGAGGCAAACCCGCAGAATTGAGGTTCCTACACCAATAAGCCTGCGGGTATGCAATGCCCCGATTGATGCTCAGTGACGAACCTTGGTCGAAGCTGGAAAAAATCTGCTTCAACAAGCCAGATCGTCTCCGCCCTGCCCCGCATCACTCAGCGAGTGAAGCCGTCGAACGGGGTCATGTAGACCGCACCGAAGCCATCCAGGCGTTTACGTGCCTCGGCGTCGGGGTTGCCATAGACAACCAAGCCAGTGACCGTAACCAGGTCAAGAAAGCGCTTGGCAAAAGGGGCGAAGGTCTGGTCGATGTGCGAGACCAACCCTTCGGAGCGATAGCGTTCGATGATGTGAACCGATCGCTGGTCGCTGCTCACGCTGTACTCGTAGGTCAAGGTGCCAGGTTCCTGGCGCGTTGCTTCGACGATCTCCGCGACCAGCGCCTTGAAGGCCGGGAAGTTTTGAGGTTCGAGACTCAGATTGAAGATGTTGACGATTACATCGCTCATGGTTTGCCTTCGTTGTCTGTGGTGAATGATCGAGGTCCCGTGACGCTGCGCATCGATTGAATCGGGATTCAAGCAGTGCCGGTCAGAGATTTTCTTCGACCCATTGGATGACCGACGGGTGGCGGGGCTTCCAGCCCAGCTCCTCGCGAGCCCGCGTGGCGCGCACGCGGCTGTTCGAACCGAGCGAATAGCGCGCCTTGTTGAGCCCCCAGTAGCTGGTCGCTTCCGCTTCGGTCCATTGCTCGATACGAGAAATGCCGAGGCGCCAGGCGATAGACTGGGCTATCTCGGCAAAGGACGATTCGCCGTTCTCGACGAAATAGAATCCCCTCCCCTTCGCCTGCTCAAGCGTCAGCAGGTAAAGGTCGCTCATGTCCTCGACATGAATGGTCGACCAGCGATTGAGGCCCGGCCCGACCGTCCGGACCACACCGCTTTCCTGCGCCTGGCTGACCAGAGCCGGAACCTGCACGCTGTCCCGCTGCAAGCCTCTGCCCCGGCCATAGATCAGGCTGTTGCACAGTACGATGCCCCGCACGCCCTCGGTTTGGCAGACGAGAGTATCCAGAGCGTGGCGTGCGGACTTCTCCGGCATGACATCAAGGGGCGTACGCTCGTCGTAGACCTTGCCATTGAGCCGGGTGCCTGCTGCCGCATCCCCCACAACGCTGGAGCCGCTGGTGTGCAGAAGCGCCTTGCCGCTCCCGGCGAGCGCCGCGAGCAGCGACTCCACCGCGCCACGGTGATCGCTGCTGGCTGCATTGATGACGGCGTCAGCGGCTCGCGCCTCACGCATCAGCAGTTGAGTATCGTCGAGACTGCCATGTACGGGCTCGATACCGAGGGCGCGCAGGGCGTCGAACTGCCCCTCATTTCGTGCCAGGCCACGCACCGAATGTCCCGCCTCAAGCAGTCGCATTGCAACGGAACCGCCGATGTAGCCCGTGACGCCAGTGACAAAGACCTTCATGTATTCACCCTGCCGGACATTTAGAACGCGTTTCTTCATGCCGGGCCAAGTAGGCACGCGGGCATACTTGGCGGATCGTTGCCGGACAACGTCCTTGCCTGGATCGCCAGAGGCGGGCGGGAAATGCCCGCCACCATAGCCATCACCAGGCGATTTCGTTGCCCTGGAAGTCAATGAAGAACACGCCAGCGTTACCCTGGCGTGCGGCAATGGCCTTGGCCATGCCATCGGTGCTTTCCTCGACCGCAACGGGAGCCTCCGGGCCCCCCATGTCGGTGCGTACCCAGCCCGGCATCATGGCAATGTAGGTCCGCTCATCCTTCTTGCGCGCGCTGAAACTGCGCAGCAGCGAGTTCAGTGCGGCCTTGCTGGCCCGATAGGACTCGTAGCCACCTTCAGTGTTGGTGCTGACGCTACCCAGGGCGGAAGACATGACGGCCACGACCCCCTCGGCCGGAACATTGGCACTGAAGGCTTCGAGCGCTCGCATGGGGCTGAGGGCATTGGTCAGCATCAGGTGGGCAAACTCGTCGTTGCTGATCTGGCTGGACAGCTGCTGCGGATCGTCGCTCACACCGGCGACCACAAACAGCAGATCGAAAGTGGCACCTTTCAGCTTCTCGGCAAGCTGTTCGATCTGCTTCTGGTCATTGATGTCGAGCTGCTCCACACGCAGTGCCTGAGAGAATTTCTCGGCCAGATGCCCCAGACGAGTGTCCGGCCCCGGAGCGCGCTCGGTCGCCAAGACTTTCCAGCCTTGCTCCAGGTATTTCTGAACCAGCCCGAGGCCGAGGCCTCGCGATGCGCCAAGGATCAGGGCGTGCTTCTGCTTGTCTGCAGTGGTCATTGATGACTCCGGTGGTAGGTGGGGCTATCGAATGGTGGCCCTTGTTCCAAGGCGCCAATCCAGATGGGGGATCATGCTATAGTCGACAAAGATTCAGATAAACAGGCAAAAACTCTTAACTGAGTAGAAAATAAGTCAACATAAGAAAGCCGAATGATGCAGATCGAATCGCTGAACGGAGTCATCACCTTCGTCACCGCTGCCCGCTCCTCCAGTTTCACCGAGGCCGCCGAGCATCTTGGCGTCTCCAAGTCGGCGGTGGGCAAGGCAATCTCCAGGCTGGAGGAACGGCTGGGAACCCAGTTGTTCCACCGCACGACCCGGCGCATTCGCCTCTCCGCCGACGGCGAGGCCTATTTCGCCGCCTGCGCGGCGGCACTGGATGAAATCAAGGGCGCCGAAGACAGCCTCGGCCCTAGGGCCAACGAGCCAGCCGGCCGCTTGCGCGTGGACATGCCGGTGGCCTTCGGTCGGCAGGTGATCATGCCGATGCTGCTGTCACTGGCCAAACAGTTTCCGCGTCTGAAGTTGAGCCTCTCCTTCAGCGATCACCTGATCGATCCCATCGAGGAAGGTGTCGACCTGATGATCCGCTTCGGGGAAATCGGCGACCAGAGCAATCTGGTGGCGCGCAAGTTGGCAAGCCAGCGCTGGGTCATCTGCGGCTCTCCCGAATACCTTGCGAGACAGGGCTATCCCGACGGGCTACACAGCCTGGAGCGGCATGACTGCATCGTTGGCTTCAGGCGTGGATTGCCCTTGTCCTGGCGCCTTTGCAGCGAGGGCCAGAACATCCGCTTTGCCCCGCCCTCCACCCACCAGTTCAGCGATGGCGCCGCCATGATCGACGCCACCCTGGCCGGTCTGGGCTTGTGCCAGATGCCGCTCTACCTGTTCCGCCAGCACATAACTGACGGACGACTGGTGGAGGTGCTGGCCGAACTGGAACCGGATCCGGTGGACATCTACGCACTATGGCCGAAGACCTCGCACCTGAGACCCAAGGTCCGTTATGTGGTCGACCAGTTGATCGAGCTCAGCAAACACTGGTAAAGAGCGAGTCCGCTTGCCCAAGGGCCTATTGATTTTTCACATGGGGAGCTATAGAAGCGCACAGGCTATGGTTGCCATGCCTTTCTGTCGCTCAAAGGTCACTCCCTCCGAGGCGAGAGTCGCCCCCCTCACACGCGGATCCTACGGTTCGGCAGCAGACAGAGTGCATTGCGTTCACCCGGGTAAGGCTCAATACACTCCACCTCGTCAGCAAGTACCTGCTCCAGAACAGCCAACTCATCCGAGGCGGCCCGCATCCCCAGAAATCGGGTTGAGCCTGATAGCGTCAGCGGTTGATGCCTCAGGAAATCGATGTCGTCTGTGCGCGGACTACAGCCGCGGGCCTTGCCGAGTTTGAGCAGTCGAGGGTAGGGATGCTGACCACCTTGAATCCGGAGGAGAGTGCCGACTCCATCAAAGATGACCGCGATTGGCATAGACAAGCCTCTTGATGAGGCTGCCTGCGCACGTCAGACTGGAAAGATGCCATTCGCCCAGTGGGCCAGACAGCCCCCCCCGCCCTCTGGGACTGGCACCTTTTCTTGGATAACTCGCCGTCCCGGGCAAATGAACTCTCCTCCGCTTCAGTCAACAGCCGCCTTGGGAGTACGTCATGGCCCAGGTCAACAGCCACCCCGCCGAACAGGTGATACACGGCCTGTTCCCCTAGCGCGTGGAAGACATCGTGCTCGAGGCCATGACCGACCATAAAAAGCTGTCGCTGGAAGTGCTCGATAACATGGCCAAGAGCCGGGCGTTTGCTAGGGTGATCTACAAGCTGCTGACGACGGCCGGCGGGTTGGGCGGCGGTGACAACACCGGCAAGTACGGCATGTAGATTCGGTTGGCGCCCATGAGCGGCACGCTCTCTGATCGCATGGATGCACCATGTCCATAGCCTCCACCCTCTGGCAACAGGTGAAATACATGCCCAAGGGGCGACCGTTCAGCTCTCGACGTTTTGCAGGGCTGGGGTCACGCTCTGCTGTCGGCAAGGCGATAGCCCGGCTGGTGAGCGCTGGCGAGCTGGAGCGGATCACTCGAGGGATCTACATGCGGCCGAAGATCAGTCCGTATGTCGGCAGGGTTCGACCCAGCGCCTTGGCCGTGATCCGGGTGATCGCCAAGCAAAATCACGAAACGATCCAAGTGCATGGTGCGGAGGCTGCAAGGGCATTTCATCTGAGCACCCAGATGCAAACACAGCCTGTGCTGTATACGAGCGGCTCAAGTCGAGAGATTCGAATCGGAGCCCTGACGATACGGCTCCGGCATGTTTCCCCAGAAAAGTTGCAGCATGCCGGAACCAAGGTGGGGCTGGCCCTTGTAGCGCTCTTCTACTTGGGCAGGAAAGGCGTGAATTCGACTTCAGTAACGAAGATCAAGAGCGAGCTGACGCCGGCCGAACTCAAGCAGTTAGCGGCCTGCAAAATGCCCGCTTGGATGAGCAAGGCCCTGGCTGGCCCTCCGCCGGCCTGACGCCATACACCAATGACCAGGCAGAGCACTTCAGCTAGATGAGATTTATGCAAGGAAAACGGAATGACGATGCCCAGTGAGCGCACCCGCTCAATCATTCAAACCCGAAAGTTTCTGGTCGATTTGTCTCGCGACAAGACAATGCCTGAGGTCGTGCGCACTGAGGCGCGTCGCCTGTTGCGTCATTACCCTACCGCCGATGAGGTGCTGCTGGCCGGGAAGATAGAAGAACAGCGTGACGATGGCCTGCAGTGGGTTTTCCTGAGTTCCAGAATCGACTAGCCCCGTAACTCCGACACTGGAGGCAAGAGGGAAGCTGGATCACAGCTCAGCATGCTAGCGATGCTGTACAGCTTCTCGACGGTGATGTTCATCTCGCCACGTTCGATGCGCTCCATGTAGCTGCGGTCGATGCTGCAGGCCAGCGCGATTGCGGGAAGGCTCTTGGGGCAGGTTCGGGGAGTAACTCGCTGGATGACTTTGCCGTCGAGCCTAGCTATCAGCTCAGCTTTTCGCAGCACTAACGGCCGCTGTTGTTGGTCTGCTTCTAAAGGTCGAGCAGCTGTCAGCCCCTGCCGGGGTGAGGCTGCCCGAAACTTGGCCGCGTTGGCTCAGGCCAGTCGCCAGCCCTCCACCACTTCAGCACCAAACTCAGCCCTCCAGGCCTTGAGCTGGGCATGGTTCGCACCCTTGGTCTCGATACGCTTGCCGGTAGCTGGCTGCACATACACCTTCACCTGGCGGGGGCGGCGCTGCTTCACGACAGCCGGGACAAGCGGCTCCAGCTCGACCCGCTGCGGATTGAGGATGGCTGCCACCTTCGCCAGATCCATGCCGTAGTCCGCCATCAGCGCTTTAAGCTTGTCTTCGAACTCCATTTCGCGCTGGAGGCTGGCGTCGGCCTGCAACTGTTCCAGCAAGGCCATCTGCTTCTGCAGCTCACGCTCGGCACGACGAAATTCAGCTAATTTGGACATGTTCACTCCTTTGGTTACGTAACACAATCAGATTGGATGCGGCCTGCTACTCGCCGGTTCGCAGGTAATCAGAGAGGCTGGTCCGGCTGATGCCGAACTCAGGAGCCAGGGTGGCCTTCGGCTCGTGCGCCTCGGTGCGATGGCACAGCTCGGCGAACCTGGTGTCGCTCAGGGCATTCTTCCGGCCACGGCGGCAGGCGTCACATCGCTTGGCCAGGGCGATTCCCTCGCGCTGACGCTCGCGGATCAGCGCGCGTTCTAAAATACATTATCGTTAGTTTTCGCCGCCCGACCGCCTCGCCAGCCCAACAGCCTGAGCCGTAGAAACCGCAGGGAGCGCTCCGCTGTCGCCTCCCCCTGCGAAATTGCACTGATTTACCCATCCAAATGCACAGTCATTAACCAGTGATTTTCCCCATTGACCATTCAGCAGCGTTCAGCTCGACCACGCCCCACTTGGTGTGCAGCTCGAACCCTATAGGTGCATCTGGAGGGATGCCGTGTCAGGCAGACCGCTCGCGTTGAACAAGCTCCATGCGAATGCGGGAAAACAGATCGTCGATGGTGAGCGTTTCGTCCTGTAACAGGTAGCAGTCGGCCAAGATCGTCAGCGGATGAACCCCCATTGCAGATGCAATCTCATGCACCTTCTCGACAGTAGGACTCTTGAGCCCCCGCTCCAGCGTGCTTAGGTAGGTTCGGCTGCTGACGTTCGAGAAAGCCTCTTGTGGGAGACCTTTACTCAACCTCTGTCGCTTCAGGGCGATACCGAATGCCTGTTTCAGTTCCATTTGCTGCTCTCGCAAAAGGAACGATAAGGCCCCATTGAACACTATAGAGCTACAATCTATAGTGTTCATTTTGTGAGGCGAAGGCCATGTTTGTGACATACCGCCAGGCAGAAATGCCCCTGGGAAGGTTGTTTGGGGATGAAAACTCTCTCCATTGGCGCTATGTGGAGCTATCTCTCAGGTGCCCCTGGTTCTACACCACCATCGGGTATGTAGCCGGTGACGACAGCTTCACCAGGACGTTGCTGATCCCATCCCCGCCAGAGCTTGAGCGGCTGCTCAGCGAGCAGCACGATCATATGTGGGTTGAAGAGGTGATGCTAGTCAGCCCCGGCTACATGAATGGCAGTGATGGCTGGAAAATGGAGCGTCTACAAGAGCTGCGTGTGGATGTTGACGATAGAGATGGGTACTCAAATTACGTCCACGTGATCGAGGGTGGCCATTGCTATATAGACGGGACATGCTCTGATCTGTCTCGGCTGCGAACTGAGCGCGCTATTTTCTCAGCTGCCGAGGACATACGCAGCTGACAAGAAGCTGGGCTCTGTCACGAATGCGCCCGACTGACGGCCTGAGCGGTGGGAACCGAGAACAGCGCTCCGCCGTCGCCTCCCCTGCGGAAACCTCTATTACAGAAGGAATGCGGCCATGCCGATCAACCTGCCGATCGAAGACTGGGACGGGGAGCCAGCCCTGCGCCTCCCCGACGAAGTTCTGCAGCGGCTCGATCTCCAAGTTGGAGGCTCGCTGTACTTGGTCGAGGCCTGGGTCGGCGACGGGCCGCGCCTCGTCCTGTCGAAGACGCCCAAGATTCCGGATCGCGTCGACGCCCTGGTCGCCCAGTGGGAGCGAGAACTCGCCGAGGAACAGGCGGAGTCTGTGCCTCCAGAGTCGTACAAGGATGAATGAGCTGCTTCCAACTACTCAGTATTTCTGAGTCGTTGCCTCGACGAGCCTCCAAGGGAGTGCCGCTGAGCCAGTTGGAAGGCGTAAGCTCAGGTCAGCCCATGCTGAACGAAGTGATTCCACTGATTCTGCGCGCCGGAACGCTCATCGCCGCCGAGGCCGCTCGCCCGGGAGGCCCGCGCGGGGAAGAAGATAAGGCCGATATTGACCTCGAAGTCGAGATCCTGCTGCGCGAGAGGCTGCTACGACTGCAGGCGGGTGACTTCTGGGGAGAGGAGACCGGGAGCGCACTGACGGGGGCACGCTATTGCTGGGTGGTGGATCCCAACGATGGCACTTCCGATTTTTTGGCAGGCTGGTCGGGCTCTGCCATTTCCGTGGGATTGCTAAGGGACTCCGAGCCAGTAGTGGGCGTCGTCTATGCGCCGACTTCTCCGCGTGGGCCAGACTGTATCAGCTGGGAGTCTGGTATGACTGGACTTCTGCGTAATGACATACAAATTTTCCCCGACCTGTCTGCACGGCAACTCGACGCCGCCACGGTAGTCTTCGTAAGCACAGCCGCTAAGGAAACGCTGATCTATTCCGCCGAACCTGACCGTTCCGTCGCCGCGCTCCGCTTGCGATAATCGCACGCCTGCCCAACGAGCCCCAGCCATGCAATCGAGCTTTACCGACCTCGAGTACGCCGCCAAGAAGAAGCTGACCCGTCGCGACCGCTTCCTGGCCGAGATCGATGCCGTCACACCTTGGGCCGCGCTGGCCGCTGAGCTGGAGCCTTTCTATCCCAAGGGCAAGGGACGTGGGCGACCTCCGATCGGTCTCGAGCGCATGCTGCGGATGTATGTCGCGCAGCAGTGTTTCGGGCTGTCCGACGAAGGCATCGAGGATGCCATCTACGACAGCCAGTCGATCCGCAGCTTCGTCGGCATCGACTTGGGTCGGGAAGATGCACCGGATGCGACCACTCTGCTGAAGTTCCGCCGGCTGCTCGAAACGCACGAACTCACCCGCAAGATCTTCGAGACGATCAACCGGCAACTGGCCGAGAAAGGCCTGCTGATGCGCGAAGGTACCATTGTCGACGCCACGCTGATCGCTGCGCCGCCTTCGACGAAGAA
>NZ_QASO01000062.1:37895-70949 GCF_003052605.1 Ectopseudomonas oleovorans | reverse complement strand
GTATGCGTCTGGGCATCCCGTCTTGCGCAACTAAACCAGTCGCCACCTATGCGGCAGCAGCTCCGTAATCTCACTTGCCCGCTGCGTCGGCAGGCGCGTGAGGACGTCCTTCAAATAGGCGTACGGGTCATGCCCGTTGAGTCGAGCTGACTGGATCAAACTCATGATCGCCGCTGTCCGTTTACCGCTGCGCAGTGAACCTGCAAAGAGCCAGTTCTTGCGCCCCAACGCCCATGGCCGGATCTGGTTCTCTGCCCAATTATTGTCAATGGGTACGGCGCCGTCATCGAGATAGCGCGACAGCGCCGTCCAGCGTTTGAGGCTGTAATCCAATGCTTTGCTGATGGCCGAGCCATCGTGCACAAGTAGGCGCTGGGTGATCATCCAGGCATGCAACGCGTCCATCACCGGTACGGCTTTTTCTTGTCGTATTCGGCGGCGTAAATCCGGTTCTAGGTCGCGGACTTCATGCTCGATTTCGTACAGCAGCTGGATGTACCTCAAGGCTTGCTCGGCAAGCTGGCTTTTATTGGTGGCGTGTAGCTCGAAGAATTTGCGCCGGGCGTGGGCCATGCAGCCGATCTCGGTGACACCTTGCTCGAAGCTGGCCTTGTAGCCTGCGAAGTCGTCGCAGACCAGCTTGCCATTCCACTGACCAAGAAAATTGCGCGCATGCTCGCCGGCACGGCTGGGACTGAAGTCGTACACCACGGCCTTCAGATCAGCGAAGGGTGTGGTGCTGTAGGCCCAGACGTAAGCCCGATGGGTTTTCTTCTCGCCTGGGGTGAGCATTTGCACCGGGGTTTCGTCAGCGTGGATCACGCGTTGGCCCAGCACGGCTTCGCGCAGGGCATCGACTAGCGGCTGGAGCTGCACGCCGGTTTGTCCGACCCACTGCGCCAGTGTCGAGCGAGCGATGGCCAGGCCGGCACGGCCAAAGATTTTCTCTTGCCGATATAGTGGCAAGTGGTCGGCGAATTTGGCCACCATCACGTGAGCCAGAAGGCCGGCGGTTGGGATGCCCTTGTCGATGATTTGAGCCGGAACCGGTGCCTGGATCAGGGTTTCGCACTGATCGCAGACCCATTTGCCACGGATGTGCCGCTCAACGGTGAACACGCCCGGTGTGTAGTCGAGTTTCTCGCTGACATCCTCACCGATACGCTTGAGCGCGCAACCGCACTGGCAGTGGCTGTTATCGGGTTCATGGTGGATCAGAGTGCGTGGAAACTGTGGCGGCAAGGCGGTGCGTTTAGGTTTTTGCCGAACCTCAGTCGAAGCGGGAGCAGGTTTCAGCGCTTCAAGTTCTGCTTCGATGGCCGCAATGTCGGTGTCGATCAGGTCATCAAGCAGACTGACTTGATCCGGGCTCAATTGCTCGCTGCGCTTGGCAAACTTGAAGCGCTTGAGCTGCGCAATCTCGTGGGTCAGCTTTTCGATAAGCGTTTGGTCGCGGTGGATCTTCTTGCCCATTGTCTCGACTTTCTGATCGAGACTCTCGACACGTTGCATCAACTGCGCCGCTAGAGCGCGCAGTTGTTCAGGGGGCAGTTGGTCGAGATTGGGCAGCGAAGTCATGCCGCCGATTTTGCCGGAGCAGGCCAAAGCCGACGATAGGCTTATCGGACAATTGCACGGCCTGGATTGTCATGGCAGGTGTTATACGATGGAAATCGCGCTGCCAGGCCCGACTCTTTGCCAGGGCAAACCCAGCACCAGGGCGTGTAGTTGTTCGGCACCCAATTCCATCTGAGAGCCGTGTCGAGAACCCGGCCAGAAGAACTTGCCTTGATGCAGGCGGCGCGCCGCCAACCAAATCCCCAACCCGTCGTGCACCAGCACTTTCATCCGATTGCCGCGGCGATTGGCAAACAGATAAGCACAGTGCGGCTGCGCCGCACCGAACACCGCCACCACCCGCGCCATTGCGGTGTCGGTGCCAGCACGCATGTCCATGGGCTCGGTGGCGAGCCAGATGGAGTCGATGCGGATCATCGCAGCAGATCTCGCAGAAAGGTCGCGCAGGCAGCGGCGCTTTCGGTCGGCCAGTTCACTTTGATGGTACCGCGCGGGTGTGGGATTTCCAGACAGATAGTCGATGACGCGGAATCCGACTTTGCCCCGATAGCCTGCAAAGACAGAGGAATGAAAGCAGGTTGCAGCGCTATGGCTTTCTGCGTGTGCACTCGGATCCATTTATGGACGAGGTTTGCGTTGAGGCTGTGGCTCAGCGCAACGCTGGCAATCGAGGCCCCGGGCTGGGCGCACTCTTGAATGATCTGAGCCTTGAAGGATTTGGAGTAGGAACGGCGTTGTGGCTGCATGAAAGACCCGCTTAAAAGGCTAGAAATGGTGTCCACTTAAATCAGGTGGACACCATCGCCTTTGGCGTCGGGGCCAGGAAGGTGTGTTGGCCGGACGGATACTCTTCTCTCCCCCGGCGACCATCGCCAACAGGAAACAGCCCATCACCATATCCAAGCCGAAGCTCTTCGGGTCTTGGATGACTCCACCGAAATAGACGCCCAACCAAGTGCCGACCACCCAGAACGACCACAGTGCCAGACCGCCTCCCAGCAGCAAGCCAAAACCTGGCTGGCCGCGATTGAACGCCTGCATGGACATGGCCCAGTTGGCATCGGAAGCCGTCAGCATCACACCGTAGCGGCGCCCTGGCGGAAGTTGGCTTAGCCATGGATAGAGCGTGGCTCCCATCAACAGGTGGCGAGCGTTGATGGCGAAGACCGTGATGGCGAGCGTGATTATAGGTACCTGCTCCCCCCACAGTTCCAGTGCTGCAAACTGCGAGGCCCCGGCGAAGACCAGAGTGCTCATCGCCACGATGGTCACGTCGTCCAGACCTGCTTGCACGGCGGCTAGGCCAAATGCCGCACCAAACAGCGTGACGAACACCGAGAGCGGAATGAGCTGGCGGAAACCGTCCCACACCATCCGGCCATTGAGTTCATGCAGATTCGTCTCGGCGTCTGCCATCTCTTGCTCCAAGCTCGCAGGTTTATCTTGGCGGCAATATGCGGCGCGCATCAGTTAAAGAAAAACGAATAATTTGGTTATAAGCTATCAGCTAATCGAATTCATACGCCAAGACCATGAACTATCAGGATCTTCAGATCGACTGGCTGAAATGCTTTGTCGCCGTGGTGGATGCCGGCTCGCTCTCAGGCGCAGCGCCCGAGGTTCATCGCTCTCAATCCGCCGTCAGTATGCAGCTGAAAAAACTGGAGGCAGCGCTGAATTGTCAGCTTTTGAGGCGTGGCCCCAGGCAGCATCAGTTGACGCCACAAGGGCAACTACTCCTGGGCTATGCGCGGCGGATGCTCGACCTGCATGCAGAAACTCAGGCCGCCTTTCATGGCCAAGAGCTGACCGGGCAGATTCGTCTGGGCGTTCCTGATGATTACGCCGCCCGCTATCTCACGCCGGTGCTCAAGCGTTTCGCACAGCACCATGGCGGTGTCGAAATCGAACTGAATTGCGAACAGTCGACCGCCTTGATTCCTCGTGTCGAGAAAGGGGAACTCGACCTCGCACTAGTGTCACGCGACCATCCCCGGCACGGAACCCTGCTGTTTCATGAGCCGCTGGTCTGGGTCGGCTCGGCGCAGTTCCAGACATGGCGGCGCGACCCGCTGCCGATTGCCGTCTACGAAAGCACCAGCCTGGCCAAGCGCAGCGCCATCAATTCGCTCGCTTTGCAGGGGCGCCGATACAAGGTGGTCTACAACAGCTCCAGCCTGGCTGGGCAACTCGCTGCGGTTGAAAGCGGTTTGGCCATTGCGGTGCTGACCCAATGCAGTGCGCCTGCCCACCTGAAAACCTTGGGTGCCGAGCACGGGTTGGGGCCGCTTGAGCCGATGGAAGTGGCGGTCTATCGAAGCCGGGCCTCTCAAGCATCGGCGGCTGTCGACAGCCTTTACAGCCTGTTGATCCAGACACTCAGACAGTCATCCGCAAGCTAGGGACGCTGCCTAGGCCGATGGCTATTAACGCCCGCGTTTGGCCAGAGCTAGCCAGGCGCGTCAGGCATGAGGCGGCCAGAAGCGGGCGTTCACGAAGCTCAATTTGTGGTTCACAGGCGTCTACGAAACTAGGAGAGGTTCAAGCCCGTTGATCGGATACGACGAGTTCATGCTTTTATCGCCGCGCCTGTAGTCGCTCGCGAACCGCAGCCTGCTGTCCTGTCACCGCCTGAATTTGAAAAGCGCTGGCAGACCATCGCCCGTGAAACGGGCTTCCGCGACCGGCGCCATCTACGCGAAGCCTTCGTCCGCGGCTTCGGTGTGCCGCCTCAGGCCGTCAGGCGAGATGTACGGAGTATGCCGGCTTGACCCGGCAAACCCAGTCAAACGCCGGTATCTGCAGCTAGCGGGAAAGTCGTTAGCTGGGCCCGCAAATTGCTTCGAATGCCCACTGACACTTCGCTTATGTCAGACAAGGTAAGGCCATCATGAACAGCAGTGATAAAGAATCGGAGAGTTCACCCGCCTTCTGGCGGACTCAAGAGATGTTGCTGCTACAGCAGGTAACCGCACTGGCCGGGCGGGACTTTTCTCCCGAGACCGTATTGAGGGAGATGCTTCACCTACTGTCCGAACTGTTGGGGTTGAACCGCGGGCGAATCGTGTTGCTCGACGAATCGGGCCAATCGAGCCGAATCCGCTATGCCTACGGACTGACCGCAGACGAAGTCAGCCGCGGGCGTTACGCACCAGACGAAGGTGTAACCGGACGAGTACTGGCTCGAGGTCAGTTGATCATCGTTCAGGACATCGATAACGATCCGCTGTTTCTCGGCCGCATGGTCGCGCGTAACAACCTCCCTTCCGGGCCGGTTTCCTATATCGCATTACCGATCCAGATCGGCCAGCGCACCATCGGCGTACTGGCCTGCCATCGCATCCGCAGCCGAGCACGCCCATTGGCAGATGACCTCACCATCCTGAGAATCCTGGCGACGTTTGCCGGGCAGATCCTCCATCTGGAAGAACACCTTAGGGAAAAAACCGAGGCGCTCGAACAACGCAACGCCCTACTGGCCCGGGCACTGGAGACCCGCTCCAGCCGCTACGGGATTATCGGCAGCGCGCCCCAGCTGCTGCGCGCGCTCTCAGAACTGGAGCGCGTTGCGAATACCACCGCAAGCGTGTTGCTGCTCGGCGAGTCCGGAACCGGCAAGGAGCTGTTCGCGCGTGCATTGCACCTGTCCAGCCCCAGACGGGACAAGCCGTTTATCCGCGTGAATTGCGCAGCCATTCCCGATTCGCTATTCGAGTCGGAGTTGTTCGGCTACGAGCGAGGCGCCTTCACCGGGGCGCAAACGGCGCGTGCCGGCTGGTTCGAGCAGGCAGATGGCGGCACCATTTTCCTCGATGAGATTGGCGAGCTTCCGCTGGCCATGCAGACCAAGCTGCTACGTACGCTGCAGGAGGGCACCATCACCCGCCTCGGGGCCAAGCGCGAGCTGCACATCGACGTCCGGCTGGTGGCAGCCACTAACCGTGAACTGGAGACCGAAGTCGCCGCCGGCAACTTCCGCCAGGACTTGTACTACCGGCTAAACGTCATCCCGATACGCCTGCCCTCGCTGGCTGAGCGCCGGTCTGACATCCCCGTGCTGGTGCTGCACTTCCTCAACCGGATCAACCAGGCCAACCAGCGAAACGTCAGCCTAAGTGCCGAGGCGATTAAGCGCCTGCAGCGGCATGCGTGGCCGGGCAACATTCGCGAGCTGTCCAATGTCATTGAGCGAATGGTGCTGCTAGCCGACCACGCCCTGTTGAGCGCAGCGGACGTCGACCGCTACCTGCCACGGGAGAACGAGCAAGCTGCGCCGACACCTCCCCTGGCCACGTCACCGCCCAGCCTCCCTGCCTATATTGAGGACATCCGACCTTACGTCTCGGTGACCTCCCATACTGCCGATGCGCTGCGCCAGGCGCTGGACCGCTGTGGCGGAAACAAGACGCGCGCCGCTCAGCTGCTGGGCATGACCGCGCGCCAGTTCCACTACCGCTGGCAGAAATTGGTAGCCATTCGCTGAAGCCGAACACAATGTCGACAATGTCAACATTGTGTTCGACTCTACTCCGGTTCAGCGAAGGAAAAAATCAGACCAAAACCAAATTAGCACCCCGTAACAGGCTGAAATGTAAAGATATTTTTAAAATCTTCGACAGCTGGCATGGCAGTTGCGATATCCCATTCAGCCAGGACTGACATCGCGTTGGTACTGATGAACTGAATGGAGAGCACCATGAACGCACCTGCACCTACCACCGTTAAAACCTACCTGCGACCGATCGATCGAGACGGCCTGATGGCCTTCGCCGAGAAGGGCCGCAACAACCCGGCCAGCCGCGGCACTAACAAGGTCCGCACGGTCATGCAGGGCATGTACCGCAGCCTCAGCTATGTCGGTGACCACGAGGCCGTTGTGGTCGACGAGCCTCTGCACCTGTTCGGTGAAGACACGGCGCCCGCTCCGGGCGAGATCGTGCTCTCCGGGCTGGGTGGCTGTCTTGCCGTAGGAATTACAGCAGTGGCCACCTGGAAGCAGGTCAAGCTGAGCAAGCTGGAAATCTTCCTGGAAGCCGACATTGGCAACCCAGCGGCGTGGGGTGCCGGCGGTGCACCGATGCAACCGGAGCAAATGGGCTTCCAAGAGATTCGCGTAAAGGTCTTGGTGGAGGGCGATGCCACTCGCGAAGAGCTCGACGAGATCGTCAAGCACGCCAACTTCTACTCGCCCGTGGCCAATAGCATGCGCAATCCCATTCCGTTCAGCATCGCGCTGGCCGACTGAGCAACGCATCGAGGAGGTCGCCATGAACAGTGTCGCCGCGCCCGTTGCTGAGCTGACACCCAGCGTAAACGACAAAACCATGCTCCAGCGGGTATCCGAGATAGCCAGCGGGCCTCTCGCCGAGGCCGCCAACCGTATCGACCGGGAGGGTTACTACCCGTTGGACATCATGGCGCGCCTCGCCGAGGTGGGCGCGTTCGGCGCGCATCTGGACCGGCGCGGGGCCGACTTTGGGCTAGCGCTAGCAGCTAACAGCGAGATCGCCCGCAGTTGTGGGTCCACCGGCTTTCTCGCCTGGTGCCATAACGTCTGCGGCCTGTACATGGAGCAATCGGCGAACCCGGCTCTGCTGGCGCGCTTGAACGACCACGTCGAAGGTCGTAGCTTCGGCGGTACCGCACTGTCCAACCCGATGAAGGCCATGGCCGGCATCGAGCCGATGCTGCTGCGCGCACAGCGGGTGCCAGGCGGCTATCGGGTGAGCGGTTCACTGCCCTGGGTCAGCCACATCGCCCCCGGGCAATACTGCGGTGCGATCGCGGGTGTCGATCGCGCCGACGGTACTCGTTCCCACGAGATCATGTTTCTGCTCGATCTCGACGAGCGGGTCGACCTCAGGCATTGCCCCGCATTTTCCGGCATGGAAGGCACCAGCACCTGGGGCATCCGCCTGACTGATCACTTCATCGGCGAAGACCAGCTCATCGCCGACCCCGCCGGCCCTTTCGTCAACCGCGTCCGCGCCGCCTTCATCCTCCTGCAGGTCGGAATGGCGACCGGCCTGGTGCAGGCCAGCCTGGACGCGATGAACGAGGTCGAGCCGGTACTGGGGCACGTCAACCAGTTCCTTCATGACCGTCCCGACGTGCTCCAAGCCGAATTTGCCGAGCTCAATTCACGGGTCGCCGCGCTGGTGCGCACCCCTTACGAAACCGATAAGGACTTCATGCTCGACGTGCTCGATGCGCGCGTACAAGGCGCCGAGCTGGCCCTGCGTGCGACCCAGTCGGCCCTGCTTCACCAAGGCGCGCGCGGTTACCTGATGAGTGCCGGACCACAACGACGCATCCGCGAGGCGCAATTCGTGGCGATCGTTACCCCGGCGATCAAGCACCTGCGCTACCAGATGAACCGCCTGATGCAGGAGGCCCAGCCAGCATGAGTGCAATCACCCAAGCCTGGCGGCAGTTCATTTGCCGCGCCTGTGGCCTGATCTATGACGAAGCGCTCGGTGATCCGGACAGCGGGCTGGCGCCCGGCACCCGCTTCGAGGACATTCCGGATGACTGGGAATGCCCGCTTTGCGGCGTGACCAAGCTGGATTTCGAACCCTACGTGATGCGCGAGGCGCCAGCTGCCGTGGCGATGCCGGTCGGGCCTCGCGAGACAGGCATCGTGGTGGTCGGTGGCGGACTGGCCGGCTGGTCTGTCATCGAAGCCATCCGCGCCATCGATCAGAGCACCCCCATCACGCTGGTCAGCGGTTGCAAGGGCGACCTTTATCACAAGCCCGAACTGTCCGTTGCGCTCAGCCGCGGTCAGTCGGCCGACAAGCTGGTGCGCGAGCGCGCCGCCGAGGCCGCTGCTCGGCTTGGCGTGCGCCTTTTGCCGGAAACCTTCGCCGTAGGCCTATCCCCACGGCTCCGTCAACTGCGCACCACACGCGGCAACCTGAGCTACACCCGGCTGGTTCTCGCTCAGGGTGCCCGCCCCGCACTGCCCGTTGCGCTGCCGGCCGAGCTCTGCTGGCGCGTCAACCACCTGCACGGCTGGGCCGGCCTGCAGGCGCGGCTGGCCGAGCGCGGCCCCCAGGACGTGGCGGTTATCGGTGCCGGGATGATCGGCTGTGAGATCGCCGAGGACCTGGCGCGAGCGGGTCACCGGGTCACGCTGATGGATCGTCAATCTTTACCACTGGCGAACCTGTTGCCCGAGCCGGCGGCCCGCCGTCTGAACGCCGCGCAACGCCAGTTGGGCATCGAGCTGCTCGGCGACGTCGAAATCGCCTCGCTGACCTCGCTCGCCGACGGCCGCAAGCGCCTGCTGACTCGCTGTGGCCAGCGCCGTGACGTGGATCAGGTGATCGCCGCTACCGGCCTGGCCACCGAACCCCGCCTGGCGCGCCTGGCCGGTCTGGACTTCGCACGCGGCATCAGCGTCGACCCCGCCACGCTGCAGACCAGCGACCCGGACATCTATGCCCTGGGCGATTGCATCAGTCTTGGCGGTATGCCCTGCCGCTTCATCGAACCCATCGCCCGTCAGGCGCGAGCCATCGCCGCCCATATCGCCGGCATGCCGGGCGCGCTCTATCGCCACAGCGATCCCGTCATCAGGCTGAAGACCGCCTCCTTGCCGATCGCCCTGCACGGCATGCCTCATGCAGACGGGCATTGGCATGTCGTCCAGGAAACCGATGGCTTTCTGCTCATGGAACAACGAACCAACGGCACGACTACGTCAACGCTGCGGGTTGGCCGCGCCGACGCCGCGTGACTGCAGACCAAACTGGAGGGTACAGACATGAGCGACAATAACTTCTTCCGCCCCTATTCGGAGCATGCCACGCTGACCGGTTGTGCCTGCGGAAAGCACGAAAGCCCCGAAGCGCATGATCGCGCTGCGGAACAGGCGCGACTGGCACGCTCGCGCGACCGGGAAATGCTGTCGCAGGACTTCGTCGAGGCCGCGGCGGTGCGCGCGCTCTTCCCTAACGACGTGACGCGCCGGCGCTTTCTCCAGGCGGTCGGTGTCGGCACGGCAATGGCCGCCATCTCCAGCGTGCTGCCGCTGACGTCACTGCAGGCGATGGCCGATGAACGCGGGCCGCTGGAAAAGACCAATCTGAAGATCGGCTTCATCCCCATCAACTGCGCCACGCCGCTAATCATGGCTGACCCGCTCGGGCTGTATCAGGAGCAGGGCCTGTCGGCAAGCCTGCAGAAGACCGCCGGCTGGGCACTGGTGCGCGACAACATGCTCAACGGCGAGCTGGACGCATCACACATGCTCGCCCCCATGCCGTTGGCGATCAGCATGGGCCTGGGCTCGAATCCGCAACCGATGCGGGTCGCCACCATCCAGAACATCAACGGCCAGGCCATCGTTCTGGCGCTCAAGCACAAGGAAAACCGCGACCCGAAGAACTGGAAAGGCTTCAAGTTCGCCATTCCCTTCGAATATTCGATGCACAACTTCCTGCTGCGCTATTACCTCGCCGAGCACGGGCTGGACCCGGACCGCGACGTGCAGCTGCGGGTAACGCCGCCGGCCGAGATGATCGCCAACCTGCGGGCCGGCAACATCGACGGTTTCTTCGGCCCCGAGCCGTTCAACCAGCGCGCCGTGTATGACCAGGTCGGCTTCATCCATGTGCTGTCGAAGGACCTTTGGGATGGCCATCCCTGCTGCTCCTTCGGTGTATCCGAAGCCTTCATCACGGAAAACCCCAATACGTTCGCCGCGCTCTACCGCGCCATTCTCAACGCCGCCGCCATGGCTCAGGACAAGGCCCAGCTGCCGACCATCGCCAAGGCGATCTCGACGCCGAATTATCTCAACCAGCCGGAGACGGTGATCCTCCAGGCGCTTTCCGGGCGTTATGCCGATGGCCTGGGCCAGGTACAGAACGAACCGCAACGCTCAGGCTTCGACCCCATGCCCTGGTACTCCATGGCCACCTGGATGCTGACCCAGATGAAGCGCTGGGGTTACGTGAAGACGGATGTTGATTACAGCGCGCTGGCCGAGCAAGTGTTTTTGCTCACCGACGCACGCCGGCAGATGGCTGCGCTGGGCATGGCCGAAGCCGAGGCTCAGCTGGCCAGTGGCTACAAGCCGTTCGAGGTGATGGGCAGGCCATACGATCCGACCGCCCCGGACGACTACCTGGCCGGCTTCGACATTCCACGCATGAGGACCCGACCATGAACAATCATCTTCGCCTGAAGGCGGCGTTGGTCTCGGTATTGTTACTGGCCGCACTGTTGCTGGTCTGGCAGACCGCCACCCATACCCCCGCCCAGCAGACCGACGTGAGCGCGGCAGACGCCGAATACGCCGCGCTCATGGGACAAACGGCCGAGGCGCCGAAGAAGGACGGCTTCCCCACGCCGGCGCAGTTCTTCGAACTGGCTGGCCAGCAGCTAAGCGAACCCTTCTACGACCGCGGCCCGAACGACAAGGGCATCGGTATCCAGCTTGCGCATTCGCTCGGGCGCGTCGCGCTCGGCTATCTGATCGCACTGGCCGTAGCAATTCCACTCGGCTTCGTGATCGGCATGTCGCCGCTCCTGTACCAGGCACTTAACCCCTTCATTCAGGTGCTCAAGCCCATCTCGCCGCTGGCCTGGATGCCGATTGCGCTCTACACCATCCGCGACTCATCGGTCTCGGCAGTGTTCGTGATCTTCATCTGCTCGATTTGGCCGATGCTGATCAACACCGCATTCGGTGTAGCCGGGGTGCGCAAGGACTGGCTGAACGTCGCACGCACGCTGGAGGTATCGCCGCTGCGCAAGGCCTTCTGCGTGATCCTGCCGGCCGCGGCTCCAACCATCATCACCGGCATGCGCATCTCCATGGGTATCGCCTGGCTGGTCATCGTCGCGGCCGAGATGCTCATAGGCGGCACCGGTATCGGCTACTTCGTCTGGAACGAGTGGAACAACCTTTCGCTGGCCAACGTGATCTTCGCGGTACTGATGATCGGTGTCATCGGCATGCTGCTCGATCTCCTTTTCGCACAACTGCAAAAGAAGGTGACCTATGTCGACTAAAGCATTCCTCAAGGTCGAAGGGCTGAGCAAGCGTTATCAGCCAAGCCAGCCTCCCGTATTCGAGAACATCAACTTCAGCCTGGAACAAGGCGAGTTCGTCTGCGTGATCGGCCACTCCGGTTGCGGCAAGAGCACCATTCTCAATGTGCTTGCCGGCCTGGAGGAGCCAAGCAGCGGTGGCGTCGTCATGGCCGGCAAGGAAATCGCCGGTCCGAGTCTGGACCGTGGTGTGGTGTTCCAGGGGCATGCGCTGATGCCCTGGCTGACGGTCGAGCAGAACATCGCCTTCGCCGTGAAGTCCCGACACCCGTCCTGGTCGCGCCAGCAGATTGCCGAGCACGGTGCACGCTTTATCGAGATGGTCGGCCTGACCGGCGCTGCGCAAAAGAAACCGGCGGAGCTGTCCGGCGGCATGAAACAACGCGTCGGCATCGCCCGGGCCTTTGCCGTCGAGCCGAAGATGCTGCTGATGGACGAGCCATTCGGCGCACTCGATGCGCTGACCCGCGGGGTGATCCAGGACGAACTCGTGAAGATCTGCGCGGCGACCCGGCAGACCGTGTTCATGATCACCCACGATGTCGACGAGGCCATCCTCCTTGCCGACAAAGTGATGTTGATGAGCAACGGGCCCAACGCGCGGATCGCCGAGATCGTCATCAACACGCTGCCGCGCGAGCGAACCCGCGAGACCATTCATCACGACCCGCAGTTCTACCGAATCCGCAACCACCTCGTGGACTTCCTGGTGCGTCGCTCCAAGACCATCCAGCAAGGTGTCGAAGGCGTGCTCGGCGACCAGCCGCTGATCGTCCGCCCGGGCCTCGATGATACCGACCCACCACCGCCAGACCCGCGAACGCAGCAACCGCTGCGCCGCATCCACGCTGTTTGACTCCACCTACTGTAGGAACCGATCGATGATTACCGACCGCGCACAAGTTACCGAGATGATCATCTCCGCCAAGGTCACCAAGGGCATCAAATGGAGCCAGGCCGCCGAGGCCATTGGCAAGAGCAAGGAATGGACAACCGCCGGCCTGCTCGGGCAGATGGCCTTCGACAAGTCCCAGGCCGAAACGCTTGGCAAGCTGTTCGGCCTCACCGACGAGGCCGTGGCCTGGCTGCAGATCGTGCCGTACAAGGGCTCGCTGCCTACCGCCGTGCCGACCGACCCGCTGATCTACCGCTGGTACGAGATCGTCAATGTCTATGGCGGCACCATCAAGGAGCTGATCCACGAGGAATTTGGCGACGGCATCATGAGCGCCATCGATTTCTCCATGGATATCCAGCGCCAGCCGGACCCGAAAGGCGATCGCGTGAACGTGGTGCTGTCGGGCAAGTTCTTGCCCTACAAGAGCTACTGACCGCGCGGCCTTCCGACCCCTCGAACTTCTGTATGCAGGTTCAGCGCGCCGCGGCCATCGGCTGCGGCGACGAACCGACGTTCATCCTTGCCCAGCGGAGAACCCGTATGGATCCACTGTTGCTTGGCGGCGTCGCCGGCGTGCTGGTTGGCCTGAGCATGGGGCTGACCGGGGCGGGCGGCGGTGTACTGGCGGTTCCGGCACTGACGATGGTGCTGGGACTGGACTTGCACCAGGCCGTACCGCTTGGCCTGCTGGCGATCGGTAGCGCCGCACTGCTGGGCAGTCTCGATGGCTTGCGCCACGGTTTGGTGCGCTACCGGGCCGCGCTGTTCATGGCGGCGATCGGTGTGCTCACCGCATCGCTCGGTACCCGCCTCGCCCATAGGCTGCCGACCGACGCGGTGATGCTGCTGTTCTGCCTCGTACTGATCGTCATCGCCGTGCGGCAGTGGTCGCAGGGCATGACGCCGATCGCATCCGACATCGCTGACGCTGCCCTGTTCAAGCCGTGCCGGCTGGCCCCGGACAACTGGCGCTTCTGCTGGACGCCCCGTTGCTTCATGCATTTTGGCGCGATTGGCGCCTCGGCCGGATTGCTCACCGGGCTGCTCGGGGTGGGCGGTGGATTCGTCATCGTTCCGTTCATGCGCCGCTACTGCGAGCTCGGCATGCAAGGGGTGGTGGCCACCTCGCTTGCGGTCATCGCGCTGGTTTCGCTGTTCAGTGTCGGACAGGCGTTGCATGCCGGGATCGTCGTGCCCCCGGCAGGTTGGCTGTTCATCGGCGCGTGCGCGCTCGGCATGGCAGCCGGGCGGCTGATGGCGGCGCAGTTCAGGGCGCGCACCCTTCAGCTCGGTTTCGCCGCGCTTGCCGCTGGCGTAGCCCTGGCGCTGGGCGCGCGCAGCCTTACCCACCTGCTTGCTTGAGAATCCTAATGACTCTGGATATCCGCTCGTTCTTCGATCCGGTCACCTCGACCTTCACCCATGTAGTTCATGCGCCAGGCCAGGCGCAATGCGCCGTAGTCGATGCAGTGCTGGGTTATGACCCGGTCACCCGCCTGACCGATACGCACATGGCTGATGAGGTGAAAGCCTATATTCAGGCCAGGGGGCTGCAGCTCCAGTGGTTACTGGAGACCCATGTCCATGCCGATCACCTGTCGGCCGCCAGCTACCTGCGCGCCGAACTTGGCGGGCGTATCGGCATCAGCGGCCGGGTCATGGAGGTACGCTGCACGCTCGTCGATCGGTACGGCCCGTTCCAGCAGAGGCCATACGACCACTTGTTTGCCACGGACGAAATGTTTTACATCGGTCCGCTGCGGACGCAGGCGCTTGCCGTGCCGGGGCACACGCCCGCCGATATCGCCTACCTGGTGAATAATGAGGTCGTGTTCGTTGGCGACACGCTTTTTCCACCGGACGTCGGCACAGCGCGTTGCGACTTCCCAGGGGGCAGTGCCAAGACACTGTATCGCTCCATCCAGCGTCTGCTGAGTTTGCCCGCGCATGTTCAGATGATGATGTGCCACGACTACCCGCCTCGCGACCGCGCGCCCATTGTCGAGTGCACCGTTGCTGAACAGCGCTCGACAAATATTCATGCGCGAAGTGGCATTTCAGAGGCCGAGTTTATCGAGATGCGTACCCAGCGCGACCGGACACTTCCAGCCCCACGCCTTTTGGGGCCATCCATGCGTGCGAATCTAGGGGGCTTGCAAACTGATCGTTGAGAAGCGGATAGGATCAGGCCGCTTCGCCTCAAGTTGCCAAGCGAGTAGCCGCCCCGCTACGGAAAAGCATGTGCGCCCGGACGGGTCTACTACGTGACCGCAATCAACAGCGCTGTTGAGAGCCCCCGGCGGAATAAGGCCCGGACTTGCTGTCGTTTGCATCCTACGGGCCAAAACAACTTCGTCGATATCAGCGATGCACGCCCATCTGCCAGACATACCCTCCTGCCATCAGCGAAACATGAATATTCGCTCAGCCGGCAAGCGCGACTTTCCAGGACCGTCTCCGTTGTCACGACTGCGATAGCCCAACGCGACCAAGAGCACGCCGGTCAGCCCATGTTGTGGCAATTGAAAGGCTGCATCGACCGAGGCCTGATCGAAATGCTCCATGGGTACGGCGTCAATGCCCAGCGCCGCCGCGCGGGAGATCAGAGAGCCAAGAGCGAGATAGACGTGCTTCTCCATCCAATGAGCCAGATCCTTGCGCTCATAACGGTGCAGGTTGATTCGACGTGCACGGGCGTGATGCTGAGCGATCTGAGCGCTGTCGTCTGAAAAGCGCCCCTCCGCAGCCTCCTGCGCCAGTAAAGCCTGGAGGTGCGAGTCACTCATGTCGGAAAGTCTGCAGAGCAATATGAAATGAGAGGCATCGAGCAGTTCGAGCTTTCTATTGGCATCGACCTGTTTGGCTGCATTTGCAAGCTGCGCTTTGGTTACCGCGCTTTCGGCAACTGAACTGGGCGATGAGTTTTCTGCTGCATTACGATGGCTCGCGATGACAAGTGCTCGCCATGAGCAACGTCGCGCACACGGAGCTTGGTTAAATCGCAGGCTCGCAGTTTGCTGTCGATGGCTAAATCGAAGAGTGCCAGATCTCGGGTTCTCTCGGCGATTTACAGTCTCACTCGGATCGCCCAGATATCTCTCAGGCAGCGGTGCCTTCTGTCCGACTAATTTTCCTTTGTTCCAGGGCTGATGGCTGTACGTAGCAATGATGTTCATGGAAGTGTCCTCCGCATACGGGAGGACAAGGATGGTTAGCTCGGGCAAGGGACGCTAACCGGCCAAAAGCTGCCCGTCTCTTAACATTGAACGCAGACGCGATGACGGCAGCCGCTATTATGCAGTGAATTGTCGAGCTGAGCCTTTGCACTCGGAGTTGAGCCGCTATAACGTGTAGCGCAATGCATGAGTCATACTACCGTCCACGAATCCGGATAAGTACCATCTAGAAGGATGCGTCGTGCACCGCTCAGTTACCCGCGTCTTTCAGGATCACTGGGCTATGTGTTACCCGACGCAAGATCGCGCGTGGAAAGGAAATGATCCTAGATACCAAAGCTCATGTGTTTTGGCTGGACTTGGCAAGCGGTGCCAGGTCAACAATCCTGATGCTATCGCCCTATCTAACTGGGCCGCTTGCTGAGGAAATCCTCAGTACCTCTGAACGGAGCAGGGTTTATACCCGGTTTGACGCTGAACTATTTGCCTCCAGAGCTTCGAGCCTAGCTGTTCTCCAGCAGCTGATAGAAGCCGGACACCAGCTCTTTCACCTTGATGCGTTGCACGCCAAGGTTGTGATTGCACCAAAGGAATTCGCTACTGTCGGGAGTCAGAATGTAACATCGAACGGTCAAAAGAATTTGGAACTAAGCGGCTACTTCTCGGACGCCGAGTCAGTAGCCCGAGTGCACAGCTTAATAGAACCATGGCTAGGAAAAGCTGTGCCGATCACGTTGCAGATGATCAAGGAAATGGAGGTGCTTCTTCCTCCTTTGATGGAAGTCTACGACGCCTTCCACGTTGCTTGCGTAGTTGCGCAGAAGAAGATTAGCAGGTCAGCCGCCAGCGGTCTAAGGCGCGCAGAGCTGGAAAAGGTAGAGCGTACTCAAGCGGAGTTGAAGTCCGAAATAATGCGTGCGCTTGAGGCGGCTCCGATTTCAGAGGAATGGGATCTTGGAATCGTACATTTTCGTGAGGCTGGACAAACATCACTTTTCAGTTCAAGCCGAGATCTAATTACTTGGACGGTCGCTGGACGTTCGGTAGCCTTGGAAAGACTGTCTAGGTATTTGTGCATCACAGATGCTGGTGAAGTCGGATGGGCACGTGTAGCCCAAACCCGTATATCCATGGTTGGTCGAGGTATCGATTTCAGAGAAAAAATTATTGCCGAGCGTCCAACTTGGCGAGTCGAAGTTGATTCAAGAAAAGACTACCTAGATGGCCTGCCAAAAGACGCAAATCTCATAATTACGGTTAAGCAATATGGCCGCAAGCTTTGTGTTATTCCTATGCGGTTCGCTTTATCGTCATACAAGACGTTTGCACCACGCCGCGTTAGTCAATCAGATGGTGCGGAGTCGGCGGAATGTCAAAACGCACGGGCTTGGATCAGAGAGCACCGAGTAAGCTTTGAACAGCAGGTGATTTACCGTATCACCCGGACATTCAAATACGGGTCGAATCTATTGGGAGAGGACGCCACATTCTTCGGCAAACCAGAGAGTGAACACGTCATCAGAGTTGCGCTGATCAGGGGTAATCCAGTTCTGTTTGTGAAAAGCGGCTCTCGGCCTTGATAAGCACCTCATCGAACCGGCGTCCGCTTCTGGCCGCTAGTGTGCGCCCTCTTGCTTGGATGGCATTACGTTCTGGCCCAACGTTACTGTAGCGAATCCGCAGCAGTATCAATCAAAGCTTCCTGTATCCCGCGTGAAGAAAGACGCTACGTTGCGCCCGTTCTTCCACGGCTTCGCTTGCCGCCCCGCTACGGCAGATTCGAAGCATTCATCGAAATGTCATCATTTAGAAGCAGTGCGTTAACAAGGAATTTCTACCCTTTGCATCGCGAACCGCAATTGTGCGGCCAGCAATATTGCGAAAGGTGATCAAATGACGCCCCATCCGATACAGGACGCCGTGCTGCGGGTCGACCGGTTGAGCGTCGTCTACCCAGGCGGCGTGACAGCCCTACGCGATACCTCGATTGCATTTCGGCGTGGTGAGTTCACCGTGCTGCTTGGTCTCTCGGGCGCAGGCAAGTCGACCTTGCTCCGTAGCCTCAATCGACTCGTCACGCCCACTCGCGGCAGTGTCACCAGCGAGCTCGGTGAGCTCGGCAGCGGCTCGGCCTTGCGTCAGCATCGTCGGCGTACCGCCATGATCTTTCAGCACCACCAGCTAATCGAACGTCAAAGCGCACTGGCTAATGTGCTTACCGGTCGGCTGGCCTTTCACAACACGCTCCGCTCGCTGTTTCCTCTGCCGCGTGCCGATCAGGAGATTGCGCTCAGTTGCCTCGCTCGGGTCGGTCTGGCAGACAAGGCGCTAAGCCGGGTGGACAAACTGTCCGGTGGCCAGCAGCAGCGGGTAGGCATCGCGCGTGCGCTAGCGCAACAGCCCGCGATCATTCTTGCCGATGAGCCGGTAGCCAGTCTCGACCCGGCCACTTCGGTCCGTGTTCTCGGACTGCTGCGCGACATCTGCAAGGAAGACGGCATCACCGCCATCGTTTCGCTGCATCAACTCGAATATGCCCGCCGCTTCGCCGATCGCGTCGTCGGGCTGGCCGATTCTCAGATCGTTTTCGATGCCGCGCCCTCGGAACTCACCGATGCGCAGCTTGAGCGCATCTATGCAGGCCGCTCTACGACTCAGCCAGCAACTGCTCCGGCTGAAACCCCTGTCATGCTCGCACCTTCACTGGAGATGTCCCGATGAAACGCTTATCCGCTCTCTTATTGACCTGTTTGCTGTCCGCTGTTTCAAGTCTGTCCGCCGTAGCGGCCGATGCCGATCCGGATGTGCTAAAGGTTGCGCTGCTGCCGGACGAAAACGCCTCGGAGTTGATCAAGCGAAACCAGCCGCTGAAGGATTATCTGGAAGAGCATCTGGACAAGAAGGTGCAGCTGATCGTAACCACCGACTATTCCTCGATGATTGAGGCGATGCGCTTTGGCCGTATCGACCTGGCGTATTTCGGTCCGCTGTCCTACGTCATGGCCAAAAGCAAAAGCGACATCGAGCCCTTCGCTGCCATGGTCATCGACGGCAAGCCGACCTATCGCTCAGTGATTATCGCCAATGTGGCGTCAGGCGTGAATGAGTATGCCGACCTTAAGGGCAAGAAGATGGCCTATGGTGACCGGGCATCGACGTCCAGCCATCTGATTCCCAAAACCGTGCTTCTTGAGACGGCCGAGCTGACGGGTGGGCAGGACTACGAACAACATTTTGTGGGCACGCATGACGCCGTTGCCGTCAACGTGGCGAACGGAAACGCCGATGCGGGTGGGCTGTCGGAGGTAATTTTCAATCAAGTAGCCGAACGTGGCCTAATCGATCCGAGCAAGGTGAAAGTACTTGGTTACAGCGGCGAATATCCCCAATACCCCTGGGCGATGCGCTCGAACCTGAGCCCCGAGCTGAAAACCAAGGTGCGGGATGTATTCGTCGGTATCGACGATCCCGAAGTGCTGCGCAACTTCAAAGCCGAGGCCTTCGCGCCAATCACCGACGCCGACTACGATGTGATTCGCAACATGGGATCGCTGCTCGGCCTCGACTTCGCCACGATGTGAGCACCGATATGTCTACTCATCATGACGTGCAGGCGCTGCCTGCAGAGCAACGCGAGCACATCCTTCGAGGCTTCGGCCTCGGTTGGTGGCGCCAGCTGGGGCAGGTGGCAATTGTACTCGGAGTGGTGCTGTTGGCCTGCTGGTACGTGGGGCTGCTCGATGCCACCACGCTGCTGAACGGGCTGCCCTCCATCGCGACCCTGGCAGGCGAGGCCATGCCGCCAGACTTTTCGGGCTATCGAAGCTGGATTCGCCCGTTGATCGACACGCTGGCGATGAGCATCGCCGGCACGGCCATCGCAGTGGTGTTCTCGCTGGTGGTGGCCTTCGTTGCAGCGCGCAATACGGCGCCGCACCCCCTTGTGTTCGGTGTTGCCCGGGTGCTGCTCAATGCCCTGCGGTCGGTGCCGGAGCTGATCATGGGCATCATCTTCGTTGCAGCCGTAGGGTTCGGCGCCTTGCCGGGCGTGCTTGCCCTGGGTCTGCATTCGATCGGCATGGTCGGCAAGTTCTTCGCCGAGGCCATCGAGCACGTCGACGAAGCGCCGGTGGAAGCCGCTCGGGCGGCGGGGGCTACGCCGATGCAAGTGCTGCTGCACGCGGTTTTGCCACAGGTGACTCCGCAGTTCGCCGACGTGGCGATCTACCGCTGGGAATACAACTTTCGCGCCTCCACCGTGATGGGCATGGTTGGCGCCGGCGGTATCGGCTTCGAACTCATGGGCTCGCTGCGCATCATGCAGTACCAGGAGGTTGCAGCAATCCTGCTGGTCATCCTGGCCATGGTCACGCTAGTAGACGCCTTCAGTGGCGTGCTGCGCAAACGTTTCAAATAGGACAAACCATGCTGCCGAAACTCGTTATAACTCACCGAGTACACGATGAGATCCTGCAACTGCTGGCGCCACATTGCGAGCTGATGACCAACCAGAGCGACAGCACGCTGACGCGCGAGGAAATTCTGCGCCGCTGCCGCGATGCTCAGGCGATGATGGCGTTCATGCCCGATCGGGTCGATGCAGAATTTCTCCAAGCCTGCCCCGAGCTGCGTGTGGTCGGCTGCGCGCTCAAGGGCTTCGACAATTTCGATGTGGACGCCTGTACTGCCCGCGGGGTCTGGTTGACCTTCGTGCCTGATCTGTTGACGGTCCCGACTGCCGAGCTGGCGATCGGACTGGCGGTGGGGCTGGGGCGGCATCTGCGCGCAGCAGATGCGTTCGTCCGCTCTGGCGAGTTCCAGGGCTGGCAACCACAGTTCTACGGCACGGGGCTGGATAACGCGACGGTCGGCATCCTTGGCATGGGCGCCATCGGACAGGCCATGGCTGAGCGCTTGCAGGGATGGGGCGCGACCCTGCAGTACCACGAGGCGAAGGCTCTGGATACACAAACCGAGCAACGGCTCGGCCTGCGCCAGGTGGCGTGCAGCGAACTCTTCGCCAGCTCGGACTTCATCCTGCTGGCGCTTCCCTTGAATGCCGATACTGAGCATCTGGTCAACGCCGAGCTGCTTGCCCTCGTACGGCCGGGCGCTCTGCTTGTAAACCCCTGTCGTGGTTCGGTAGTGGATGAAGCCGCCGTGCTCGCGGCGCTTGAGCGAGGCCAGCTCGGCGGGTATGCGGCGGATGTATTCGAAATGGAAGACTGGGCTCGCGCGGACCGGCCGCGGCTGATCGATCCTGCGCTGCTCGCGCATCCGAATACGCTGTTCACTCCGCACATAGGGTCGGCAGTGCGCGCGGTGCGCCTGGAGATTGAACGTTGTGCAGCGCAGAACATCATCCAGGTATTGGCAGGTGCGCGCCCAATCAACGCTGCGAACCGTCTGCCCAAGGCCGAGCCTGCCGCATGTTGAATCCGGTCTGGCTGAAGAGCCTGGTAGCGATCGTTCAAACAGGCAGTTTTCAGAGCGCGGCGAGGGCGTTGGGGCTGGCCCAGCCGACGGTGTCGCAGCACTTGCAGAAGCTTGAAGAGCAGGTCGGCGTAACGCTGGTGCAGCGCAGTCGTAGCGGCTGCCAGCCTACCACACGGGCGCTGGCCTTCATGCCGCATGCGACCGCCTTGCTCGACATGCACGCCCGGGCGCTAGAAGCCCTGCATGGCAATCGTGAGCGCGTCGGGGCCAGCTCCAACATCGGCACCTACCTTCTCCAGCCATTCGTGCGCAACTATCTGACGACCGCAAATGAGAGGGGCGAGGTGGATCTGCGCATCGCCGCCAACCCGGATGTGGCCGACCAGCTACTGGCGGGCCAGCTCGACGCCGCGATCATGGAATGGTGGCTACCTCACCCCGACTTCGAACACCGCCTCTGGCGGGTCGAGCCGCTGGTACTTATCGTCAGCCCCGACCATCCGCTGGCTGAAGCAGGGTGCATAGAACGCGATCGTCTGGTGGACCTGCCGATGCTGGGAGGTGAACCGGGTAGCGGTACCGGACGGCTTCTGACCGAATACTTTGGCGAGCTGGGCGTGCCTCGCAGCGGTATGCAGCTAGGCAGCACCGAGGCAGTCAAACAAGCAGTCAGGGCGGGACTCGGCGTGTCGTTGGTGATGGCTTCCGCAGTACAAGACGAAGTTCGCAGTGGCGCGCTGGTAGCTCTTCCCATCCCGGGGCTTGAAAAGCGTCTCCAACTGATCTGGCGCAAACCGCCCGGAAATCTGCACCCGCCGGGATTTGTGCGGCACTTATTGGCCGGTTAGCGACGGCCTGACTTTGGCCGTCGCTACACATGGTCACACTTCGGTCTGTTCCGCCATTTCCAAGGCGTCATCGACCTCAATTCCCAGATATCGAACGGTGCTCTCCAGCTTCGTATGGCCGAGCAGCAGTTGAACGGCCCGCAGGTTCTTCGTCCTGCGATAGATCAGTGATGCCTTTGTGCGTCTCATTGTGTGAGTGCCATACATGGCTGGGTCAAGGCCAATGGCTTTCACCCAGCCTTTGACGATACGGGCGTACTGACGAGTGGATAGATGGTCTGAGTTATGCAGTCGACTCGGGAACAGGTAGTCCTCGCCGCGGAGCTGTACTTGATGTATCCAAGCCGCGAGCGCCGCCCGAGTTTGCTCAGTGATCTCGAACTGCACTGGCCGCTGTGTTTTCTGCTGCATCACTATTGCTCGTGATGACACCTGCTCACCATGGGCAACGTCCCGCACACGGAGCTTGGTTAAGTCGCAGGCTCGAAGCTTGCTGTCGATGGCCAGGTCGAAGAGAGCCAGATCCCGAGTTCTTTCTGCAATTTGAAGCCTTACTCGGATGGCCCAGATATCTCTCAGTCGGAGTGGGGTTTTCTGTCCGACCAGTTTTCCTTTGTTCCAGGGCTGGCGGCTGCAGGTAGCGATGATGTTCATAGCAAGTCCTCCACGTGTGGGAGGACAAGAATGGCTAGCCTGAACGGTGGTCGCTAACCGGCCAAAACCTGCCCGTGGTGACAGTCGCAGTCGAACCTGGATTTCCTGCTTCTTTAGTGATGTAAGTCAATCATAATCGTGCCGGCGGGAATATCGCGGAACAGCCATCGCCCATCGGATAGCTTTTGCATGGCGCTGCCAGAGACCGGCCGCAAGCCAGTTGGCAACTCAAATACCAGATCTTTAATAGGCTCTTGCGCTTGGACGTTGAGCACAATTTGACCGCGTTGCGCCAGCACATCGACCTCGACTTTATCGCGTGCAGCCCACCAGCTGCCGTACTGGCTCATGGTTCCAAACCAGGCGAATGGTTTGAGTCGAGGAAGGATCTGCTCCAAGAAGCGGTACTTATGGTCAACTTCATTCGGGTGAAGCAGCATCACGTAACTTGCGCCATATCGGGCAAGCTTCTCGGCCAGCTCAACCGCCTCCTCGACTCGCTGATCCATAATCGGCGGTATCTCATCTTCAATCGCAATTGGAAACTCAAACACTGTCGTTTCATCGCTATACATCCGTTGCGTGTTTGTGCGAAACGGTAAGTGTGTGGTGAGGTTCCCTGCAGTTGCTGAACTCGAAAAGCGATAGCCCGATGCGGCCAGAGCCTCAGGGAGGCGAGGCGGTGTTGCTAGATAGCCGGGACGGAACGAGACCACCGAGCGACCGGTCAGTTGCTCCAACAAAAAGCGGCTCACCCTAAGCTCGCCCATCACCGTCGCACCTTGCGTATCGCCAAGAGCCCTAACCCTCGGCTGATAGGTCGGATATTGCTCGCTCCCATCACCAAGCGGAAGCGAGGCGTAAATGTCGGAATGGCTAACAGAGTGGCTGGCTATCTCCATACCAGCCGCCACCAAGGCATCCATCGCAGCAAGCGTACGGTCGTTGAAAAAACCTTCGTCCTGAAAGTCGCGGTAGTATTTTGTTTGTAGGAAAAAGGTTGCCGGTATTCCTTCCCGCACGAGCAAGTCCCGATAGGCAAGTAGATTGCCCATCGACTTGACGTAATCCACATCAAACGTCACGACCGCAGCCAGGCGTTGGCCTTGTGGCACAGAGCCAATCGTGACGGCTTGCGGTTCGTGCTGGCGATAGACAGCCCTGAGCCAGCGCAGCCATACGTCGACGGACGGCTCATAACCATTGGCATAGGCCCGGTAGCCTTGGTCATTACGATCGTTGTGCGCTCGCATGATGAAAAAGCCGAGGTCAAAACCCAACGCATATGCGCTGCCGCCTGCCTTGTTGTCTCCTCTGACCAAAGCGGCGGATCCGTCTTCGAACCTGGCCAAAACCTGCTGCGCATTCACATACGTTTGCGTGCCGATCCAACTTGTCGGCAGATCAGGCTGGCCAAGCAGTACTGTCTTTTCATGGGGATCGCTGATCCAGCCAAGGGCTGGCGCTTGTTCGAAGGTGATACTGTGGTGAGCTCGCGATTCCAAAGTCGTTTCGAAGCCAAACAGATCGTGTAGTCCGCCACCCAGCACTTGTGTGGCTATTAGAGTCCGTCCTGCTTCCACGTGGCGGCGCAGCGCTGTGCGCCCAGCATCGTCAAGGGTGCGTCCCGAAAGCAACGGATACACGAGGACGACGTTATGACGAGTAGCCTCGGCGACGTCATCGGTAATAGTGAACGGCACGCCGATACTTTTGAGGCCATGCGCCAGGCCGAGCCAAGCGGAATCCTTATCGGTCAACAAGATTGCAAGACGAGAAGGCTCTCCGCTGGCGAAGCGATTCCAGTCGGAACGCCCCTGGTCAGAGATATGGCTCACTTCAGTGGGCCCGTTTAGATCATCTAAGCGATCAAATGTGTTTCGCTCGATAAAAGCGGTAACGGCAACTATCAGCAAACTGACAAGAACTATAATGGCAATGGCACGTGCCAAGATGGCAGGCTTGTTTACGAACGGCACGAAGACCTCGTCGGTGCAAGTAGAAAATTAGCATCTTGGAGCAATGCGAGGCAGGAAACGTTAGAGCGGCAACCGGCTCCTGCTGCTTCCGGATCGTAGCTGTTTCGTTTATTAGCAATAGATTTTCATAGTTGTTGGCCGGTTGGATAATATTCCCACTCTTGCCAGTCGATACCCCCTACAGCCAGAGGCTGCAGCCTAGCCCGCCAAAAGCTGTCCTGCTCTTGAAGTAGAGCCTGTGCTGCGCCGCCCCAGGTTTCTTCAGGCGCAAGCTGAGGCTCTATGCTCTGCGCGAGTCGAAAGCGCACGGCCGGCCAGCGCTGAGCGATTTTCTCCGTGAGCTGGGCGCTGCGTTCAGCACTGCGGGTGTAGATCATCAAACTCACCTTACTAACACCGATGGAAGGTAGCTCACACGGAGCGCAAGGAAAGCCACCCATCTCCTCAGTAAACCAGCGGTAATGGCTCGATATTTCGACAGGCCAAGGACTAGCGGCTGCCACATGCTTTAGCGTGTCCAGCCATTCACGCACATGTTTCGCCGGAACCGGCCAGCCACGCTGCTCAACTTCCAGATCCAGATGAAGTGCTGAGAACGACACAGACTTCAATTTCGAAATGATGGCGATCAGCGAAGCGCGGTGCTCAGGCGCCATCCAGTCTGGATCACCCAAAAGCAGCACAGGCTCGAAGCCACGTTTTCTGAGCGTTATGGCAACCGCATCGAGCGTCCGCACAACTTCCGGTTGCGCTAATTGCTCGGCGCTCAGCCCGATATATAGACGTTGGATGCCCGTGCGGTCCAGGCGAGACAGCTCGTCGGTTCGAGTAGCAGGATTGAGCAACGCACGGCTATCCCAAATGTACACGCCCCGCCTCCAGGCCTGGGTAGCCTCGGGTTCAGCAGCGTTTACTTCCAGAAAGTGCAATTGCGCCGGTGACATAACCTCTGCTGGCGCAGCGAAAGCCAGGCAACTTAGCAAGCCGCACACTAGAAGCTGGCGCATTTGAAACTTCTTCGCTTTAAGGAGAACCCACCACGGTGCCATGGCTGATGATTCACGATCACGTCGCAGCATTTCATTGAGCATCGCAACCGCGCTCCAGCATCGAATGACAATATGAGCCACGGAAGATCTGGACGCCCCGCCACAGGCGTAGGTATCCGCGTAGCGATAGTTTTGCACCATGCGAATCTAACCGAGTGGCGGTTTCACGTTATCAACCAAAACCGTCACTAGTGACTAGGAAGTCTCAGGGGTACGAGTCGTCAAGAAGCCAGCGGACATTGAGGGGCAGCAAATCATGTGCCGAGACGAGGCTTCCAATCCCCGCCCCGCTAAACGGTATGTTGCATACAGCCAGCGCTGCAAGCGAACTGCATAGGTCAGCCCGTCCAGCTACACGGGTGGACACAATCTGCTTCGGGTCGATCGCTCTCAAGGACTGCTTTTGGCCGGTTCCTGCGGCCCGTTCTGTGGCGGGCCCTGACGGCCATGATCACGATATTAATTACCTGCGTGAAATCATCGGCGTTTTTCAAGATAGATAACCGGCTAGGACAGCAGCCCCCCTCGAAAGGAATTCGACCATGCCTACGATCCTCCGCTACCTTTCCGTCTCCCTTGTTTCCGCCCTGGTGGCCGCTTATACGGCCCTGTGGTTGGCCAACCCCGCGCCCCTGGAACAGCCCCATGCGGTTGTTCGCCCGCCGCTGATCATTCAGCAGCAGGGGGACGATCTGTTGTTGTGGGGTGGCTGGAATACGGTGGCCGGTTACGAGCCGCCCGGGGTGAATGCAGTGGAGATTCGCTGCAACCGCGGCCGCGGCACCTGCCAGGAGGCTTTTGCCTCGATCCACCATCACGACGAGGGCGAAGACCTGGAAGCCCAGGTGTTCGACTATGAAGTGGTGGAGTGGTCGGAGCAGATGCTGCACGCCACGGCGACCATGCCCGAGGCCGAGTGCGTGACACGCAGCCTGGTGGTGGCGCTGCCGGCCGGCTCCGCCTCGCTGGAGCTGGTGCCGCAGGGCGATGACTGCGAGTTCGAGGTCAGCGCTGCGATGCTGGAGGGTGACCCGCTCTAGGCCGTTACCAGGCTCGGCCAGCGGTCGTGCACCGTTGGCCCACCCTGCGGCGGTGTGGTGGTGACCACGTAGACCCGCCGTTCTTCCCCGTGCTCAATGAGCAGCGCCTCAACGGTTTGGCCTGGCTCCAGGTCGAACCAGTGCGAGGCGCCTGATGCGTCCTTCTCCATAAAGCGTTCGGCCAGCACCTGCACCGGTTGCGGGTGGTAGCGCGCCCATTTGCCGGCGGTGATGGAGTCGGTTCTTGCCCAGCCGGTGGCGGGTAGGTGGCCGGGTTGCTCTTTACGCCGGCCCCAGGGGACCCAGGCCACGGCGCCGTCAGCCTGACGCACGGGCAGGGCGGCGCGTGGGTTGGGGAAGTAGATCCGCAGTTGCTGGCCGGTTTGGGTGTAGCGCCCGGTCACTTCGACGCCGCCGCACATGGGTGCCTCCCGTCTGTTGTCGTTGCCAAGGCTGGGGCTTGATAATACTGTATTAATATACAGCATATCGCGAGGTTACCCATGGCCCTGACAGTGATCGGCCGCCCGTTGCGGCCAGGTCTGCGGCTGCCGTTGTTCCTGAGCCGCGTTGCCGCCGGCTTTCCTTCCCCCGCTGAAGACCATATCGAGGCCAGCCTCTCGCTGGACGAGCTGTGCGTGGTGCATCCGGCGGCCACCTTCTTTCTTCGGGTGGTGGGGGACAGTATGACCGGCCTGGGGATTTTCGACGGCGACATCCTGGTGGTGGATCGCTCGATCACGCCGCGCGCGGGCATGGTGGTGGTAGCGGTGGTGAACGGGGAGTTCACCTGCAAGCAGCTGGCCTATGAGCACGGCACGCCGGTGCTGCGTGCGGCGAACAAGGCCTACCCGGACATTCGCCTGCGCGACGGCGAGGATCTGGAGGTGTTCGGCGTGGTGACGCGCTGCATTCACAAGCTGCCGGGGTTCTGATGCCGACCTATGCCCTGGTGGACTGCAACAACTTCTACGTGAGTTGCGAGCGGCTGTTCCGCCCCGATCTGCGCGCGGTGCCGATGGTGGTGCTGAGCAACAACGACGGCTGTGTGGTGAGCCGCAGCAACGAGGCCAAGGCGCTGGGCATTGGTATGGGCGAGCCTTTCTTCAAGATCCGCGACCTGGTGCAGGCGCATGGCGTGCTGGCGTTCAGCAGCAACTATGCGCTGTACGGCGACGTTTCCGCACGGGTGGTACGGGTGCTGCGCGGGCTGGCACCGCGTCTGGAGGTTTATTCGATCGACGAGAGCTTTCTCGACCTGGCGGGCCTCGGCCGGCCGCTGGCCGGTTACGGCCGGCACATTCGCGCGGAGGTGCAACGGCTGACGGGCATGCCGGTGGGGGTGGGCATCAGCACCACGAAGACCTTGGCCAAGTTGGCCAACTGGGCCGCCAAGCGGCGTAGCCGGAGCGGGGTGGTGGTGGCCACCCGGCCCGAGCAGCAGGCGGCGTTGCTCAAGGACGCGCCGCTGGGCGAGGTGTGGGGCGTGGGGCGCAAGCTGCAGGCGCACCTGGGCGCGCTGGGTGTTAAAACCGCCTGGGATCTGGCGCAGCAGGACGCCTGGACGATGCGAAAGCAGTTCTCGGTGGTGCTGGAGAAGACCATTCGTGAGCTGCGTGGCGAGCCGTGCTTCGCCCTGGACGAGGGGCCGGAGCCGAAGCAGATGATCACCTGCAGCCGCAGCTTCTCGCGCCGGGTGACGGAGCTGGCGCCGCTGCGCGAGGCGGTGGCCAGCTACGCCTGCCGCGCAGCGGAGAAGCTGCGCGCGCAAGGCGATGTGTGCCAGCTGCTGCAGGTGTATATCCGCACCGGGGTGTTCAACCCGGACGAGCCGCGCTACGCGCGCACCGCCAGCGTGCCACTGCACACGCCGAGCAACGACTCGCGCGACCTGGTGCAGGCGGCGCTGGCCGGGCTGGAGGGTATCTACCGGCCCGGCTACCGGTACCAGAAAGCCGGGGTGATACTGATGAACCTGGCCAGCCCCGGGCAGGTACAGGCCGACCTGTTCGCCCCGGCGCCGCGGCCGCGCAGCGCGGCGCTGATGGCAACCGTGGACAGGATCAACACCAACATGGGCCGCGGCACCGTGCGCCTGGCGCGCGTGCCGGCCCTGGGCGGCTGGTCGATGAAGCAGGAGCTGCGTTCTCCGGGGTACACCTGCCGCTGGGACGAGCTGCCAAGGGTACGTTAGATCATGAACAGGTGAGGGAGCCGCCGTTGCTGACAGCGACCTACCAGGCGTTCCAAAGATAAAGGAGGGTGTGAAAGACCCACTACCATTAAGTCAGCTGCTGCCGGTCGCGACAGACTGAAGTCGAACCACGGCTATCGGTCGTGGTAGGCAACAACCGGCCAAAAGCGGACGATTGCTGGCAGGTATTCAAGCTATGTCCCCAGGCCCTGGGGAAATAGCTCGGGGTTTGAGAAAGCCTGCTTAAGATGGTCGTACACCAATCGCACCCGCTTCGATACAGGGCCCTGCTGCGGGCGGTATATGAACAGATCCCATGGCGCCGGAGCGAGATGAGCCAAAACAGAAACCAGCTTGCCTGACCGCAGATGGGGCTCAGCCAGATAGGCAGGAATTTGGCCAAAGCACATGCCTGCCAGGGTGGCTTCCAATTCCGTGTCAGGATCATCACAGATAAGAGCTGGCTGCCTGGGCGTGAATGTTTGCCCGTCGGCAAATAGCCAAGGCCAAGGGCGACCATTTTTCTGGTCGATCAGGACTGAAAGTGGCAGCTGAGCCAAGGCATCCAGAGATCTAGGTATTGTCTTTTGCTCTATTCCTTGAGCAGGTAGCGCAACCCATCCAGCAGCTTGCTTTGCAGTGCGTGCTTGGGCGCGGCCATGGCGCGCGCCGGATCTCCGCCCAGATCCTGGGCCACCGACGTCCGGTCTGCTTGTACGACGAGTGCCCCGATCATGCCACGACTGTCTTCATGAATTTCGCGAATGCGCCGAACCAAGCGCGCGTTCTCTTGAGCGCGTGAGCTTGGCTCGCGATCCTGCCAGGCGTAGTAACCGCTGGCGGACACATTCAGGCAGCGACACATCAAGCGAACTGTGTACTCGTTGCGGCAGCGCCGGATCACCGCGTACCGCTCGATGATTCCTTGGCAAAGTACGCTGCCGCGTCTCTTAAAAAATCACGCTCCTTGGTCACCCGGGCCAATTCACGCTTGAGACGGGCAAGCTCCTCATCTCGCGGACTCCCCGTGCCAGGAAAAGCATTTTCCAAACCTGGCTGCGACTCTCGAACCCAGCGGGTAAGCAGGTTTGGCGCAACGCCAATTTCAAGGGCCACCTGCCGGCAGCTCGTCCCGGAACGACGAACCAGCTCGATGGCTTCCCGCTTGAATTCGGGACTGTATCTCTTGCGCTTCATGAACACTCCTTCGGCTCGATATGAGCTTACTCGAAAGTGTCCGCGTTATCGGGGTAGAACCCCAGCGGGAGTACCTATCCCGTGAGTGGTGGCCCTTGAGGCAAAAGCTTGGCCATGCGGCGTAGGTTTTGCACTGTCGCGGCCAAGGTGAATTCGTCAGTTGCACCCATGAGGCCACGCAGTCGTAAACGGTCGAGTTTCATGATCCGTTTGCAGATGGGATCAAGCCAGACAGCCCCTGCTTTGAGGGCGTGGCTTTTTATATAGTTGTCCGTGTGAGAGGTGATTGTTTGCTTGCTGCGTTGGTCGAAATGCCCGGCCGCATTTAGCGGACCGGGCTTGATTGATCAGTTACCGGTAGCGCGCATGTGCTGAACGCTGAACATCTCCGGCTTGCTCATCTCCGGATCGACCTGGCCCTTGAACTGACCCGTGGTGCAGTGCATGGCCTGGATGTCGATCATCGTGAAGCTGTCGTCGATCGACACGCCGGAGCCCTTGTTCTTCGGCAGGTGGTGGTCCGGGTGGGCCTGGCCGATGGTGAAGGTCTTCCACATGCTGCCCTTGCGGTCATACGACACGGTGCGCGGCACGGTGAAGGTCTGCGCATCCATGTAGTGCACGCGCTTGGACAGTGGGTGGCTGCCGTCCACCGGCACCGATTCCACCTCGTAGACCTTGCGCAGCTGCCAGGTGATGTTGGGGAAACAGCCGCCCTGACCGCCGAACGCCACCACCTGGTAACCGTCGCTGTCCTTGTGCGTTTCGCTGTCCAGCGTCAGGTCGTTGTGGTTGTAGAACGGCATCAGCATGAAGCGGGTGCCCTTGTAGCTCCACTGCATGTCGGAAATACGCCCGTTGTAGCCCTCGAAGTCCTCGATCATCAAGTCGGAGCCGAGGAAGGCATCGGTCACCTGGCCGGTGGCCAGGCGCCGCACGCGGCGCTGGAAGCCCAGGTACAACCAGGAGTTGTCGCGCTTGAGGTCGTCCTCGGCGCGATGGATCAGCAGCTGGGTGTTGCGCACGTCATAGGGCTCCTGCGCCTTGACGTAGATGCCGCGGAACAGCTGCGACGGGTTGGGGGTGATCGCCGGCGTGGGCTCTTGGTTGACCCGGCGGGTGAAGTTGAGGAAGTGGAAGTCGAACTTGATGGTGCGTTCCAGCTTGCCCGTGTTCATGTCGCGGAACTTCCAGTAGAACGGCGAGATGGCGGCGCTGTCGCCCCAGTTGTAGCCGTACTTGTAGTTCCAGGCGAGCTTCTCGCCGGCGCGCGGGTCGTTCGCGTCCGGCTCCTGGGGGAACGGCCGGCCGGCCACGGCGCCACTGATCTCGCCGGGCTTCGCGCCGAGTTTGACCGTGTCCATGTGCTGGCGGGTAGCCTCGACATAGTTGGGGTGCAGGTCGAAGGAGGTGGTGTCGCCGACCTTCAGCTCCACCCAACCTTTCTCGATAAAGCCGTAGAAGGCCGGGTCGAGAATCTCCTTGAACTGGGCGACGTTGCCCTTGTTGATGGTCATGCCGGCGCTCAGACCGGCGAAGCTCGGCTTGTCGTTCTGGTAGGGGTAGAAGGACTGCTGGATCACCGCCTCGTCGGCGGCGTGCACGCCGCTGGTCGCGCCCAGCGTCAACAGGGCCAGCGCCAGGGCGCGGCTCTGCCGGGATTTCTTGTTGTTCATGGCTATTCCTCGTGATTGATCAGAAGCTGTAACGCAGGGTCAGTTGCAGTTCGTCTTCCTTCTGCGCCATGCCGATGGGGCCGGCGCGGAAGCGGCCCAGCGGCTCGTAGCCGCTCAGACCGGCGGTTACGCCCTCCGGCAGGCCAAAGCTGGTGAAGGGGTCCCAGGGGTTGCAGCTACGGCAGTCGTCGAACTCGCGAGCACCACGGCCGACCTTGAAGTTGGCGCCGGCGATGATCTTCAGGTTGTCGCTGAACAGGTACTGCACGCTCGGCGCGATGGCCGTGGCATGGGCCTTGAGGTCGTGGGCCACTAGCACCTGCGGGCTCAGCCGGTCGTTCATCCACCAGCCCTTGACCAGCAGGGTGCCGATCCAGTTCTGCTCCCAGTCCGGCATGCCGGCCTTGCCCAGTGGGCGATCCTCAAGCTGGTGCTCGCGGATGTGCTGGCCGAACAACTGGCCGGAGAAGAGGAAGGCGCGGCCGGGGTTGAGGAAGGGGATGAAGATGTTCTTGTCCGCACCGATCACGTAACGGGTGACGTCGGACTCGGAGAACAGCCGTGATTGCAGGGTGTTGGCAAACTCCTCGCCCTCGGTGTGCGCGACTTCGACGCGGAACACCGTGTCGATCGCTTGCGAGTAGTAGTCCATCGAACCGCCGATCAGGTTGACCCGCGGGAAATGGATATCGAAGGCGATCAGGGCCGGCCATACCGCGGTTTCACCGGTGAAGGGGTTCTGCGCCGGGATGCCGCCACGCAGCGAGGGCAGTTGCGAGCGGTAGGTCAGGGCGTTCAGCGAGAAGCCGAAATCGCCATAGACGCCTTCCAGCTTGATGCCGAACTGGCTGTTGGACAGGCTCCAGGACGGCATGTGCGCCTTGCGGATACCGATCTGGCCGGGGCCGAAGTCGGTGGCGATGTTGCCGCCGGCGAAGTTGGCCACGGTGCTGCCGTTTTCCCACAGGTTGTTCATGCCGCGGAAGAAACAGCCGGCATCCAGGGCCGAGTTCGGCGTGCCGCACTGGCCGAGGTTGTGCGGGCGGAACTTGTCGAAGTTCCACACGAACGACAGGTTGAGGTCGTCGAACACCTCGTTGGCGCCCATGCGCCAGTCGGCCTTGGCGATCCACATCGGGATGCGGATGTCCTCCAGTTCGTCGTAGATGTTGTTGCGCGAGAAGTCGATCGGGTTGATCACGTCGAGCACGCGGAACAGGTCGGTGCGGCCCCAGATCACCTGCTGCTTGCCCAGGCGCCAGCTCAG
>NZ_QASO01000062.1:0-37845 GCF_003052605.1 Ectopseudomonas oleovorans | reverse complement strand
GGCTGGGCGCACTCTTGAATGATCTGAGCCTTGAAGGATTTGGAGTAGGAACGGCGTTGTGGCTGCATGAAAGACCCGCTTAAAAGGCTAGAAATGGTGTCCACTTAAATCAGGTGGACACCATCGCCTTTGGCGTCGGGGCCAGGAAGGTGTGTTGGCCGGACGGATACGGTGCTACTGGCCCGAAGTCCTGGATAACCCTGACCACGTGTGGATTGCCCTTGGCTGACTGCTCGGAAAGAAAGCAGTGGCCTCTTCCGTCAGTGGTTAGCCGATAGAGCTGGCCGTCACGCCGAAAAAGCATTGCTGAGGAGCCATGGGTAAAGTATTCGGCTGATCGGAGCGGCTCTTGTGCCATCACATGATCAAAATACGGCCCGCTGAAGAGGTTGCTCATAGTGCTGTGCCTGGATCTAAAAATGGGTTTTCTCTCGTCAGAGTCCGACCAGCCGAGCTATTCGGTCTTCTGTTTCGAGTATCACGTTCTTAAGGAGAGCTTCTCGATCCCTGAGCCTTTGCAGCCGGCAATGCTGAGGGCGCTCACAGATGCTGCTATCAGTCGAGCAGCTACTGCAAAACAGGTTCAGAGCGTCCTGAGTTTGTTCCTCGGCCATCGTGAGCAGTTTTCGGAAGCCCCAGAGATTGATCGACAACAGTGTCCACATTGGCAAATTTAAGAGTGTTCGCATCAGCGCCACCCTTGAGCTGCAATGCTGGATACTTTGGCGCACAGCTGAGTTCGTGCAGCGTCCAGTACCTGCGCATTGGTTTTTGCAGATAGGTGTTCACGAGCTTTGTTGCCCAGAAAGTAACTGATGCGTTCGGCGTTAGCGCCTGACGGATGGGGAAGACCTGCGAGAACCTGCTCAGGCTTGAGCAGGCCTTGGCGTTGTAGATGCTCAAGGGCTTCGGCCACTTTGGGCCCAAGGGGCACGTAGAGGCAGTTTTTGCCCAGTGCTTTTACCTCTTCGGCAAGATGCGTCTCGACCTGCTCTCGCATGGATTTCTGCTTGAGCATTGATGGACTGCCGCTGTAGTTCGCGCCATTGACGAAAACTGGATAGCGCAGTGCGGAGGTGTAATGCACCAGGTGTGTGTGGGTATCGAATAGCCGGGCACAGCTATCGATCCCGAGCAGTTTCGCAATGCCAATGTGATCGAGCATGGCAATCAGGTTGTTGCGCATTGGCCCAGAAAAGCTTGCGGTTTCCTTGGATTTCCTTCTGGCCTCTTCAATGGATGCCCCTGCTTTTAGCTGTCTGCGTGCCTCGCTCAGTGCGTTCACCGCTTGCTGATGACCTGGCGTGATGCCGCAGATAGTGATCCGGGCTTTAGTGTTGATGTAGTCGAAGGGGGCGTAGAAGGTCTGAACACTGCCCTCCGATGACAGCAACAACTCCTTGGGCAAATCGGCGCCGCTCAGGTTGATAGTTGAGTTGAGGAGGATCGGGCTGAATTGTTCAAAGTGGCTCATGATTCATTCCTTGAGTTAACGCGTACGGTGGTGAATGCGACGGGCAGCTGAGTTAGTGGGTGTGCCGCGTCGAACTCGCTTGTGTGCTTTTTGCGGCCTCAGCCTTTCGTCCCGATAACCCACGGTGATGACCTTGCTCTCTGTCAGCACCGCGTAGATGTCTCTACTGCGTAAGGCCAGTTCCTGGTTTGTGGGGTCTACATCTCCCAGTAACTGTGAGAAACCTGCTCGGTCGAAAAAGCACAGGCAGACGCCTCGGTTATGGCTTTCCTCTCCGTAGGACAGCAGCCATTCCAGTTGCTTTTCGCTGATACGACGCTCCTGGCAACGCAGTTCGGCGTGTCGGGTCATGAACATGAGTGCACCTCAAACCAGAACAGTAGGTTTGAAGTGGCGGCGCCCTTTCAGCCAGCGCAGCGCCTCATGGAATTCGACTACGGTTCGAGTGCCTTCCTTGCAGGTTTGAAGGCGATCTGGTGCCTTGGGTTGGGTGGCGTTGCGCACAGATTTTTCTTCCATGCGGGCCAAAACACCGATCTCTTTGAGGTTTAACTTATGTGACGTTGCAGGTCTCAAAGGGCTTGGAAGCACGTCTTCATCTAGATTGGGTATCGTGGCCAGGTCGAGACGCGCCCTGAGCATGGCGTGAAACATAAGCTGCTCAAGTTGATCAGGAACCCCAACGTCTTCACTGTCGACCTCTGGACTGAAGAACTCAATGCCGTATCGTGCGGCCCGGATCAGGCTTGCTAACGCCTTCCAGTCATGGCTTATCGATTCAGCCTCAACATCTGAAGTGGCAGGTCGCAGGACTCCGTTGATTGCGTAGTCGTAACATGCTTGGGCCGTAGCGACGATTGTGGGTTCGCCTTGCAGTATGGCGTCCAGTTCTGCTGCGCTGTGCATAGAGTGAAACTGATAAATAGTGGCTTCCAGATGCCCCCAATAAGTCATTCGAGCCTCATGGGTGATGGCTTCTCGTGTGAGGATCTTGTCGGGCTTGATGAAGCACTCGAATAGCTCTTGCATGTCTAATGTTCTACTCTGTTTGGAATGTTGAAATCTTAGGATGGCAAGATTCCATCGTCAATAGAATATTCCATCTATTTTGGAATTTTATTCGCTCGGTTTCAGACTGTCAGTAGTACTGCTTGTGGCTGATCGCCTACGTTGGCTGGTTTCGTGCTCGACTTTGCGACAGCTTGCTAGCTAGAATCTGTGCAGGCGCCCGCCCAACTTGCACACGAGTTAAAAAAGGCTTCGTATTCCCTCGATTCATATCTCTCTAGCTGAGAAACCCTCCCAAGCCTGGATGTCCGGGGCTTAAACGTGTGCCTTTCGCTCCGTACGTCAGGCGATGAGGATTGGTTTCATGGCTATCAAAGAACTCGTCTACGCCACCAAGCAACAGCTCGACTCTGTTACTCAGCAGTCATTTCGCCACTCGCATATCTATGAGCTATTTGCCGCGAGCTTCGGGTTCAATACCCGTGCCTCGTTGGATGCGACGCACCTCATGGCTGTAATGCAGCGCCCACAAGAGCCTGTAGCCTCCTGTTTGGCGACACTTCACCGTCGATTAGTTGAGTTGGGTTATCAGTCGGTTGCTGACACGGCTGGAGAGGCTCTGCTCAGCATGATTGCTGGTCAGCGCCTGGGGGTTATCTCTGTTGAGTCCGTCATAGATGCTCTGGAACAGGATCGTTGGGCATATCCAGAAGAGTGGTTTGAGGTTGATGAGGACGAGGATCAAGCCTCGGAGGCTGAGCCAGCAGGCAATCCGACACCGTCACTCGACCATGCAAAACTCGCATTGTTGATTGACGGGCTGAACGGTACGGCTTCGAGAGGCAGTGCGGTAGCTCACTACGCTTTGGCACTTATATATAGAGGCGCTGACCTCAGCGAAGAGAGAGGCTCCTCTTATTGGTACTCGCTCATGGAGCAGGGACGTGATCTTGATGGGGTGCAGCTCGAATGGGCAACTGCCTACAAGACTCAGCTGCTTAATGCGGAGCGAGAAGCACTTCATCTGAATGAGGCTGCCCGTCTTGGGTGGGCAGATGCCAGGTTGGATCTTGCTCTTGATAAGGCACAGCTTGCAGTTGATCGGGATGACCATGAGCAAGCTGAGCACTGGTTCAAGGAGGCCGCAGGTTTAGGCGATGTTGAGGCGATGCGCTCTTTAGCCTGGTTGGCTCAGGGAGTCGATGATCATGACTCTGCAAGACATTGGAATCATCAGGCTGCTTTGCATGGTGATGTCGATGCGATGCGCGATCTGATCGATGAAGATGACCGGGGCAATCTATTCCAGAACTGGGTCTGGGTTTACCTTGCCGAGCACCTGGGTACTGATCTGCGCAAGAGTACGCTGCGGGCATACCATGATGGTGGCATGTACGCAGACCAGGAGTACGACGATGATCAAGGTGGCCCGCTCTATGTCGCTGGCGATGAGGGCGTAAGGCTGGCGCCATTAAGTGCTGCTGACGAGGCAAAGGCCAAGAAGCAGGCGGCAGAATTGTTCAGCAATATTGGATCTGAAGGCGCCTTGGACAGGATGTCTACTGCTAGGGGGCGTTTCGTATGAGTGGCCAGCAACAGAGCTTGAACGTTGCCATGTTCATTGATGCTGGCAATGCTCCAAGCCGCAAGATAGGGGACGTGCTCGCTGAACTCGCTTCCTATGGCTCGGTTTCTATTCGTCGGGCCTATGGCAACTGGAAAAACCCATGCCTGGATCCGTGGGGCAAAGTGCTGCATGAGCATGCAATACAGCCTATTCAGCAGTTCGATCTGGTTAAAGGTAAGAACGCGACAGACATGGCCATGGCTGTTGATGCCATGGATGTACTGTTCAATAAGCCAGTCGATGTCTTCTGCTTGGTTTCGTCCGACTGTGATTTCACCCCACTAGTCATGCGGCTGCGAGCCGAAGGCAAGCAGGTCGTGGGTTTTGGTGAACGCAAAACGCCAGAGCCTTTCGTTAATGCTTGCTCTCGATTTCTGTATGTTGATCAACCAGAGCTGACGGATGATCAGGTCGGTGCTCTGATCACTCATCTGGAGAAAAGCTTGGCAGTTGAAGACTCAGGGCTCGTGCCTGCGCCGGAGAGGAAAACCGGTAAAGAGCTCAAGTGTGATACCAAGCTAATGAACCTGCTGCGTAACGCAGTCGCATATGCGGAGAGTGAAGATGGTTGGGCTTCTCTAGCGACAGTGGGTAGTCGGATCGGCAATCAGGCATCGTTCGATGCCCGGAACTACGGTTATCCACGGCTGGTAGACCTTTTTGCGGCCATCGATCTTTTCGAGATGAAGCGAGTCAACCATCACCCTCAGATTCGGTACAAGAGACGATCTGCTACTTCAGTGGCGTGACCTTTCGCGGAGGCCGCACTAACGAAGTCGAAGTAACTGAACAGGGTCAACAGGCTCATCAGCGGGGCTGTTGACCCCTCGCACAGGTGGAATCTATCTGCCTCGTTGCCCCCCTGCTCCCTGTGTGCCCAGGGTCAAATTCAGTCGGCAGAGTGGTCGAGATTTTCTTAACAGGATTGTTAATAAATTTCTGAGCAGCTCGGTAGCAGGTATGAACCTCATGCCCGTCAATGAATCGTGATCGAGCGGTTGCCAAAAAAACGCAAGAGTGTCATCGTAATGACGAATGTCTTTACGTGGAGGCCGCTCTCATGGCTTCGATCAATATCCGTATCGACGACGAGCTTAAAGCCCGTGCTTACCAGGAGCTGGAAAAGCTTGGCGTCACCCCCTCTGAACTGATGCGCCAAGCCCTGCAATATGTGGCCGAGCGCGGACAGCTGCCATTTCGCCCGGTGCTGATGACCGAGGAAGATGAAGCGTTAATCGCCACGGTTCGTGAGCGCCTGGCCGCTCCCCAGCGCGTGAAGGTTGCGCTGGATGACCTATAGCCTTGAGTTTGATGCACGGGCACTGAAGGAATGGCAAAAGCTGGGTGATACCGTTCGCCAGCAGCTTAAGAAAAAGCTCGCTGAGGTGCTGCTGAATCCGCGAATTGAAGCCAACCGGCTCCATTCGTTGCCGGATTGCTACAAGATCAAGCTGCGTAGCAGTGGTTATCGCCTGGTGTATCAGGTGATCGACCATGAGGTGGTGGTGTTTGTGGTCGCGGTTGATCGCCGTGAGCGCGAGCAGGCGTACCGCAAGGCAGCCGAGCGCCTTAAATAGCTGGCTGGGTCAGCTGTTCCCCTCTGACTGAAAAGGTGGTCTAGGCACGATGGATGGTGGTGATCTGCTTGAGCATTTACGGGCCGAAAATGCTCGCCTGATCGCTCTGCTGGAAAGTCATGGCATCGAGTGGCGCTTGCCTGACGAGCCGCCGCTAGTCGAACCGACTAGCCCGCCTCCACTGATAAGTTCGAGTCTCGACACGGATGCCAAGTTGGCGTTGTTCAGGGGACTGTTTCGGGGCCGTGCCGATGTGTTTCCCGTGCGCTGGGAAAGCAAGGTCGGTAAATCGGGCTACTCACCGGCGTGCGCCAATGAATGGCGACCCGGTGTGTGTGAGAAGCCACGGATCAAGTGCGGAGCTTGCTCGTTCCGCCAACTCCTGCCGCTGACCGATCAGGTGCTCTATAAGCATTTGGCCGGCGAGATTGTTATCGGCGTTTACCCACTGCTTCCAGATGACACCTGCTACTTCCTGGCAGTGGATTTTGACGAGGCCGATTGGCGCGAGGATGTCACGGCGTTCGCTCAGTCTTGCCGTGAGTTGGGTGTGCCGGTGGCACTGGAGATTTCTCGCTCCGGTAACGGGGCGCATGCCTGGATTTTCTTTGAGCGTAATGTCCCCGCCTCTGAGGCGCGCCTGCTAGGCTCCGCGATCATCAGCCATACTTGCGAGCGTACCCGGCAACTGACGCTGGGCTCGTATGACCGACTGTTTCCAAATCAGGACAGCATGCCCAAAGGCGGCTTTGGCAACTTGATTGCCCTGCCCTTGCAGAAGCGGGCTCGCGCTCGGGGCGGTAGTGTTTTTGTCGATGAGACGCTGGAGCCCTATCCCGACCAGTGGGCATTTTTGGCCAGTATCCAACCCATGCAGGTGAGGGATATTGCACCGGCCACTCTGCGTGCTAGCGGCGGTCGCCATCCGCTGGATGTTGCAGACCTAACGGATGATGACGACGCGAAGCCCTGGCAGCGCACGCCGGAAAAGACTCAGAAACTGACCTGCCCGTTACCCGCGTCAGTGAGAGTGACCCTGGCTAACCAGATCTATTTCAGCAAGTCTGAACTGCCCCAATCTTTGATCAACAAGCTTATTAGGCTGGCGGCATTTCAGAATCCCGAGTTCTACAAGGCTCAGGCCATGCGCCTTCCTGTGTGGAACAAGCCCCGGATCATCGGCTGTGCTGAAAACTATCCGCAGCACATTGCCCTGCCGCGCGGATGCCTGGATGACGTCCAGGCACTGTTGGATGAAAACAAGGTAGAGCTGGCGCTGCATGATGAGCGCTTCGCTGGGGAGCCCATCGATGTCCGTTTTGTGGGAAAACTGCGTTCGGATCAGGAGGCTGCACTGGCTGCTCTGCTGGTGCACGACACTGGCATCCTTTATGCCCCAACAGCTTTTGGGAAAACCGTCACGGCTGCCGCGCTGATTGCCCAGCGCGGTGTGAACACGCTGGTGCTGGTGCACCGGACGGAGTTGCTCCAGCAGTGGAAGGAGCGTTTGCAGGCGTTTCTGGGGGCAGACAAAACGAAGATCGGCACCATCGGCGGTGGTAAGGCCAAGCCGACAGGCATCATCGACATTGCCGTAATGCAGTCCTTGTCGCGGCAGGGCGAAGTGAGCGAGCAGGTGAAAAACTACGGGCAAATCATCGTGGATGAGTGCCATCACCTGTCAGCCTTTTCGTTCGAGGCTCTCCTCAAGGCTGCTGGGGCCAAATATGTTTTGGGTCTGACCGCTACGCCAGTACGTCGTGATGGTCAGCAGCCGATTATCTTCATGCAGTGCGGGCCCATTCGGCATACCGCGAGCAGGCCCGAGAGTGCTCCAGCCGATCTGGCTGTGACACCGCTGTGGCTGTCTCGACCGATAGTCGTGCCCGAAGGGACAGGCATCCAAGATGTCTTCTTGCAGGTGTGCAGCGACACAGAGCGAACAGCCAAGATTGTTGCTGAGGTTGGAGACGTTTTTGACCAAGGCCGGAAGATCCTGGTGCTGACTGAGCGAACGGATCACCTCAAGGCTATTGAGGAGCAGTTGGTCGGTCGGGTCGAGAACCTATTCACGCTGCATGGGCGGATGTCCAAGAAGCAACGCGCTGCGCTAATTGGCGAACTGGAAGCACTGCCAGCTGATGCCCCACGCGTGATCCTGGCAACCGGGAAATTGGTTGGAGAGGGTTTTGACCACCCGGCACTGGATACCTTGGTACTGGCCATGCCGGTTTCCTGGAAGGGCACTCTCCAGCAGTATGCGGGCCGCCTGCATCGGGAACATGCGAGTAAGGCGGATGTGCGCATCATCGACTTCATCGATTCCGGACATCCTGCATTGCTCCGTATGTGGAGTAAGCGCCAAGCGGGTTACAAGGCTATGGGCTATCGATTTGCGGATTCGTCCAGCTCAATGGAACTGCTGGCAAAGGGTTAATGAGTCCTCAGACAGCCACCAAGCTTTCCGTCCATCGGAGGTGGAAAGTGGCTGTTTCCTATGCGCTGGATTCGCCGTAATCTGGGCTCCATTGACAGGTTGCCAATGCAAGCCGTGGCTTGAGGCCTGCCTCCACCACGTCGGCTGTCTTACCGAAATGTAGTGCTGCACGCGGCTCGATTCAGGGGCTTGCGGAAAATGACACTAATTGCGGTCATTTCGACAGAAAATGCCATTTTATGTGGCTCAATCATGCCAATAATTGTGCCCATTTAACGCCTAAGTCATTGATTTATATAGGTTGAGAAATGACGCCTTTGTCGCCCTCGACAGGTGCAAGCCGCCAAAGCGCTGATGGCGGGTTGCACCCGCCCTACAGAGGCGACAACTTATACCCTGTTAGGCGATTTTCCTAGCGATGACAATTCGCCAGTAAAATCAGCTAGATACAAGCAATAGTGGCGATTTGATTGTGTTCCGTGCACAGCTTATCCACAGATCAGGCGGTTTCGCCCAGTCGGCTCAGCTGCGGCTCTTCGCCACGCAGTTCGGTCTGTTGCTGGCGTACCCAGTGAAAAGCACGTTCGTTGAGCTCGGCGATGGCACGCGGCCCTTCGCCTTCTGCGTACATCGGCTGGCCGATGATCACCTGGATAGTGCCCGGGCGCTTGCCCCAGCCGGCCTTGGGCCAGAACTCACCGGCGTTGTGGGCGATGGGCAGCACCGGCAGGCCGGCATTCACCGCCAGGGCAGTTCCACCACGGGAGAACTTGCCGATCTGGCCTGGCGGAATCCGCGTGCCTTCGGGGAACACCAGCACCCAGGCGCCCTGCTTGAGACGCTCGTCGCCCTGCTTGGCCAGTTGCTTGAGCGCGGCCTTGGGGTTGCTGCGGTCGATGGCGATGGGCTTGAGCAGCGCCATGCCCCAGCCGAAGAATGGTACGCGCAGCAGCTCGCGCTTGACCACCTGGCTGAGCGGCTCGAAATAGGCGGAGAGGAAGAAGGTCTCCCAGGTGCTCTGGTGGTTGGCGAGGATCACGCAGGGGCGCTCGGGAATGTTCTCCAAGCCGCGCACTTCATAGCGAATCCCGACGATCACCTTGGCCAGCCACACGGCGCAGTTGCACCAGGCCTGAACCACGAAGCGGTAGCGTTGGCGGAACGGCAGCAGTGGTGCGACCACCAGGCTGATCAGGCACCAGAAGAACGAGCTGGACGACAGCAGCAGGTAGAAAAGCGTGACTCTGAATGCCTGCACTAGCGCCATGAACCTTCACACCTTATGAGAGCAATTGATCGGCGACAGCCGCCAGATCATCGAATACCAGGGTTCCCGGCGGCAATGGTTTGGCCAGGGTTCGTTCGCCCTTGCCGGTTTTCACCAGCACAGGCTGACAATCGACGGCCAGCGCCGCCTGCAGGTCACCGCCGGTATCGCCGACGAACCAGATTCCTGCCAGATCCGTGGCGTAGTGCGCAGCAATCTGCCGGAGCATGCCTGGTTTCGGCTTGCGGCAGTCGCAGCCATCGTCCGGGCCGTGCGGGCAGTGGACGATCAGGCCGATTTCGCCGCCCTGCTTCGCAACCAGTTGGCGCAGGCGCGCGTGCATCGACTCCAGGGTCGCCAGGTCGTAATAGCCACGGGCGATGCCGGACTGGTTGGTAGCCACGGCCACTGTCCAACCCGCTTGCGACAGGCGCGCGATGGCGGCGATCGACGAAGGAATCGGTATCCACTCGTCGAGCGTCTTGATATAGGCGTCGGAGTCTTGGTTGATGACACCGTCGCGGTCGAGGATCAGCAGTTTCATGCAGCCACGCCAGAAGCAGAGGTGGAAACGAACGCTGGCCGCGAAAACCTTCGTGGCCAGCGCCTGGCGTCAGCCCAGTACCGAGATGTCCGCCACGCCGAGGAACAGCCCGCGCAGGCGGGCCAGCAGGGCGTAACGGTTGGCGCGCACGCGGGCGTCTTCGGCGTTGACCAGCACCGCCTCGAAGAACGCGTCCACCGGCTCGCGCAGACCAGCCAGCTTGGTCAGGGCCTCGTTGTACTGGCGGGCGGCGGCCAGCGGCTGTACGGCCTGGTCGGCCTGCTGGATGGCGGCGTGCAGGGCGAACTCGCTGGGGTTGTCGAAGTAGTGCGCTTCGACCTGGGCGGCGACGCCACCTTCGGCCTTGCTCAGCAGGTTCGACACACGCTTGTTGGCAGCGGCCAGGGCAGCGGCCTGCGGCAGCTTGCGGAAGGCCTGAACGGCCTGCACGCGCTGGTCGAAGTCCAGCGGCGAGGTCGGAGTGACCGCACGTACCGCCTGGTACACGGCCACTTCGACGCCTTCGTCTTCGTAGCGCGCACGCAGGCGGTCGAAGATGAACTCCAGCACCTGGGCGGCCAAGCCTTCGGTCTTGATCTTGCCGGCGTACTGGGCGACGGCGAAGTCGACTGCAGCGGCTAGATCCAGATCCAGGCCCTTCTCGATCAGGATACGCAGCACGCCGAGGGCGGCGCGGCGCAGGGCGTAGGGGTCTTTCGAGCCGGTCGGCAGCATGCCGATGCCGAAGATGCCGACCAGGGTGTCGAGCTTGTCGGCCACGGCCACGGCAGCACCGGTCAGGGTGCTCGGCAGTTCGGCACCAGCACCACGCGGCATGTACTGCTCGTTCAGGGCCAGGGCGACGTCCTGCGGCTCACCGTCGCTGAGCGCGTAGTAGTAGCCGGCGATGCCCTGCATTTCGGGGAATTCGCCAACCATCTCGGTGGCCAGGTCGCATTTCGACAGCAGGCCGGCACGGGCGGCGCGCTGGGCGTCGCCACCGACTTCGCGGGCGATAAAGCCGGCGAGCGTCGATACCCGTTGGGCTTTTTCAAATACCGAACCCAGTTGTGCTTGGAACACCACGTTGGCCAGGCGCTGGTTGAAGCCTTCGAGCTTCTGCTTCTTGTCCTGCTTGAAGAAGAACTCGGCGTCGGTCAGGCGCGGACGCACCACCTTCTCGTTACCCGAGACGATCTGCGCCGGGTCCTTGGACTCGACGTTGGCCACGGTGATGAAGCGCGGCAGCAGCTTGCCGTTGCCATCGAGCAGGCAGAAGTACTTCTGGTTGTCCTGCATGGTGCTGATCAGTGCTTCCTGCGGCACCTCGAGGAAGCGCTCCTCGAAGGAGCAAACCAGCGGCACCGGCCATTCGACCAGGGCGGTCACTTCATCCAGCAGCGCCGGCGGCACGATAGCGCTGCCCTGCTCGGCCGCAGCCAGTTCGTCGACGCGGCGGCTGATGAGCTCGCGGCGTTCGGCGAAGTCGGCCAGCACATAGGCGCTACGCAGGTCTTCGGCGTAGTTGGCCGGACTGCTGATGCGCACATCGCGGTTGGCGTGGAAGCGGTGGCCGCGGGAGACGCGACCGGCTTTTTGCGCAAGGATCTCGCAGTCGACCACGGCGTCACCGAACAGCATCACCAGCCACTGGGTCGGGCGCACGAATTCGTCACGGCGGGCGGCCCAACGCATACGCTTGGGAATCGGCAGGTCGTTCAGCGAGTCCTGCACGATGGTTGGCAGCAGGTTGACTGCTGGCTGACCAGGAATGTGCTGGGCGAAGCGCAGTTTCGCGCCGCTGCGGTCGATCTCGTTGATGTCCACACCGCACTTGCGGGCGAAGCCCAGGGCGGCCTGGGTCGGGTTACCATCGGCATCGAAGGCGGCCTGGATGGGAGGGCCGTCGAGGTTCATGCTGCGGTCGGCCTGCTGTTCTTCGAGCTGCTCGACCAACACCGCCAGGCGGCGCGGCGCGGCGTACACGCGGGTGCCGGCGTAGCCCAGGCCAGCGGCCTTGAGGCCTTTCTCGATACCGGCGAGGAAGGCCTCACCGAGGCTTTTCAGGGCTTTCGGTGGCAGCTCTTCGGTGCCCAGTTCGACCAGGAAATCTTGTGCACTCATGCTTGCGCCTCCAGGGTGTTGCCCAGTACTTCGTCTTGCAGGAGACCCGCATCCTTGAGCTTGGCCAGTACTTCGTCACGCAGTTCGGGGGTGGCCATGGGGAAGCCGAGCTTGGCGCGCGCCTGCAGGTAGCTCTGCGCCACGGCGCGGGCCAGGGTGCGCACGCGCAGGATGTACTGCTGACGTGCGGTCACCGAGATGGCACGGCGGGCGTCGAGCAGGTTGAAGGTGTGCGAGGCCTTGAGCACCATCTCGTAGGTCGGCAGCGGCAGCTCCAGCTCGATCAGGCGGTTGGCTTCGCTCTCGTAGAAATCGAACAGCTCGAACAGCTTCTCGACGTTGGCGTGCTCGAAGTTGTAGGTGGACTGCTCCACTTCGTTCTGGTGGAACACATCGCCATAGGTCACGGTGCCGAACGGGCCGTCGGTCCAGATCAGGTCGTAGACCGAGTCGACGCCCTGCAGGTACATGGCCAGGCGCTCCAGGCCGTAGGTGATCTCGCCGGTCACCGGGTAGCACTCGAGGCCACCGACTTGCTGGAAGTAGGTGAACTGGGTGACTTCCATGCCGTTGAGCCAGATTTCCCAGCCCAGACCCCAGGCACCGAGAGTCGGCGATTCCCAGTTGTCTTCGACGAAGCGGATGTCATGCACTTCCGGATCGAGGCCGATGGCCCTCAGCGAACCCAAATACAGCTCCTGGAAGTTCTCCGGGTTGGGCTTCAAGACCACCTGGAACTGGTAGTAGTGCTGCAGGCGGTTGGGGTTTTCGCCATAGCGGCCGTCGGTGGGGCGACGCGAAGGCTGCACGTAGGCGGCGTTCCAGGTCTCGGGGCCGACGGCGCGCAGGAAGGTGGCGGTGTGGAAGGTGCCGGCGCCCACTTCCATGTCGTAGGGTTGCAGCACCACGCAGCCCTGTTCGGCCCAGTAGTTCTGCAGGGCCAGGATCAGGTCCTGGAAGGTGCGCACGGCAGGCTTGTTCTGGCTCACGAAAAAATCACCTGTGGAGGCTTGCGAGGGAAAGCCGGTGAGTATATCGAAACTCGGCGCAGGCCGCAGGGTACGGCACATCGGCATCATCCGTGATGCATGTAGCTGTATTTATATCCAGCTGTTTTGTGATTATAGTCGCTGCTTCATCCTGACCGAGGCTTTCCGCCATGCCCCGTTGCTTCTGGTGTACCGACGATCCGCTGTACCAGGCCTACCACGACGAGGAATGGGGCGTGCCGCAGCGCGATGCCCGGCATCTGTTCGAGATGCTGTTGCTCGAGGGCGCGCAGGCCGGCCTGTCGTGGATCACCGTGCTGAAGAAGCGCGAGCGTTATCGCCAGGTACTGCATGGCTTCGATCCCGAGCGTCTGGCCCGCCTCACTGACGAAGAGATCGAGGTGCTGATGCAGGATCCCGGGATCATCCGCAATCGCCTCAAGCTCAAGGCCGTGCGGCAGAACGCCCAGGCCTGGCTGCAGCTGGAGGATCCGGTGACCTGGCTCTGGTCGTTCGTCGGCGGCGCACCGAAGATCAACCACTTCAGCGACCGCAGCCAGATGCTGGCAGTGACGCCTGAAGCCGAGGCGATGAGCAAGGCTTTGCGCAAGGCGGGCTTCAACTTCGTCGGGCCGACCATCTGTTATGCCTTCATGCAGGCCACGGGTATGGTGATGGACCACACCACCGACTGCGACCGCTATGCGCAACTGAAGGGCTCATGACCACCATCACCACGCTGGATGAATTGCAGGCACTGTACGGCGAAAGCCATGAGCGCTCACGGCGCAAGGAACTGCCGCGGCTGATCGAACCCTACCGCGCGCTGATCGAAGCCTCGCCCTTCGTGGTGCTGGCGAGCGTTGGCCCGGATGGCCTGGATTGCTCGCCGCGTGGTGATGCGCCGGGCTTCGTGCAGATTCTCGACGACCAGACCCTGCTGCTGCCGGATCGCCCCGGCAACAATCGCATCGACAGCCTGCGCAATATCGTGCTCAAGCCGCAGGTGGCGCTGCTGTTCCTGATTCCAGGCGTCGGCGAGAGCCTGCGAGTCAATGGCCGCGCAGAAATTTCCCTCGACCCCGAACTGCTGGAACTGGGCCGTGCCCAGGGCAAGCTGCCGCGCAGCGTGCTGCGCATTCAGGTGCAGAGTTGCTATTTCCAGTGTGCCAAGGCGGCGCTGCGTTCGGGGCTATGGGATGCCGCGCGCCAGGTCGAGCGCGGCAGCCTGCCCAGCGCCGGTGATATCTTCCGCTGCATCGATGAAACCTTCGACGTCGCGGCCTATGAGCGCGACCTGCAACAGCGGCAGCGCACCAGCCTGTACTGACTGCATGGGCTCACGCCGTTACACTTGGCGCTTTTCTGAGCGGTGGAGTCTGTCGTGGAAAAACTCAAGGGCGCTCTGGTGGTGGGTTTCCTGCGCCTGTTCGCACTGCTGCCCTGGCGTGCGGTGCAGGCCGTGGGCAATGCCATCGGTTGGCTGATGTGGAAACTGCCGAACAGCTCGCGCGATGTCGTGCGCATCAACCTGAGCAAGTGCTTCCCCGAACTAAGCGAGGCCGAGCGCGAGCACCTGGTCGGGCAGAGCCTCAAGGACATCGGCAAGACCCTGACCGAAAGTGCCTGCGCCTGGATCTGGCCGGCGCAGAAATCGCTCAAGCTGGTGCGCGAAGTGGAAGGCCTGGAGGTGCTGCAGCAGGCTCTGGCCTCCGGCAAGGGCGTGGTCGGCATCACCAGCCATCTGGGCAACTGGGAAGTGCTCAACCACTTCTACTGCAACCAGTGCAAGCCGATCATTTTCTACCGCCCGCCGAAGCTCAAGGCGGTCGACGAGCTGCTGCAGCAGCAGCGCGTGCAGATGGGCAACCGCGTCGCGCCGTCGACCAAGGAAGGCATCCTCAGTGTCATCAAGGAAGTACGCCGTGGCGGCGCCGTGGGCATTCCGGCCGACCCGGAGCCGAGCCGTTCATCGGGCGTGTTCGTGCCCTTCCTCGGTACCACCGCGCTGACCAGCAAGTTCGTGCCGGGCATGCTCACCGGTGGCAAGGCGGTCGGTGTGTTCCTGCATGCGCTGCGTCTGCCGGATGGCAGCGGCTACAAGGTCATCCTCGAGGCGGCACCCGAAGGCATGTACAGCGAGAACGTCGAAGAAGGCGTGGCGGCGATGAGCGAGGTGGTGTCGCGCTACGTGCGCAACTACCCGAGCCAGTACATGTGGAGCATGAAGCGCTTCAAGAAGCGGCCCGAGGGTGAGGCCAAGTGGTACTGACGTACTGCCACTGAGCATGATGATGAATGAAGGCGCCTCCATGGCGCCTTTTTTCTGTCGAGCGTTGGGAATTGCTTCGATTTTGCGTTATTAAAGGCTGCATCGTCCGCCTACCCCCGGAGCCTCCATGCCGAACCAGCGCCAGCAGGTGCGTACCCCGATGAAATGTCGGATCAAGATCAGCCACCCCAGCTTCGGCGAGTTGCTGGCGCAGACTCGTGATCTGTCCGATAGCGGTGTCTACGTGAAGCACCCGGACATGGCCAGCTTGTCGGTCGGCACCGAAGTGATCGGCCAGGTACAGGATCTGCCTTTCCCCGCCCCGGTATTGAAGATGGAAGTGATGCGCGTGGATCCGGAAGGGGCCGGCCTGAGGTTTCTCGGCGAGGCCTGAACGGCGCCAGCCAGTTCGGACATTCGCAACGAGCGTTTCGGCTCAATGGAACATTTTGTTACATCTACACTCTGATCTAGGCCTCACTCCGAGGTGGCGTCGGGGTGTTCGAGGCAGTGCTGCTGGCGGCCTTTTCCTCGCGCATCGACCCGGCCGGTCTGGTCGCGGCGATGCTGCTCTATCGCCTGTTCTATGTGGTGCTACCGCTGGTGGCGGCCGGGCTCCTGCTGCTGGCGCAAGGGCTGCGCCGGCGCCTGTCGGCGGCCTGGGCACTGACCCTGGTGCTGTCCTTGCTCAAGGATTTCGACTGGCCGGAGGCCCTGGCGGCCATCGCTGGCTTGCTGGCGCTGTTTCGCCGCGAGTTCTACCGGCGCAGCCGGTTGATGGACGTACCGGCCTCCGGCCTGGTACTGGCGGCCACGGCCGGGGTCATCGCTGCCTCGGTGTGGCTGCTGCTGTTTGCCTATCAGGATGTCGCCTACAGCCATCAGCTGTGGTGGCAGTTCGAGCTGGATGCCAATGCACGCGCGGCCTGCGTGCGGCGCTGGGCAACGGCCTGGTGCTCCTGGCCGTCGGCCTGACCTGGCTGTTGCGCGCCACACCACCGAGCATAAGACTGCCGGACGAGGAAGCACTGCTGCGCGCTCGCGCCATCGTCCTGGCCTCACGCCAGCCTGAGGGTGGCCTGGCGCTGAGTGGTGGCAAGGCGCTGCTGTTCCACCCCGATGGCGAACCCTTCCTGATCTACGCCCGACGTAGGCGCAGCCTGGTGGCGATGTTCGACCCTATCGGCCCGGCGGCGGCGCGTGCCGAGCTGATCTGGCAGTTCCGCGACCTCTGCGACCGCTACCATGCGCGGCCGGTGTTCTATCAGGGGCGCGCGGAGAATCTGTCCGGTTACATCGATATCGGCCTGACCGCGCTGAAACTCGGCGAGGAAGCACTGGTGGATCTAAAGACCTTCGACCTGGCCAGCAACGGCAAGGAGATGAAGGCGCTGCGCTATACCTGGAATCGCGGTCAACGCGATGGCCTGAGCCTGGAGTTCCATGCTCCCGGCCAGGTGCCGATGGCGGAGCTGCAGGCGATCTCCGATGCCTGGTTGCAGGGCAAGAACGTACGCGAGAAAGGCTTTTCCCTCGGCCGTTTCAGCCCTGAATACCTGGCGCACTTTCGCGTCGTGGTGGTGCGCTTCGAAGGTCGCTCGGTGGATCACGTGGCCATCTACATCGGTGAGGGCCGCTTCGTCCACGCGCCACGGCGCGGCACCAAGGTGCGCATCGACCGCCTCAACAATTCGTACTGGCAGCGGCATTTCCTGTTGGCCAAGCGGGTGGTCCCGGAGGCCTGATCAGGCAACCGTCACCACACGCTTGGCACGACCTTTTATCCGAGCGGCCTGGCCGCTCGTGGGAAAACCTATCCCGCGGGTCAACAACGCGCTAGAATTCGCGCAGCTCGCGGTCATGCCGGCTGCGGCAGTGGGTTCCCTCACCCCACTCCATGAAAAAGGACATCGACATGACCCTGATTCCTGCGTCGGTCAGTCGGCCCGTGCTGGCCGGCCTGATCGCCTTCCATATCCTCATCATCATCGCCAGCAACTACCTGGTGCAGCTGCCGATCACCCTGTTCGGCTGGCATACCACCTGGGGTGCGTTCAGCTTTCCGTTCATCTTCCTGGCCACTGACCTCACCGTGCGCCTGATCGGCAAGCATGCCGCGCGTGTGGTCATTGCACGGGTGATGGTGCCGGCGTTGGTGGCCTCTTACGTGGTCTCGGTGCTGTTCCACGAAGGTGCTTTTGGCGGCCTGATGGCGCTGGGCGACTTCAACCTGTTCGTCTTCCGTATCGCCCTGGCCAGCTTCCTCGCCTACGTGCTCGGGCAGCTGCTCGACATCCAGGTGTTCGATCGCCTGCGCCAGCTCAAGCACTGGTGGATCGCCCCGGCTGCTTCCAGCGTATTCGGTCAGGCCATGGACACCCTGGCGTTCTTCTCCATCGCCTTCTGGCAGAGCAGTGACCCGTTCATGGCGGCCAACTGGGTGGAGATCGCCGTGGTCGACTACGTGATCAAGCTGGCGGTCAGCCTGGCGCTGTTCGTACCGTTGTACGGCATGCTGCTCAGCGCCATCGTGAGGCGCTTGCCGCAGCGCACCGTATCGGCCTGAGAACATCCGTAGCCCAATGCAATCCGGGAATGTTCTGTGCCCTGCCCCGGATTGGGCTACGGTTTTATTCAGAAGAACGTCAGACCCGCCTGGAACAGACGCTCGACGTCGCGGATGTACTTCTTGTCGACCAGGAACAGGATCACGTGGTCACCGGACTCGATCACTGTGTCATCGTGGGCGATCAGTACCTGTTCGTCGCGGATGATGGCGCCGATGGTGGTGCTCGGTGGCAGGGCGATGTCTTCGATGGCACGGCCGATCACTTTGCTCGATTTGGCATCGCCATGGGCGATCACTTCCAGCGCCTCGGCGGCGCCACGGCGCAGGCTGTGCACGCTTTCGATATCGCCACGGCGCACGTGGGTCAGCAGGGTACCGATGGTGGCCAACTGCGGGCTGATGGCGATGTCGATCTCGCCGCCCTGCACCAGGTCGACATAGGCCGGGTTGTTGATGATGGTCATCACCTTGCGCGCACCCAGGCGCTTGGCCAGCAGCGAGGACATGATGTTGGCCTCGTCGTCGTTGGTCAGGGCGAGGAAGATGTCGGCATCGTTGATGTTCTCTTCCACCAGCAGGTCGCGATCCGAGGCACTGCCCTGCAGCACGATGGTGCTGTCGAGGTTCTCCGACAGGTAGCGGCAGCGCGCCGGGTTCATCTCGATGATCTTCACCTGGTAGCGGCTTTCGATGGCTTCGGCCAGGCGCTCGCCGATGTTGCCGCCACCGGCGATCACCACGCGCTTGTAGCTGTCCTCGAGACGGCGCATTTCGCTCATCACTGCACGGATGTGCGCCTTGGCGGCGATGAAGAACACTTCGTCATCGGCCTCGATCACGGTATCGCCCTTGGGCATGATCGGCCGGTTGCGGCGGAAGATCGCCGCGACGCGGGTGTCGACGTTGGGCATGTGCTGGCGCAGCTGGCGCAGTTGCTGGCCCACCAGCGGGCCGCCGTAGTAGGCCTTGACCGCCACCAGCTGCGCCTTGCCTTCGGCGAAGTCGATCACCTGCAGGGCGCCGGGGTATTCGATCAGGCGCTTGATGTAGTTGGTCACCACCTGCTCGGGGCTGATCAGCACATCGACCGGAATCGCTTCGTTGTCGAACAGCGCCTCGCGGGTCAGGTAGGCCGCCTCGCGTACGCGGGCGATCTTGGTCGGCGTGTGGAACAGGGTGTAGGCCACCTGACAGGCCATCATGTTGACTTCGTCGCTGTTGGTCACCGCCACCAGCATGTCGGCATCATCGGCGCCAGCCTGGCGCAGTACGGTGGGGAAGGAGCCCTTGCCCTGCACGGTGCGGATGTCCAGGCGGTCGCCGAGGTCGCGCAGGCGGTCGCCATCGGTGTCGACCACGGTGATGTCGTTGGCCTCACTGGCGAGGTGTTCGGCCAGGGTGCCGCCCACTTGGCCGGCGCCGAGAATGATGATTTTCACCGATACGCTCCGTTGGAAATATTGGCAACCGTCACTCCCGCGAAGGCGGGAGCCCAGGTGCTTCGGTTTTCTGGGTTCCCGCCTTCGCGGGACAGCGCTTGCGCTGAACGCACTTTAGTGTGGCCCGAATAGGGCGAGCGCAGCGAGTAATGACGACTATTTCAGAGTACCTGTGGCCTTTTGAACAGCTTGGCATAGTAGAAGCCGTCGTGGCCGTCCAGCTGTGGCAGCAACTGGCGACCGTGGGCTGGCTGCAGGCCGAACTCGCCAGCGATGGTGACTTCCTGCGCGTCGGCGGTGCGGGCGAGGAAGGCGGCGATGGTCTCGCTGTTTTCCGTCGGCAGCACCGAACAGGTGGCATACAGCAGGATGCCGCCAGGCGCCAGGGTCGGCCACAGCGCATCGAGCAACTCGCCTTGCAACTGGGCCAGGGCCGGGATGTCCTCGGGCTTGCGGGTCAGCTTGATATCCGGGTGACGGCGGATCACCCCGGTGGCCGAACAGGGCGCATCGAGCAGGATGCGCTGGAATGGCTGGCCGTCCCACCAGGCGCCGGTATCGCGGCCGTCGGCGGCGATCAGCGTGGCTTCCAGATGCAGGCGGTCGAGATTCTCGCGTACGCGCGCCAGGCGCTTGGCTTCCAGATCCACGGCGACCACTTCGCCCAGGCCCGGCTCGACTTCCAGCAGGTGGCAAGTCTTGCCGCCCGGCGCGGCGCAGGCGTCCAGCACACGTTGGCCAGGCGCCAGCTCGAGCAGGTCGGCGGCCAGTTGCGCGGCTTCGTCCTGGACGCTGACGCGGCCATCCTTGAAGCCGGGCAGGGTGGTCACGTCGCAGGGTTGCAGCAGGCGCACGCCGTCGCGACTGAAGGTGCAGGGTTCGGCAGCAAGGCCTGCACTGCGCAGCTCTTCGAGATAGGCGTCGCGGCTGCCGTGGCGGCGATTGACGCGCAGGATCAGCGGCGGATGCGCGTTATTGGCGGCGCAGATGGCCTGCCAGTGCTCCGGCCAATGCGCCTTGAGCGCTTTCTGCAGCCAGCGCGGGTGGGCGCTGTGCAGCACCGGATCGCGATCCAGTTCGGCGAAAATCGCTTCATGCTCGCGTTGAGCGCGGCGCAGCACGGCGTTGAGCAGGCCTTTGGCCCAAGGCTTTTTTAGCGCGCCGGCGCAGCCGACCGTCTCGCCGATGGCGGCATGCTCGGGGATGCGGCTGTGCAGCAACTGATAGAGGCCGATCAGCAGCAGCGCTTCCACGTCCTTGTCAGCTGCCTTGAAGGGTTTTTCCAGCAGCTTGTCGGCCAGCAGCTGCAGGCGTGGCTGCCAGCGCGCGGCGCCGAAGGCCAGATCCTGCGCCAGGGCGCGGTCGTGGTGTTCGACCTTGTCCAGCTGCGGCGGCAGGCTGCTGCCCAGCGAAGCCTTGCCGGACAATACGGCGGTGAGCGCGCGGGCTGCAGCCAGGCGAGGATTCATTGACCGAGCACCAGGCCGGGCGCGAACTGCTCGCGGCGGCTGTTATACAGATCACTGAAGGCCAGCGGCTTGCCGCCGGGCAGCTGCAGGCGAGTCAGGCGCAGCGCGCCTTCGCCGCAGGCCACGGTCAGGCCGCTCTTGTCGGCGGCGAGAATGGTGCCGGGGGCACCACTGCCCTCGCCCAGTTCGGCGGTATGCACCTTGAGTGCATCGCCGTTCAGCGTGGTGTGGCAGATCGGCCAGGGGTGGAAGGCGCGCACCAAGCGCTCCAATTCCACGGCCGGGCGGCTGAAGTCCAGAAACGCTTCTTCCTTGTTCAGCTTGTGTGCGTAGTTGGCCAGGGCATCGTCCTGCACTTCGCCCTTCAGCGTACCGGCCGCCAGGCCGGCGATGGCGGCAAGCACGGCAGGCGGACCGAGTTCGGCCAGGCGGTCGTGCAGGCTGCCGCCGGTATCGGCGGGACCGATCGGCGTGCTGACCTTGAGCAGCATCGGGCCGGTGTCCAGGCCCGCTTCCATTTGCATCACGGTGACGCCACTCTCGGCATCGCCGGCCTGCACCGCGCGCTGGATCGGCGCTGCGCCACGCCAGCGTGGCAGCAAGGAGGCGTGACTGTTGATGCAGCCCAGGCGCGGGGTGTCGAGCACCGCCTGCGGCAGGATCAGGCCGTAGGCGACTACTACCATCAGGTCCGGCTTGAGCGCCGCCAGCTCGGCCTGAGCCTCTTCATTGCGCAGGCTGGCCGGCTGATAGACCGGAATGCCGTGCTCGACGGCGAGCTGCTTGACCGGGCCCGGCATCAGCTTCTGGCCGCGGCCGGCCGGGCGATCCGGCTGGGTGTAGACGGCGACGATCTGGTGCGGGCTGACCAGCAGGGCCTTGAGGTGCTCGGCGGCGAATTCCGGGGTGCCGGCAAAGACGATACGCAATGAGTCAGACATGAGAGCTCGCTAAAAGAAAAAGGCTTGCCGTGGCAAGCCTTCTGAATCGGGCGTCAAGCGCGCTGACGATGCTGTTTTTCCAGCTTCTTCTTGATGCGGTCGCGCTTGAGGTTGGACAGGTAATCCACAAACAGCTTGCCGTTGAGGTGATCGCACTCGTGCTGGATGCACACGGCCAGCAGGCCTTCGGCAATCAGCTCATAGGGCTGGCCATCGCGGTCCAGTGCCTTGATCTTGACCTTCTGCGGGCGATCGACGTTTTCGTAGAAGCCGGGCACCGACAGGCAGCCTTCCTGGTACTGGTCCATCTCGTCGGTCAAAGGCTCGAACTCGGGGTTGATGAATACCCGCGGCTCGGACTTGTCCTCGGACAGGTCCATGACCACCACGCGCTTGTGCACGTTGACCTGCGTCGCCGCCAGGCCGATACCAGGAGCGTCATACATGGTCTCGAACATGTCGTCGACCAGTTGACGGATGGAGTCGTCCACGACGTCCACCGGTTTGGCGATGGTACGCAGGCGTGGATCAGGAAATTCGAGGATATTCAGGATCGCCATATGCGTTTGTGATGCACTTGTGGAATAAAGTCAAAATCCGCTGCTAAGATGATGAACAGCATTGAAAAACGGCTTCACGCCGCGGAATCAGCGGGTTTGGCACGCGGCGCTAGGGCGCTTCACGTGAAGGCACATAATAAAGGGATTCACCGTATGAGGAAATCACTACTCGCCCTGCTCTTTGCAGCCGGCGGAATTGCCCTGACCAGCTTGGCTCAGGCCGAAGTGCAACTCAAGGACGGTCACCCGGACCGCTACACAGTGGTCAAGGGCGATACCCTCTGGGACATTTCCGGCAAGTTCCTGCGCCAGCCGTGGAAATGGCCGGAGATCTGGCACGCCAATCCACAGGTCGCCAACCCGCACCTGATTTATCCCGGTGATACCCTCAACCTGGTCTACGTTGACGGTCAGCCGCGCCTGATGCTCAACCGCGGTGAGTCGCGCGGTACCATCAAGCTGTCGCCGCAGGTGCGCAGCACGCCAATGGCCGAAGCGATCCCGACCATCCCGCTGGAGGCGATCAACAGCTTCCTGCTGAGCAACCGTATCATCGACACGCCGGAAGAATTCAACGGCAAGCCTTACGTCGTCGCCGGCAACGCCGAGCGCGTGGTCAGCGGCGCTGGCGATCGCGTCTACGCCCGTGGTCAGTTCGACGAAGAGCATCCGATTTACGGCATCTTCCGTCAGGGCAAGACCTATGTGGATCCGGAAACCAAGGAATTCCTCGGCATCAACGCTGATGACGTCGGCTCTGGCGAGATCGTCGCCGAAGAAGGTGATGTCGGTACGCTGCTGCTGAAGCGCTCGACTCAGGAAGTGCGCCTGGGAGATCGCCTGTTCCCCACCGAGGAGCGTGCGATCAACTCCACCTTCATGCCCAGTGAGCCGAGCAGCGAAATCAATGGCCTGATCCTCGACGTGCCGCGCGGCGTCAGCCAGATCGGCCAGTTCGACGTGGTCACCCTGAACAAGGGGCTGCGCGATGGCCTGGAAATCGGCAACGTGCTGGCGGTGTTCAAGACCGGCGAGACCGTACGTGACCGCGTTACCGGCGAGAGCGTGAAGATCCCGGACGAGCGTTCCGGCCTGCTGATGGTGTTCCGCACCTATGACAAGCTCAGCTACGGCCTGGTACTGCAGGCCAGCCGTCAACTGGCGGTGATGGACAAGGTCCGCAACCCGTAATACCCGACGAGCCCCGCACTTGCGGGGCTCGTGCTTTCTGGCCGCCAGGATGGCGGTGCAACTTTTCAGGGAAGAATCGCCATGCCTGCATCCTCCTCGCTTTCCCCCGCCGTTTCTCCTGCCGAGCTCGAAGCCCGCTTGCGTCTGCATCTATTGCCAGAGCTGGGGCCGCGACGCTTTCGCAAACTCCTGAGCGCTTTCGATAGCGCCTCGGCTGCGCTCAGTGCGCCAGCCAGCGCCTGGCGTGCGTTGGGGTTGCCGGCTGCCTGCGCCGAGCCCCGGCGCAGTACGGATATCCGCGAGCGAGCGGCGGCTGCCCTGCACTGGCTGGGTGAGCCTGATCAGCATGTGGTGATGTGGGACGATCCAGCCTATCCGGCTCTGCTCGGCGAGCTGGCGGATGCGCCGCCGCTGTTGTTCGTGGCGGGCGAGCCGCGCGTGCTGGAGGCGCCGCAACTGGCCATGGTCGGTAGTCGGCGTGCCTCGCGGCCCGGCCTGGATAACGCACGAGCTTTTGCCCGTAGCCTGGCGGGCGGTGGTTTCGTCATCACCAGTGGTCTGGCGTTGGGGATCGATGGTGCTGCGCATCAGGGGGCGCTGGAGGGCGGCGGCAAAACGGTGGCCGTGCTGGGCACTGGCTTGCAGTGCCTGTATCCGCGGCGGCATGTGGGGCTGGCGGCGCAGATCATCGAGCAAGGTGGCGCGCTGGTGTCAGAGTTGCCGCTGGACTGTCCGCCGCAGGCCAGTAATTTCCCGCGGCGCAACAGGATCATCAGCGGGTTGTCGCTGGGTGTACTGGTGGTCGAGGCCAGCCCTTCCAGTGGCTCGCTGATCACTGCGCGCCTGGCCGCCGAGCAGGGGCGCGAGGTCTATGCGATTCCCGGTTCCATCCACCATCCCGGTGCGCGTGGTTGTCACCAACTGATTCGCGATGGCGCCACCCTGGTGGAAAGCATCGAGCATATCCTCGAAGCCTTGCGTGGCTGGCAGACTCCAACCGCCGAACCTGTATCGGTGCCGCTGGCTAACGTCGAGCATCCATTGCTGGCTTTGCTGCATGCCGCGCCGCACAGCACCGAGGCGCTGGTGCAGGCCAGCGGTTGGCCGTTGTCACAGGTGCTGGGAGCTTTGACCGAGCTGGAGCTCGATGGCCTGGTGTGTAACGAGGCCGGGCGTTGGCTGGCGCGCAATCGTTAACAGGCTGTTAAGGCCCGTGGCAGGCAACCATTGGCTTGGATAGACTGCCGCCCATTGATTTCGCGGGAGACAGTCGATGGCCAGCAACTGGCAGATACAGCAAACGGCGCGAGTGGTGCGTGAAGGGGGCGTGGTTGCCTATCCGACCGAGGCGGTCTGGGGTCTGGGCTGCGATCCCTGGAATGAAGAGGCGGTGTATCGCCTGCTGGCGCTCAAGGAGCGGCCGATGCACAAGGGGCTGATTCTGGTGGCCGATGACATCGGACAGTTCGACTTCCTGCTCGATGATCTGCCAGAGATCTGGCAGGAGCGCCTGGCCGGAAGCTGGCCAGGCCCGAACACCTGGCTGGTGCCGCATCAGAATCGCCTGCCCGAGTGGGTCACAGGCCAGCACGATACCGTGGCCCTGCGCGTCAGTGATCATCCGCTGGTTCGTGCGTTGTGCCGCTATACCGGCCCGCTAATCTCCACCTCGGCCAACCCGGCGGGGCGCCCTTCAGCGCGTTCGCGTCTGCGCATCGAGCAATATTTCCCGGGCGAGTTGGACAAGGTCCTTGGCGGCGCACTAGGTGGGCGCAAGAACCCCAGCCTGATTCGTGACCTGCGCACGGGCGATGTGATTCGGCCGTCCTGACTGGCCAATGCTCGCGGCTAAAGCCCCTCCCACGATTGTGGCAGCTGTGGGAGGGGCTTTAGCCGCGACTGTTTTTACGGCAGCAAAATGGTCGAGCCGGTGGTTTGCCGCGAGCTCAGCGCATCCTGTGCGGCGGCAGCGTCCTTCAGTGCGTAGCGGTTGCTGATTTCCACCTGCAGCTTGCCGCTGGCGATCATGCCGAACAGGTCGTCGGCCATGGCCTGCAGGTTCTGCGGCGTATTGGCGTAGCTCGCCAGGGTCGGCCGGGTGACGTACAGCGAGCCCTTCTGCGCCAGGATACCCAGGTTGACCCCGGTCACCGCGCCGGATGCATTGCCGAAGCTGACCAGCAGGCCGTGTGGTGCCACGCAGTCCAGCGAGGTTTCCCAGGTGTCCTTGCCGACGCCGTCATAGACCACCGGGCACTTGGCGCCGTCGGTCAGCTCCAGTACGCGCTGCACGACGTTTTCATGGCTGTAGTCGATGGTCGCCCAGGCGCCCTGCTCCTTGGCCCGCGCGGCCTTTTGCGCCGAGCTGACAGTGCCGATCAGCTTCACGCCCAGCGCCTTGGCCCATTGGCAGGCGAAGGAGCCGACACCGCCGGCCGCAGCGTGGAACAGGATGGTCTCGCCGCCCTTGAGTTCGTAGGTCTGGCGCAGCAGGTACTGCACGGTCAGGCCCTTGAGCATCACCGCAGCCGCCTGTTCGAAGCTGATGCTGTCCGGCAGTTTCACCAGCTTGTCGGCGGGCAATACGTGCAGCTCGCTATAAGCACCCAGCGGGCCGGTAGCGTAGGCAACGCGATCACCCACGGCAAAGCCTTCGACTTCGCTGCCGACGGCCTCGACCACGCCGGCACCTTCGGTGCCCAGGCTCGACGGCAGCGCGGGCGGCTGATAGAGGCCGCTGCGGAAGTAGGTGTCGATGAAGTTCAGGCCGATGGCCCGGTTGGCCACGCGCACCTCGCGCGGGCCAGGTGCTGCCGGCTGGTAGTCACGGTACTGCAGCACGTCGCTGCCGCCGTGCTGGCTGAACTCGATACGCTTGGCCATCTTGGAGTCCTTGTCTGATCGGCGCCGCTGCAAGCGGCCAAAGAGTCTATCCAATCGTCCCGATTGACCGACGTCAACTGCGGATGTGCCTGGGTGAATGCTATGCTGCCCGCCGATTTCGACCTGCTCTCTGTTCAAGGTGCCGCCGTGACTGACCGTACCGAGGCCGTGAAGGCCTACCTGCTCGACCTGCAAGATCGCATCTGCTCTGCCCTGCAAGCCGAGGACGGCCAGGCCGTGTTCGCCGAGGACGCCTGGCAGCGTCCGGCCGGTGGTGGTGGGCGCACGCGGGTGATCGAGAACGGCGCGCTGATCGAAAAAGGCGGGGTGAATTTCTCCCACGTGTTCGGCGACAGCCTGCCGCCGTCGGCCAGCGCCCATCGCCCCGAGCTGGCCGGCCGTGGCTTCCAGGCCCTCGGCGTGTCGCTGGTGATCCATCCGGAAAACCCCTACGTGCCGACCTCGCACGCCAACGTGCGCTTCTTCAGTGCCGAGAAGGAAGGCGAGGAGCCGGTGTGGTGGTTCGGCGGCGGTTTCGACCTCACGCCCTACTACGCCAATGAAGAAGACTGCGTACACTGGCACCAGGTCGCGCATGACGCCTGTGCGCCATTCGGTGCCGAGGTCTATCCCAAGTTCAAGGCCTGGTGCGATCGCTACTTCCACCTCAAGCATCGCGGTGAGCCGCGCGGCATCGGCGGGCTGTTTTTCGACGACCTCAACGAGTGGGACTTCGACACCAGCTTCGCCTTCATGCGTGCCATCGGTGACGCCTACATCCAGGCCTACCTGCCCATTGTCCAGCGCCGCAAGCTGATGCCGTTCGGCGAGCGCGAGCGTGAGTTCCAGGCTTTCCGCCGTGGCCGCTACGTCGAGTTCAACCTAGTGTTCGACCGTGGCACGCTGTTCGGCCTGCAGTCCGGCGGGCGCACCGAGTCGATCCTCATGTCGCTGCCGCCACATGTGCGCTGGGGCTATGACTGGAAGCCCGAGCCGGGCAGCGAGGAAGCTCGCCTGACCGAGTATTTCCTGGCGGATCGTGATTGGCTGGCGCAGGCCTAGCTTCCATTCTCTCTTGTAGGAGCTGCGCCCCGCAGCGAATGACGGCGGCGTGTGCTACCGCGGCGAAGCAGAGGCTTCGCCCCGAGGCGGGGCTCCTACAGGACGGCGTCAGTTTCGTAGATTTCTACCGTTACAGGACCTTCCATGGACCGCTACTGCGTCTTCGGCAACCCCATCGGCCACAGCAAATCACCGCTGATTCACCGCCTGTTCGCCGAGCAGACCGGCCAGGCGCTGACCTACGATGCGCGTCTGGCGCCGCTGGATGACTTCGTCGGCGACGCCCGCGCCTTTTTTGCCGACGGCCTGGGCGGCAACGTCACCGTGCCGTTCAAGGAAGAGGCCTTTCGCCTGGCCGACGAACTCACCGAGCGCGCCCGTCGAGCCGGCGCGGTGAATACCCTGAAGAAACTGGCCGACGGTCGCCTGCTGGGTGACAACACCGACGGTGCTGGCTTGACCCGTGACCTGCAGGACAACGCCGGTTTCAGCTTGGCCGGCAAGCGCATCCTCGTGCTCGGTGCCGGCGGTGCCGTGCGCGGTGTGCTCGAACCCTTCCTGGCGCAGAAGCCGGCGGTGCTGGTGATCGCCAACCGTACCGTGGCCAAGGCCGAACAACTGGTGCGTGAATTTGCCGACCTAGGCCCGCTGGTGGCCGCTGGCTTCGACTGGATCGATGCGCCGGTGGACCTGATCGTCAACGGCACTTCCGCCAGCCTCGGTGGTGAGCTGCCGCCGATTGCGCCGAGCCTGATCCAGCCCGGTCATACCGTCTGCTACGACATGATGTACGGCCGTGAGGCGACCGCCTTCAACCGCTGGGCAGCCGAGCAGGGCGCGGCGCGCTGCCTGGATGGCCTCGGCATGCTGGTCGAGCAGGCGGCCGAGGCGTTCGAGCTATGGCGTGGCGTGCGCCCTGACACGGCGCCGGTGCTGGCTGAGCTGCGCCGTCAACTACTGGCGGGTTGAACGGGCATGGACGAACAAGCGCTGCCGAGGATCAGGGGCTATCACGCCCATGTTTACTTCGACGCCAGCACCCTCGATCAGGCCCGTGCGCTGTGCGAAGAAGCCGCGCGGCTTTTTCCTCTGAAGATGGGACGGATGCACGAGCGTCCAGTCGGGCCACACCCGGATTGGAGCTGTCAGCTGGCCTTTCGTCCTGACCTGTTCGGTGAGCTGGTGCCCTGGCTGATGCAACACCGCAATGGCCTCAACGTGCTGGTGCACCCGATCACTGACAACGAGCTGCGCGACCACCGCGACTGGCCGCTATGGCTCGGTCAGGTGCGCCCGCTGGATCTGAGCACGCTCGCAGACGAATGATGGTTAGGACGAGCGGTCTTGCTCAATCCTCGAACAACACCGGGCAGCGCTCGGCGCCTTCGAGCTTGAGAATTTCCTCCACCACTGGCGGCCGCGCCTGACGCAGCACCAGGCTGCGCTTCAGCGCCTGCAGGCGGCGCGCCTCCTGGTACAGCATCTCCACCCCGGCATAGTCGATGAAGTTGATGTGCCGCGCGTCGATCACCAGGCGCTGCCCGCGGCTGCGCTGCAGCAACTGCTGGATGTACTGGCAGGCGCCGAAGAAGATCGAGCCCTCGATGCGCAGCACCTCGTCTTCGCCGTCCTGCCACAGGCGCACGCGCGGCTGCGAGGTGCGCTTGAGGTAGAAGAACAACGAGGCCAACACGCCGGCGTAGATCGCCGTCTGCAGCTCCAGCACCAGGGTGGCGGCGAAGGTCAGCAGCATCACCATGAACTCGGAGCGGCTGACCCGACGCAGCGCACGGATCGCCGGCAGATCCACCAGGCCCCAGCAAATCAGCAGGATGCCGGCCGCCATCACCGGCAGCGGGATATGCGTCAGCAGCGCTGCGCCGAACACCGCGAACAGCGCCACCAGCAGCGCCGAGAACACTCCGGCCAACGGCGTACGCGCGCCAGCCTGCAGGTTCAGCGCCGAGCGGGTGAAGGAGCCGGCCGACAGCGACGCGGAAAACCACGGCCCGAGCATGTTCGACAAGCCCTGGGCGCGTACTTCCTGGTTGGCATCGAGGAACTGGTGCGATTTCACCGCCAGCGCGCGGGCGATGGACAGGCTGGTGACCAGCCCGAGCATGCCGCAGGCCACCGCTGCCGGTAGCAGGCGCAGCACGTCGTCGAGGTCGAAACTCAGCATGGTCAAAGGTGGCAGGCCACCTTCGAATGGTGCGACCAGGGCGATGTCAGCGGTGAACCGTGCCGGTAGCAGCCACGCCAGCAGACTGCCGCAGACGAGGCCGATCAGCAGTGCAGGCGCCTTTGGCCAGAGCTTGCGCACGGCCACGCTGAGCAGCAGGGTGAAGGCCGCCAGGGCCAGACTCGGCCAGTGCGCTTCGGGCAGGTGCTGGCCGATCTGCAGCAGGCTGGTCAGGGCCGTGGGTTGGCTGGCGACCTCGACGCCGAGCAGATTGGGCATCTGCCCGATGGCGATCACCAGCGCCGCGCCGAGGGTGAAGCCGAGCACCACCGACTGCGAGACGAAGTTCACCAGGGCGCCGAAGCGCAGCATACCTAGCAGCCACTGGAACAGCCCGGCGAGAAAGGTCAGCAGCAGGATCAGGGCGATGAATTCGTCGCTGCCGATGCGCGCCATGGGGCTGACGCTGGTGAACAGGACGATGGAGATCGCGGCGGTCGGCCCGCAGATCAGGTGCCAGGACGAGCCCCACAGACAGGCGATGATCACCGGCACGATGGCGGCGTACAGGCCGTATTCGGCGGGCAGGCCGGCAATCAGCGCGTAGGCCAGCGACTGCGGCAGGGCCAGGATGGCACCGGTCAGGCCCACCAGCAGGTCATTGCCGAGGGTCTTGTGGCTGATGCCAGGCAACCAGCGGAGAAACGGCAGTATGGTCTGTCGGTCAGGTAGGCGCATGATTTGAGTCGAGGGTGGGCCGCAGGCGACTCCACCCTACTCACTTGCCGCGGTTAATTCAAAGCCGCGCCTTCACGGCGGCCAGGCCGTCGCCACCGTCGCGGGTGGTCACGCCCTGCAGCCAGCCATCGAGCACCTGCGGGTTGGCCTGCAGCCAGGCCTTGATCGCAGTGTCGTTGCTGGCCTGCTTGTTCAGCACCTGATCCATGATGCTGTTCTCCATCTCCTGGGTGAAAGTCAGGTTGCTTAGCAGCTTGCCGACGTTGGGGCACTGCGCGGCGTAGCCCTTGCGCGCCAGGGTGTTGACCTCGCCGCTGTCGCCGAAATATTTCTCGCCGCCTTTCAGATACTGCATGTCGTACTGCACGTTCATCGGGTGCGGGGTCCAGCCGAGGAATACCACGAACTGATCGCGTTTCACCGCGCGGCCGACCTGCACCAGCATCGCCTGTTCGCTGGACTCCACCAGCTTCCAGTCACCCAGGCCGAACTCGTCGGCGGCGATCATCTGCTTGATCGACTCGTTGGCGGGTGAGCCGGAGGCGATGCCGTAGAGCTTCTTGCCAAACTTGTCGGCATGCTTGTCCAGATCGGCGAAGGTCTTCACCCCGGCCTCATAGGCATAGGTCGGGACCGCCAGGGTGTACTCGGTGCCTGCGAGGTTCTGCGCCAGCTTGTCCACTTCTCCGCTGGCGACGAACTTGTCGTAGTTGCTCTGCTGCGCCGGCATCCAGTTGCCGAGGAAGACGTCGACCTGGCCCTTCTGCAGGCCGGCGAAGATGATCGGCACGGCCAGGGTCTGGGTTTGTGCCTTGTAGCCCAGGCCGTCGAGCAGGAAGCTGGCGATGCCGTTGGTCACGGCGATGTCGCTCCAGCCCGGGTCACCCAGCTTGACCGTGGCACAGGCGGCGTCCTCGGCCCATACGTCCCCGGCGCTGCTGAGCGCTGCCGCGAGTAACAGCACACTGAATCGGTTCATGGCGTCTCTCCTTTTTTCTTCTGGTTTGGGGGCGGCAGTTGGAAAAGGTTCATACCTGGGGAAAACGGGCGCGGCGTTCCAGGTCGTCGAGATCGATATGGTTGCGCATGTACTGTTGGCTGGCATCGACCCAGGGCTGGTGATCCCAGCTGGTCAGCTTGCCTTGGCTCAGCGCCTCGGCCACCAGACGGCGGCGGCGCTGACTGGCGAGAGTGGCGGCGTGGATGGCCGGGATGTCCCAGCGCTCGCGCGCTTCGGCGATGAAACCGGCAAGGATGCCGCGATGCTCGCTGGACTCGGCCAGGTTCTGACGTTCGAGCGGGTCGCTGTCCAGATCGAACAGCAGCAGTGGATCCTGCTCGGAATAGACGAACTTCCATGGCCCGCGGCGAATCATCATCAGCGGGCTGAGCGTGCCTTCGGCCATGTATTCGCCGAGCACTTCATCATGGCCGCCCTTGCCTTGCAGATGCGGCAGTAGCGAGTGACCTTCCAGCTCCAGGCCCTGCTCGACCTGGCCGCCGGCCAGTTCCACCAGCGTTGGCAGCAGATCGAGAGTGGAGACCGACTGACTGACCCGATGCGCGGTGAAGCGCTGCGGTGCATGCACCAGCAACGGCACGCGGGCGGACATTTCGAACCAGTGCATCTTGTACCAGAGGCCGCGCTCGCCAAGCATGTCGCCGTGGTCGCCGGAGAAGACGATCAGGGTGTCCTCGGCCAGACCGCACTCTTCCAGGGTCTTCAGCAGCTTGCCGATGTTGTCGTCGATGTAGCTGCAAGCGCCGAAATAGGCGCGGCGGGCGTCGCGAATCTTGTCCTCGGGCAGCGGCTTGTCCCACAGGTCGATGATCTTGAGGATGCGCTGCGAGTGCGGGTCCTGCTCGCTCTGCTCGATGTGCTGGCGCGGCAGAGGAATGTCCACGCCCTCGTAGCGATCCCAGTATTCGCGGCCGATGGTGTAGGGGTCATGCGGGTGGGTCATCGACACGGTCAGGCAGAACGGCTGATCCGGACTCATGCGCACGTGGTCGTAGAGGTACTGGCGGGCCTTGAACACCACCTCCTCGTCGAAATCCAGCTGGTTGCTGCGTACGCAGGGGCCGGCCTGCAGCACCGAGGACATGTTGTGGTACCAACTGGCGCGCACGTCCGGCTCGTCCCAGTTCACCGCCCAGCCGTAGTCGGCCGGATAGATGTCGCTGGTCAGGCGCTCCTCGTAACCGTGCAGCTGGTCCGGCCCGCAGAAGTGCATCTTGCCCGATAGCGCAGTGCGGTAGCCGAGGCGGCGCAGGTAATGGGCGTAGGTCGGCACATCGGCGGGGAAATCGGCGGCATTGTCGTAGGCGCCGATCTTCGATGGCAGCCGCCCGCTGACCAGGGTGAAGCGCGACGGCGCGCAGAGCGGGCTGTTGCAGTAGGCCGAGTCGAACACCACGGCCTGCTCGGCCAGTTTCATCAGGTTGGGCATCTGCACTGGCGAGGCGGCATCGTGCAGCGGCAGGATCGGCGCGGCCATCTGGTCGGCCATGATGAAGAGGATGTTCGGGCGCTTCATGGTGGCGGGTATTCCATATTGTTGGTTTATGCGACAGTGCTGGCTCCATGATTCCGGTAGAACGGCAGCAGGGTAAACCCGGCTGTGAAACATGCCTCGGATAAGCAGAGCTTATGTTTAAAGTCATTGATGGGCTGTCGCTCGACGCCCTGCGGGTGTTCGAGTCGGCCGCGCGCCAGCTCAGTTTCACCGCCGCCGCCAACGAGCTGGGTAGTAGCCAGCCGGCGATCAGCCAGCAGATCAAGCGTCTGGAGCAGCAACTGGCCACGCGGCTGTTCAATCGCGTCTATCGCGGCATCGTACTGACCGAGGCCGGCGAGCTGTTGTTGGCCCATGTGCAGGAAGGGCTGGCCAGCCTCGATGCCGGGCTCGTCGCCGTCACCGCGCGCCAGCAGCATGAAGTGCTGCAGGTGGCCACCGACTTCGCCTTCGCCGCCTACTGGTTGATGCCGCGCCTGCAGCGCTTCAACCGCCTGTACCCCGAGGTGGACGTCAGCCTGATCACCAGCGAGCGCGACCCGGCCACGGTACCCAGCGATATCGACGTGGCGATCCGTTTTGGCGACGGTCGTTTCAAGCATGGCGAAGCGTACCTGCTGTTCGGCGAAGAGGTGTTTCCGGTGTGCAGCCCGCGTCTGCTCGGCGAGCGCCAGCTACCGCTACCGACGGAGGTTCTGAGCGAGCTGCCGCTGCTGCACCTGCGCCCCGAGCACCGCTCGCGCTGGTTCGACTGGGAGGGATTGTTCCGCGCCCTCGGCATCGCCAGCCTGCCGACACCCGGCGCGTTGCGTTTCGACAACTACACCCTGCTGATCCAGGCGGCGATTGCCGGGCAGGGCGTGGCCATCGGCTGGCGCCATCTGGTGGATGAACTTCTGGCTCAGGGGCTGCTCTGTCGTCTGGGTGAGGCCGAGGCGCATTCGGCGCGTGGCTATTACCTGGTACTACCCGAGCGCAAGCGTCGCCAGCGCCTGACCGCGCGTTTCGTCGACTGGTTGCAGGCCGAGCTGGATTCGCCAGCAGCGAGCGTTTGATCGGGCCATACTGCAATAGCCAAGCGTGATCCTTATACTGGTCGCCGCCGCTCTAGCCGGTCGTTTTTCATCGCCTGCCAGCGGCCCCCACACTCCAACCGGTGAAGTGAACCGTGAAACTCCGTCATTCGATTTTGGGCCTGCTGCTGTGCGGCAGCCTTGTTGTTTCGAACCTCCAGGCCGCGCCTGCCCAGCCGAAGCAGGAGCTGGCCGCCGGTAGTGCCTTGCTGATCGATCTGAAGACCGGCCAGGAGCTCTATTCCAGCAACCCGGACCTGCGCCTGCCGGTCGCCTCGGTCACCAAGCTGATGACCGCCATGGTGGTGCTCGACGCCAAGCTGCCGCTGGACGAGATGCTGCCGATCACCATCCGCGACACCCAGGAAATGCAGGGTGTGTTCTCCCGCGTGCGCATCGGCAGTGAAATCACGCGCCGCGAAATGCTGCACCTGGCGCTGATGTCCTCGGAGAACCGCGCTGCCGCCAGTCTTGCGCACCATTACCCGGGTGGCCACGCCGCCTTCGTCGCAGCCATGAACGCCAAGGCCAAGGCGCTGGGCATGCACAGCAGCCACTTCGTCGAACCCACCGGCCTGTCCGAACTGAACGTCGCCACGGCGCGTGACCTGGCGCTGATGGTCAAGGCCGCCAACCAGTATCCGCTGATCCACCAGTTCAGCACCGACTCCGAAGCCACCGTGGCTTTCCGCAAGCCCAACTACACCCTGGGTTTTCGCAACACCAACGCCCTGGTGCGCAAACCCGACTGGAACATCAACCTGAGCAAGACCGGCTTCACCAATGCCGCCGGTCGCTGCCTGGTGATGGCCACCACCATCGCCAACCGTCCGGTGGCCTTCGTGGTACTCGGTGCGTTCGGCAAGTACACCCACATGGCCGACGCCAACCGCCTCAAGCGCTGGATGGAGACCGGCAAGGTCACCCCGGTGCCGGCAGCGGCGCTCAGCTACAAGCAGCAGAAGCTGGCCGAGTGGAGCCTGCAGGCCGCGCAGTAAGACGCTGTGCACGCCCTGCAGGGCCAGCACGAGACGCAAAGTGTAGGAGCCCCGCCTCGGGGCGAAGCCTCGGACTTCTGCGTCGCCAGCCCCGTAGCATTCGCCGCGGGGCGCGGCTCCTACGCCGGCCATCGGAAAAAGGGCGACTCGATGAGTCGCCCTTTTTCGTTGTGCGCCAGGCATGGCGCGTAGCGCCGTGGCTGGCGCTGTTCGGTTCACTGTGGTGGTGGACTGGACGACTTGGAGGTGAAAGTCCTCTACACACCCGGCAAGGGGAAGTGTTAGCCAGAGGCAAGGGTGTCGCGGGCGNCTGCGAATCTGAAGGAAGCCCGAGGCAAAATGCTGGCCTGACGAACAGGAAGCGGATAGAGGCGGCGTAGCGGGGTGAGGTAGCAACGATTGCCAAAGCCCGATACTTGCACGGAACGCTACGACGTAAATCCGACAGGCATAAGCAGGAAGGTCGCGCGAATTACCCTGGGAGATCTGTTTGGCCTGCCATGTGCTACCGGCCCCGAGAGGTGACGGGATGGGCGAACAGAAGTCAGCAGAGGCCGTAGTAGTGTAAGCGCTCCATAAACCCCATCTTCAAACGAACCGATAGCCAGACGATGCTGCGCTCCTGATTTCTTTTCAGGAGCAGCTGCCATGATGCGTCCCGACGCCAAGGTGCAGAAGGTCTATCTCTATCCCAAGCCTGTCGACTTTCGTAAATCCATCAACGGCCTGGCGGCACTCGTCGAGTTGGATATAAAGGTGGAAGTGTTCAACCCGGTACTGTTCGTGTTCCTCAATCGCAGCCGCAACCAGGTGAAGATCCTCTATTGGGAGCGTAATGGTTTCTGCCTGTGGCTCAAACGCCTAGAGGCCGAGCGCTTCAAGACCAAGCCCGATGCCGGCGATGAGCCCATCGAGCTGACGGTCGACGAATTGAACTGGCTGCTCGACGGCATCGACCTCTGGCGAAACCGCCCTCATCAAGTCCTGACGCCGCGTTACGTGGCCTGAGCCGGTATAATCCACGGCCATGATTGCCGTGCCCGATACCCTTCCTGACGATCCCGACGCGCTCAAACAGTTGCTGTCGCAAGTGTTGCTGGCACGTCAATCTGATCTGAACAAAATCAGTCAACTTCAGGAACAGGTCGCTCTGCTGCGCCACAAACTGTTCTCGCCGAAGTCAGAGCGCAGCCCCGAGGATGCCGACTCGCCGCAGTTGGCCATGTTCAACGAGGCCGAAGAGCTGGTCGAAGAGGGTGCTTGCACTGACGAGCCAGGCGGTGATGGAGCTGAGGCAGAAGAGGTTATGGCGCCGCTCAAGCGCCGTGGCAAGCGCAAGCCGCTGCCGGCCAAGCTACCGCGTATTGACGTCATTCACGAACTGCCCGAGCACGCGCTGACCTGCGAGTGCGGCTGCCGCAAGCAGGCCATCGGCGAAGAAACCAGCGAGCAGCTGGAGATCATCCCGATGCAGGTGCGGGTGATCCGTCATATCCGCAAGACCTATGCCTGCAAGGCCTGCGAAGCGGCACCGGTCACCGCCGACAAGCCAGCCCAGCTGATCGAGAAAAGCCTGGCCAGCCCCAGCGTGCTGGCGATGCTGCTGGCCACCAAGTACGCCGACGGCATCCCGCTGTACCGCTTCGAGAGGATGCTCAGCCGGCACGGCATCGACATCTCTCGCCAGACCCTGGCGCGCTGGGTAATCCAGTGCGGCGAACAGCTGCAACCCGTGATCAACCTGATGCGCGACCGGCTGCTCGACTACCCGGTGCTGCACTGCGACGAAACCCGGCTGCAGGTACTGCATGAGCCGGGTCGTGACCCCACCACGCAATCCTGGATGTGGGTGCAAAGCGGTGGGCCACCCGACAAACCGGTGATCCTGTTCGACTACTCATCCAGCCGTGCGCAGGAAGTACCGCTGCGCCTGCTCGCAGGCTACCGCGGCTACCTGATGACTGACGACTATGCCGGCTACAACGCCGTGGCCGCACAAGAGGGCATCGAACGCCTGGCCTGCTGGGCGCATGCGCGACGCAAGTTCGTCGAAGCACAGAAGGTGCAGCCCAAGGGCAAGACCGGGCGCGCCGACATCGTGCTGAACCTGATCAATAAGCTTTACGGCATCGAGCGTGAGCTGAAAGAAGCCGACGACAGCGGGCGCCTCGCCGCCCGCCAGCAGCGCAGCCGACCGATCATCGACCAACTTAAGACCTGGCTGGACAAGACCCAACCACAGGTCGCCGGACAGACCGCCCTGGGCAAGGCGGTGAACTACCTGGCCAGCAACTGGAGCCGCTTGGTGCGCTACCTCGAAGGCGGCCACCTGCCAATCGACAACAACCGCGCCGAGAACGCCATCCGCCCGTTCGTCATCGGCCGCAAGAACTGGCTGTTCAGCGACACCCCGAAAGGCGCCAGGGCCAGCGCGCAGATCTACAGCCTGATCGAAACCGCCAAGGCCAACGGCCAGGAACCTTACGCCTGGCTGCGCCACATCCTCGAACGCCTGCCGACCGCCAGCAGCGTAGACGACTACGAAGCACTGCTGCCATGGAACTGCTCGCCAGCAACTGCATCCTGACTTGCGAACCTTGTTAGCGGTAGGTGGGTTTATGGAGCGCTTACGTAGTAGTTGCTCGGAACCGGAGTGATGAAGGGCTGAACCTGCCATGAGTGGATAGTCAGGTGTGCTCTCTGTTGGAGCGTAAAGCAGAAACGCCGTGAACAGCGGTGGTCGAGACCATCAGGAGGTAGGAGTCGGAAACTCCGAGGGCCGGTCTGGGCGCTTAGCTACCGCAGGCGACACATCAACGGAACCAAGCTCGCTGATGCTGTTTGTCAGTAGGCAGGAACCGCCGTATACGGAACCGTACGTACGGTGGTGTGGGAGGACGGCGGG
>NZ_QASO01000061.1:528-4476 GCF_003052605.1 Ectopseudomonas oleovorans | reverse complement strand
CTAGGAGTCTGTCGGACTTTCCAAGTCTTCCGCGCGTTGGGGGTATCCGCGACAATCGGGGCTCTGCTACCGAGAGCCCGTCCCTATGAGCCGTTTTGTCCCAGTTGACCGTGACACCGCGTACCTGCTGCCGCCCTCGGTAGACGAATGGTTGCCGAATGATCACTTGGCGCGATTCGTGGTTGAGGTCATCGAGCAACTCGATCTGCGCGAACTGACCGGCCAATACGCCGGCCGGGGGTCGGCCGCACACCATCCGGCCGTGCTGCTTGGCCTGCTGATCTACGGCTACGCCAACGGCGTGCACTCCAGCCGCAAGATCGAGCGCGCGACCTACGACTCGGTGGCGTTTCGCTATGTGGCGGCCAACACTCACCCCGACCACGACACCCTGGCCACGTTCCGTCGGCGCTTCCTGACGGCGGTCGAATCGCTGTTCGTCCAGGTGCTGCTGCTGGCACGTGAGATGAAGCTGCTCAAGCTTGGCCACATTGCGCTCGACGGCACCAAGATCGATGCCAATGCCAGTAAGCACAAAGCCTTGTCCTGGGGCTATGCCAACAGGATCGAGGTGCAGTTACGCGAGGAAGTCCAGCAGTTGTTGACGCTGGCCGAGAACAGTGACCGTGCCGCCGTGCCCGATGGCATGGATGTACCGGCCGAGATTGCCCGGCGTGAAGATCGGCTCAGCGCCATTGCCCAGGCCAAGGCCAAGATCGAGCAGCGCGCGGCTGAGCGACACGCCGTCGAGCAGCAGGAATTCGAGGTCAAGACGGCCAAGCGTCAGGCCCAACGCAAGGCCGGCAAGAAGCCGCGGGGCAAGGATCCCGAACCACCTGCGGCCGGCCCCAAAGACAGCGATCAAGTCAATCTAACCGATGAAGAATCGCGCATCATGCCCGCCTCAAGCGGCGGCTTCGAGCAGAGCTACAACGCTCAGGCCGGGGTGGATGTCGAGACGATGCTGGTCATCACACAGCATGTCACCCAGGCCAGCAACGACAAGCGCGAAGTGGTCCCTACGCTGCAGCGCATTGCGGCCTTGCCCGCCGCGCTGGGCGAGGTGCAAACGCTGATTGCGGACAACGGCTTCTTCAGCCAAGCCAACGTGAGCGCCTGCCACGCAGCCGAGATCGAACCGCTGCTGGCGCTCAAGCGCGAATCGCATCATTTGCCCGTGCTGGAGCGCTTTGCCGCCGACTCGCCGTCACCGCAGACGAGCGACCCGGTCGAGCAGATGGCCCATTGCCTGAGCACGCAAAGTGGCCGAGCGCTGTACAAACTGCGCAAGCAGACGGTTGAGCCGGTGTTCGGCATCATCAAGCGGGTGATGGGCTGGCGGCAAATGAGCATGCGCGGACTCGCCAAGGCTCAAGGTGAATGGAGCTTGGTGACCATGGCCTGGAACATCAAGCGCCTGCATGTACTGCGTGCCGCGTAAAGGTAGAAAGGTACGCCCTGAGGCCGCTCAAACGGCGGCCCAGGCGTGCAGATACGTCCTTGGGGTCGCGCCAGCGGACTCAGATGTCTGAAAGGAACGGCAACGCGTCAAAAAGCACCTTGATCCCGCTCTATCCTTTCTTGCGGGGTCAAGTCCGACAAGCTGCTAGAGTCCACCTGGCAGGGGCAACATGGCAAAACGCCAGATATTGCCTAGGCTATCCAGCAACGATGGTTAGGGCGGGAATGGAAAGGCAGCAGGGATGCTTTTAACAGACGCGAGGCGCGCAAGGCGTCTTGCAGAAACGACAAAGCCCTCTTTCGGAGGGCTTTGTCTTTTCCGCTCGCCTCGCATAGGCCAGCGCAAGCAATGAACACCGAGCTAACGAAGTGTATGGGGTCGGCATCCTGCCTGTTGATCACTTCGTTAGCCCGGTGATCGGAGAGTAGCCCAGGCAATGACAATGTGCCAAGCCTCAATTGCGCGGCGTGTTTCACAGAGCGGAGTGCTCCCCTGGCAGCTCTGGCACTTCGAACTTCCCCAGAATATTCGCGTGATGGCAAATATCGTGACGCTTGAAACTATCACTCACAACGCCCTGAGCTAGACACAAAGATGATGACTCATGCTTTCCAGTGCAGCGAGCATTGCTTAGCATGCATACAACGTATATACGTTGTAGTTACGAATCGACCGATAGGTGACGACCATGGCCAAAGAAGCCGTTTTCAACCTGAAGCTTGAGTCTGAACTGCGCGAAGACTTCATGGCAGCCGCTCAAGCCGCACACCAGCCGGCCTCCCAGGTTATGCGCGACCTCATGCGCGACTACATTCGCCTGCAGCAACAGGTCAAAGAGCATGATGAGTTCGTGCAACGCAAGGTCGCTGCTGCAAGGGCATCGGTAGAGGCTGGTCGCGGCCGCTCCAATGATGATGTAGAAGCTGAATTCGCTGCTCGCCGGGCCAAGGCTCTGGGTCACTGATGCAGGTTATTTGGACACCTGAGGCCATGCAGGACCGTCTGGATATCTGGAAATACATCGCAACCGACAACCCTCGCACTGCTGTGCACATGGACGAGCTATTCAGTGCTGTTGCCGCTAGTCTGGCCGATTTTCCCGACAAGGGCAGGCTGGGAACGGTGGTCGGTACTCGCGAGCTGATCCCTCACGAGAACTATCGTCTCGTCTATCAGACTGAGCGTGATGTGGTCTGGATTCTTGCCCTGGTGCACGTCGCCAGGATGTGGCCACCAGTTCAGAGCCAGCTGCAGTCTCCAGCCGCTTTCGACACTTCTTCGACACCCTGCATGCCGTAGAAAGCAAAAACCCCCGAAACTCTGGGAGCTTCAGGGGCTTTGGCTTGGGTATGGCGGGAAGATAGGGATTTGAACGCTGTCTACTGCACGCCCACACCGCCACACGCACCTCTACAGCCCAATGAATCCGGCACCTGCTGGTTTTGAACGGTTTGCAGCGGCCTGGATTTTGCCCCCAGTTTTGCCCCCAAAATACGCGGGGCAAAAAAAGCATCAGTCGATCCCTAAGGAGGCATCCGCCTCATTCTCAGGGCGGGCCTCAACGTATGCGACCATGAGGGTCGCGGCATAGACGCAGGCTATCACCAGGGTCTTCCCCTGATCCACCTGCGTCCTCAGCGGCAGCGGCATTTAGAATCTGGCTTCTTGCGTAGCCAAGCGTATTGGACAGGATCAACACTCAGCAGTTGGCTATTTACAGCAGCTGAACTGGATCACCTGGGCAGGCGCAGGAGACAGCGCGGTTAAGGCCCTGAGGGTGGTTGGGCGAGACTCAATTCAGAGGATGCAGGCAGCTGGGCCAAGTATCACCCACAGTCTGGATTTGGCATGGGTTTACGCTTTATGGAAAGAGAAGGTCGGCAAGGTGAAAAGAATCGAGCATCGCCTTGGTTCGATGTGCCGGTTGGCCAAGCGATGGAATGCCCGGTGATTGGAAAGGGAGAACAACGCCGGGTTTACCGTCGTGACCACTACACCGCCAACTGAACTTGCCTGGATACATGATCGTTGGCCGCTACCGACTCGGCTAAAAAGCACCTAGCGAAACCTTCTTCAGGTGATCCTTCTAACCTTGGCTGACTGTCATAACGCAGACTCAAGGTCTCTGTTGTGCCCTAATATCGCGAGACTAGGCTAACCGTGGTATGGCCTAAGTTCTTCCCTGCACTGACTGTTCAATACCTGACAGAATGACTGCTTCGAAAATATCTGCCTGGCTGCCTACGCCGCCATAGCGCATAGCCCCCTCCCTGAGTCAGCTCGGCTTACCGACTGATTCGTCTTGCTGCGCCTGTAGCAAACCTGCCGTTTCACACGGCACCACGTGATACCTACAACTTGAACCTGACGCTTTCGGCACGCCGTCCCGGCATCGTGCTGCCGCGTCCATTGCCTTGGATTTATTTTCCATCGAAAGGTTAAAACCACCGGCTTTCAGCCGGTGAGCTTTAGCGCCACCATGCGGG
>NZ_QASO01000061.1:0-509 GCF_003052605.1 Ectopseudomonas oleovorans | reverse complement strand
GATTACAGATACGGCAGTCATACGGTCTACCAGATCGAGTATCACTTTGTTTGGGTGACTAAGTACCGATACAAGGTGCTCAGCGGTGAGGTTGCTGAGCGAGTGCGAGAGCTGGTGAGACAGACGTGCGAAGCATTTGAAATTCGGATTGTGAAAGGTGTGGTGAGCAAGGATCACGTGCATATTCTGGTGAGCAGTCCGCCGAATTTGGCGCCGAGTGAGATCATGAGGCGGATCAAGGGGCGTACGGCGAGCAAGCTTTTCGAGGAGTTTCCCCATCTGAAAAAGCGCTATTGGGGGCAGCATTTTTGGGCTCGCGGGTACTTTTGCGCGACGGTTGGGCAGATGACGGAAGAGATGATCAAGCAGTATCTGGAGCATCATTTTGAGCCGAGCCCGAACGATAATTTCAGGATGGAGCCTGACTGATCCGACGCGTCGTTCAGTCGACGCGTATCCGGACTTTCAGTCCGTAAGTCACTAACCCACCGACTTCAGTCGGTGGTTGT
>NZ_QASO01000060.1 GCF_003052605.1 Ectopseudomonas oleovorans | reverse complement strand
GCCTTGAGGTACATCCAGCTGCTGTACGAAATCGAGCATGAAGTCCGCGACCTAGAACCGGATTTACGCCGCCGAATACGACAAGAAAAAGCCGTACCGGTGATGGACGCGTTGCATGCCTGGATGATCACCCAGCGCCTACTTGTGCACGATGGCTCGGCCATCAGCAAAGCATTGGATTACAGCCTCAAACGCTGGACGGCGCTGTCGCGCTATCTCGATGACGGCGCCGTACCCATTGACAATAATTGGGCAGAGAACCAGATCCGGCCATGGGCGTTGGGGCGCAAGAACTGGCTCTTTGCAGGTTCACTGCGCAGCGGTAAACGGACAGCGGCGATCATGAGTTTGATCCAGTCAGCTCGACTCAACGGGCATGACCCGTACGCCTATTTGAAGGACGTCCTCACGCGCCTGCCGACGCAGCGGGCAAGTGAGATTACGGAGCTGCTGCCGCATAGGTGGCGACTGGTTTAGTTGCGCAAGACGGGATGCCCAGACGCATACAGAGAAGAATCTACGCCTGTTGTTCATCTGGCTGATTGCCGCAGCTGCTTCCCTGCTGGCCTGGCATTTCCTGCCGGAGAACAGCCATGTGGTGGTAGGTGCGCTCGCTGGCGGCGTGGCGGGAACATTCTGGATGGAGCAGAGCAAGTGAGCCTTGAGACAACGGGTTACGGCACGCTGATCCTCGTGCTACTGATGGCGCTGGTCACACTGGCGACCCGCTGGGGTGGTGTGTATGTGATGTCTTATGTGCCGATAGGCTACAGGGTGCGGCAGTTCATCGGTGCCATGTCCGGCTCTGTTCTGGTGGCGATTCTCGCGCCCATGGCCGTGCAGGGCGACAACGCTGCACGGCTGGCGCTTGTCGCTACAGCTGTGACCATGCTGCTATTGAAGAAGCCGTTACCCGCGATTGCGATCGGCATCCTAACTGCGGCGATGCTCAGGCAGATTTGATCAGATAAAGCTGGCTGGGTCTGACCGCTTATGGCCGAGTGCGGACTGTCACCGCTGGCTGCACCGGGCCAGAAGTGCCTGTCGCCGACGACAGCATTCGATCTGAATGCCATCTCCAGTCGAGGCCGAATGCCCCCGATGATAATCCACAGAGTATTGGTTCATCTGCGCCCTGCCCCCTTCCGCAGGGAGTCGTTCCAGCGGTCAGTGCTATGACTTTCCATCATCGCGACCGATCTCTTCTCTATCATGGTTATCTCATTACTGGTAGAACCTAGCCCTTCAGGCTAAGGCCTTCCCTATGAAGTAAGGCGGCCGATTGAGCGGTTTTAAGGCCTGCCAATTTAAGCGCTTGGTCGTACTCGCTATAGAAATCTTGGAGGCCATATACCACAGACCTGCCGCGCGTGACTTCATCGAAAAATTCGTCTCCATCCTCGATCCGCTCCAGTAGCGTAAGGATCTGAGGCACGCTTAAAAAAATCGAGTTGAAGAACGGGCGGTCAGGCTTCTCTTCAATGACATAGCCACGTAGCGCGGCAACGGTTTTACGCCAGTCTTCGATTCGCTTATTGTCTCGTTCATTGTCCGCATTCACCTCAATGCGGATTGCTGCATCGAGAATTCGCTGCAGGATAGATCGACTCTGGAGACCTCCGAAATCGGTTAGCGAGATAGACGCTTTCTCGATTTCTCTTCCATCAAGAGCCACAGTGACTTCCTGTCCCTGTTTGTCTTTGAGGGTGATCTCCCCGTGCTTGACCAGATGAGTTTCTGCCCTGTACGCCTGCTCATGTGCTTTCATCAGGCTCTGGGCAAGGTCGACGAGAAGGTCTGCACCGCGGCCCGCCATGGCCTTGCGTGTCAGCCCTTTTTTCTTGACCTCGAATATGAATACCCCCTTTGGGGTATCAATCAACGCGTCACATTCGCCTAACAGCTCGCGGTTATCTGACTGAATATCGCCAGTGTGTACTGGTACGCCCGCCGCACGGATTCGAGTCCGAATAAACTCTTCCAAGAACTCTCCCAGTTTCTGGTCGAGTGCCTTATCAAACACATCGTTAGGTCTAGAGATCATGTTTAGCACAGCGTTCATGGCACCCAGTGCCGTCAGGGAGCGCGGTAGCAACAGGTAACTTTTGCCGCGCTTGAACAATGGTTTGAAGCTTGAGTCAATTTCTGCGCTTGATGGTGGAAAGGATAGTGTCCGATTCGAAACCCCTTCACCAAAAGCCAACACGTCGCTCAAAGCGGTTTCGACTATGTCCCTCCGTAGACCCGAGGCTTTAGCCAAATCATCGGCGGTAACCAATGTTTGGCGCTTTGTGTGCGAGAGATCGATGGCAGCCAGAGCAAGCTTGGTCGCATCCTTCAGCCGTACCCTATAGCTCACGTGTCCGGCATTCACAAATGGTTTGGTCAGCGAGCCGAGGATCAGTTTGGCGTGACGACCGCTGATCTGGTGCACCGCAACTAAGTTGTCGTAAAGGACTGTTTCCTGAAGCAGGGACATAAGGCGGTCAGGTCCAAACAGCAGGTTGCTCCAGATGCTGTAGGGCTGGATCTCAAATACTGTGATGAGGTCTCTGATCAGGTGAACCAACTGCTCGAAATCTTGTTCACTATTAACAGCCTTTGGGGCTGGCAAATGCTTTACGCCCAAAGCGATCAGATAGCCCCATGGTACCGCTGGAAAGACCCTAGCGATGCCCGTGGAAACCTTCCGCCCGAATAAGTATCGGCCAAAAGGCTGGTGATACAGGGACTCTAGGTTCGAGAAAACATTCTCCAGAATTCCTTCCCCTCCAACGGCATTCGCCAATCGAGAGATTTCAGTCTCGATGAGCGCGTAAGAGTTTTGAGAAATTCTGACTTCGGAATTTTCTTCGGCGATCTCGACCCCTAAGCGAGAAAGCTTCAGGCAAGCCTGTGATAGAGCATTCTCTTCATCGGAAAATTTCTCGGCTTGTCCTGGGCGAAACCGATGAAGTGAACCCTGTGCTGACAGGACTAATTCGACTAACTGCTCCCAATCCAAAGCAGAGTTCTGTGCGCTTGGACGTTCTTCCCGGGTCGCGTCTCGAATGACGGCTAGGATCGAGAGATATGGGTCCCTCTTGGCGTTGCCACGCTCATGACGAATGGCAAGGTACTTCCGCAGCGCAATGACGGCCGAGAGAAGTTTTTTCTCAAAGCCTGCAGCAGCGTCGCTGAGCGCTTGATAGGCATCTTCGCTCGACAATCTGGGTAATGAGGCTGAACGGGCTTTAACGCTATCGCATAACTCGATGAATTGCTGGATATCCATATTTTTTTCCATAGCCGGCGTCCATCTCGATGGCCCAAGGAGGGCCAACATTGTCCATCCTTGAAGTTTCGTTGTCTTGCGTCTGCAGCGTCATTGGCCATCGACTGTTGAGGGGCAACAACAACCGCTTAGGGTCCATTTCAGACGATACAACTACCAAGGTACGGATCACCCGCGGCGACGCGTTCTGGCCGAATACTTCAAGAGTCATGGAAATTGCTCTGAACTACCTGTCCCTTGGGGGACGTAATCTCGCTGCTCAGTGCCAAGCTCAGGCCCATGATGGCGCCACCTTCGAGCTGTGCCCGGATCCGCCCGGACTGATCGGGCCGCAGCCAATGGCCATGTCCACGCTCAGCACGCGCACTGCCCCTTTGTCGTCAACGGCCACCTCGAGCACAGCTATCGCAAAGTAAGCGTTCATTCCACGACGTACTGGACTTACTTTACGTCCCGAAGGGGCCTTAGCAATTCCGGTGAGACCTTGTACTGTTTCGTGCCGTTCTCGGCCAGGACGATCACGCTCTTGCGGTTGATCTTGGTGACGATCCCCATAGTCAAGCCAGTTCGGCTTTCGAAGGTCACCTTCAGCCCCACGTGCAGCCGACTCAGCGCCTGCAGGTTTTCTTGATCTTGCAGTTCATCAATGCGCCGGCAGATCATTCGGTTCAGCTCCAATAGCTGATCGATGCTCATGTCTTCAATGCGCATGGAGGGTGCCCTTTGGCTGTGCGGTCTGTCGATCAGAATGGCGCGGATCGATCAGCGAGCGTAACGGATTATCGGCGAACCGGGTCTTCCAGAGCCGAGGCGTCAGGTCAGCGACCTTGCTGGCCGGGTGCTGACTGATGCGCTGCAGCACGTCCACCAGATAGGTGTACGGGTTGATGTCGTGCAGTTTGCACGTAGTGATCAGGCTCTGGATGATGCCCACGTGTTCCGCGCCGAGTTCAGTCCAGCAGAACAGCCAGTTCTTGCGTCCCATGGGAATGGGGCGCAGGGCCCGTTCCAGGTGGTTGGTGTCTGGCTGGACGTCTGGGTCTTCCAGGAAGACGGTCAGGCTGGCTTCACGGCTGAGCACGTAGTTCAGTGCTTTGGTCAATAAATCACTGGGCAGCAGACCGCCCTGTGCCAGTTGATCCCGGCACCATTGGAAGAAGTCGCTGACCACCGGCTTTGAGTGGAGCAGCCGGTACTGGCGTTTCTTTTCGCCGGTCAGTTGCTGGACGCGGATCTCTTCTTCGTTGGTGTATAGCTTGGCAATCTGCTGAAGGGCTTCGGTGGCAGTTATCGGGTGGTCCTTCTGCGCCTCAATGAAGTAACGACGACTGTGCACCCAGCACTGCGCGTGGATGATGTTCTGCTGTGCGGCGGCATAGCGGGCATAAGCAGCATAGCCGTCACTGATCAGAGTTCCGCTGAACTGTTCGTTCAGTACCTGCTCGATATGGGCTCGGCCTCGACTGTTCGAGTAAGTGAACACCACTTCATCGGCATCGCCGTATAACGGCCAGAACCAGCCGGATTTCATCTTGCCTTTTTGTGGGCCTGCCCGACCCTGGTGGCCAGCTTTAATCGGCGTCTCATCCATCGCCAACACCCGGCTGCGCAGAACATTGTCGGTCTGGGCATCCACGATCGGCCGCAGCAGATCAATAGATCGCTTGATCAGATTGGTGAGGGTGCTGCGGCTGAGGGTAATACCCGCTTGCTGGATGCGTTGGTGTTGGCGATACAGCGGTAGGTGAAACTGGAACTTGTCGACCATCAGACCCGCCAACAAGCTGACGTCGGCCAGGCTGTTGTCCAGTACGTTGGACGGGGCCGGCGTGGTCACGGGCTTGTCGCTGCCCTTGCGCCGAAATACGGGGCGTTCCACTTGCAACACCACGTAACTGGACGTCCGCTGGGCCAGCCGATAGGTCGTTTTGGTGCCAAGGATGTCGTACTGGTCGGCGTCGGGGCCGCTTAGCTCCGGCGGCAGGTGTTCAACAACTTCCACTGGCACGTCCGCTGTAAAACGCAGACCCGTATCGTTCAGGCAGTCGTCGTCCCGCTGTTTCTTTCCGGTGCCTCGCTGATAAGCCCGAACCGGGCGTTTCTCCGCATCGAGAGGCTTCTCCGGGCTAGCCGCATCATTCGATTGGAACAGGCCGCCCTGCTCCGGGAGGTCATACACCTGCTTCTCGGACTTGGGGCCGAACAGCTGCTTCTTGAACCAGTCCAACTGCCGCTGCATGACCTGTAGCTGCTCACGCAACAGGGCATTCTCCTCGGCCAGTACCGAGTAGGAAGGGGCGTTGGAATAGGACGCGGAAGCCATTGAATTCATGGCCGATATTATACCGGAACACAACCCGCTACGTGCCCCGAAAACGCTTGAACTGACGGTACTTTTGCACCTCGATACCGTCAATCAGCAACTGGAGATCAGTCAGGTTTAAGGGGCGCTGTCCCGAAGAAGACGGCCGTACCCGGAACTGCCCCTGCTCCAGTCGCTTGGCCCACAGGCAGTAGCCCGTGGGCGTGAAATACAACATCTTCATTTGGGTCTTGCGACGGTTAACGAAGACAAAATACTGCCCGCTGAGCGGATCTTGCTTGAGTTGATTGCGGACCAGAGCGCTCAGCCCCCGGAAGGATTTACGCATATCCGTGGGCTCGGTGCACAGCCAGATCCGGGCCTGGCTATCCAGACCGATCATCTGATCTGGCTCAGCCTTAGCTCAACACCATTACCCAGGCTCAGCACGATATTCCAGCCGCTTCCGGGAGAGGCCGAGTCATCCATCAGCGATGACAGATCCAGGAAGCTGGCATAACCAGAATCCGCAGCCTCACCGACCGGCTGACTCAACAGGCGCTTGCGCCAACTACAGAAGCTGGCATAACCGAGTTTGTGCTCCTTGCAGAACTGCGTGGCCGACAGGCCGCTGTCACGCTGCTGACCGATTAGGACTTGCCACTGTTCTGCGGTGCGGTGTTTTCTCATGGAAATAACCTCGCGTTGTTGAATGCGAGGTCACTCTAGGGCGGAAGTCAGCGGGATGGCAGGATGTCTTGGAATGAACGCTTAC
>NZ_QASO01000006.1 GCF_003052605.1 Ectopseudomonas oleovorans | reverse complement strand
CAGCGCCTTGGCACTGCGCCGCTGTTGCTTGGGCCGCAGCGAATCGGCTTTTAGCGCCTGCTCTAGCGTGGCGTGAAAAGGGCTGAGTTTGTTAAAGATCGCGCGGCGTTGGTACACCGGCTGCTTGGCCTCAGGTGCTCTGACCCACTTGCGAATCGTGTTGCGCGCCAGCCCGGTGCGCTTGGCTATCTCATGCAGCGACAGCTTGTCGCGGAAATACATCCGCCGAATTTTGCCCATCATTTCCATACTGATCACCCTGTGTTCTCCTGCTCAAAAATTGAGCAGAAGCAGTTGAACACCTGGGTCAGTTTTCAGTCGGCAGAACAGCCTCTACTGGGTCAGTTTTCGGTCAGCGGCAACACCGCTGGGCAGTTTTGTATTCCGCACCACCGGCTTCAACAGCATTCGCACCCTGGCGGCACGCCTGCAGTACTACCAGGCCATCTCGGGCAATCGACTGGCCTGCCTGCCACTGGAACTGCGCCTGCGTGGCAAGTCGACTCGACAGAGTCATGGCACGCCGATCTTCTATGCCGACATCACCGTGCGCAGCGGCATGAGCATGGAGGAAGCTTTGCTCGCCGCCAAACAGCTGGAGGAAGCACGTCAAGCTGCAGGTTTTGATCAAGCGGCACTGGACACTGCCGCCCGACAAGGACTCAGCAATGGAGCTTTCGAGGACAACGAGGAGGACGGCACCATTGCCGAGGAGTTCTTCCCCATTGAGGCCACCGAACGCCCTGTACCTGAGACTCACGCGGCAGCCCGCCCATCCCTCTTGCAGCAGCTTGAGGCACGGGTAATCCAGCCATGACTCTGCTGCGCTGCTTGGCCTGCCTGTTCATCTTCATTGGCGTTCTGGCAGGCACCAGCGCAGTCGTGCTGGTCATCGTTCTGCTACTGCGCTTTCCCCTGCTGCTGCTCACCCTGGTCTTCGCCTGCGGCGTATTCACCCTCGTGCTCAGACACCTTTCCACTCACTCACCATAGAGGTAGGAGCCCTCGGGCTCCTCCTTACAGGAGCCTCACATGCCCACGCACTGCTTGATCTGCAATTCCACGGCGGTCATGTCCAAGGACGCAGCCAAAGCCATCGCTCTGCTTATCGGTACGCTGGATGGGTTTCTACGCGGCGCGCGTCAAGCTCGTGCCCAGACACCACGTATCACTAGCGAACCCGACAGCCCGCTGGAGCAAGCCCTTAACCTCATGATTGACGGCCTATCTGGCGCGGTATCTGGGTGGGCCGACAGCACGGAGTTCATCAAGGATGTCCAGAAGTATCACTTCATGAACTACGGCTATCTCTGCTTACGCTGCGGAGCCCAGTTCGACGAGCCAGACAGCCCCTGAGCTAGCCCTCTCCACGCGGTTATGCCTTGCCTAGGCGCTCGGTCAAGCGCTCCACCAGCTCCATAACCAAGTGCCGGTCGGCATGATCCAAAGGCATCAGCAAACTACTGATACGGGCGGCCTGGTCGTCTGGACGCGAGCTGCTCTCGGTCAGCAGCTCGGCGGCCTCACAGTCAAAGATCACCGCCAGCTCAAACAGCCGCGCAATGTTGGGGATCACGATGCCTCGCTCGATGCGTGACACCGCTTCATTACCCACGCCCAGACGCTCGGCAACATCTTCCTGTGTCAAACGAGCGCGGGTGCGTTGCCTGGCAATGGCACGCCCCACTAACCCTGCCAAACGCTTCTGCTCGGTATCCAAGATGCGACCCTCCCATTCATCCTGAATGGTTGGGCACCACCTCATTGACATGAAGAACATCACAAGTTGAGAATCGACCGTAAAGGTTGAATGTCGACTTTTCTTGAACCCCACCACAGCGAAATAGGCCAAGGAGCCGGCAAACCACAGCCTCCCACCCTCAAGTTTCTTGCGTCACTCACTCAACAATCAGACTGCCGTATGGCAAGCCCGAGCTCCATCCACGCGCCTCAATATCAGCCCATCAGGACACTCAAATGGAATCGCAAAACGAAAACAACCGTAAGCGCTCCACAAACCCCATCTTCAAATGATCCGCAGGCCAGTCAATGCTGTGCTCCGATTTCTTTCTGGAGCCAGCCACCATGATGCGCCCCGACGCTAAAGTTGAAAAAGTCTACCTCTACCCCAAGCCGGTGGATTTCCGCAAATCCATTGACGGCCTGGCCGCTCTGGTCGAGCTGGATATCAAGGTGGCGGTCTTCGACCCCGTGCTGTTCGTCTTCCTCAATCGCGCGCGCAATCGCGTGAAGATTTTGTATTGGGAGCGCAACGGCTTCTGCCTGTGGCTCAAGCGCTTGGAGGCTGAGCGCTTCAAGTCGCATCCGCAGCCTGGCGACGATGCGATCGTGCTGACGGCCCAGGAGCTGAACTGGTTGCTGGACGGTATCGACC
>NZ_QASO01000059.1 GCF_003052605.1 Ectopseudomonas oleovorans | reverse complement strand
TATCGACCTGTGGCGCAACCGGCCGCATCAGGTGTTGACCCCGCGATTCGTGGCCTAAACCGGTATAATCCACGGCATGATTTCCATGCCCGAAACCCTTCCTGACGACCCGATTTTGCTCAAGCAGTTGCTGCTGTCGGCGAGCGTGCAGATGTCAGAAAAGGACGGTCAGATCGAGCGGTTGCGTGAACAAAATGCGCTGCTGATCCAGCGCCTATTTGGCCGTAAATCCGAGCAGAGCAGCGACCCGGACTCACCGCAGTTGGAGATCTTCAACGAAGCGGAAAGCCTGGCCGAAGCGACGCCTGAAGCACCGGTCGATGCGGTCGAGGAAGACGCCGGCGCACCGACCAAGCGCCGGGGCAAGCGCACGCCGCTGCCGGCCGAGTTGCCGCGGTTGGTGGTCACCCATGAGCTGCCAGAGCATGAACTGACCTGCGCCTGCGGTTGCCGCAAGCAGGTCATTGGCGAGGAAACCAGCGAGCAACTGGACATCATCCCGATGCAAATCCGGGTGATCCGGCACGTTCGCAAGACCTACGCCTGCCAGGGCTGCGAAACCGCCCCGGTGACCGCCGACAAGCCGGCCCAACTGCTCGAGAAAAGCCTGGCCAGCCCCAGCGTGCTGGCCATGCTGCTGACCAGCAAATATGCCGATGGCCTGCCGCTGTATCGCTTCGAGAAAGTGCTCAGCCGTCACGGTATCGACATCCCCCGGCAGACCCTGGCGCGTTGGGTGATCCGCTGCGGCGAGCAGTTGCAGCCTGTGCTCAACCTGATGCGCGACACGCTGCTGGACAGCCCCGTGATCCACTGCGACGAAACCCGCGTGCAGGTGCTCAAAGAGCCGGAGCGCGACCCGAGCAGCCAATCCTGGATGTGGGTGCAGACCGGCGGCCCACCAGACAAGCCGGTGATCCTCTTCGACTACACAACCAGCCGTGCGCAGGAGGTGCCACTGCGCCTGCTCGATGGTTATCGTGGCTACCTGATGACCGATGATTACGCCGGCTACAACGCCGTGGCCGCACAGGACGGTATCGAACGTCTGGCCTGCTGGGCGCATGCGCGCCGTAAATTTATCGAGGCGCAAAAGGTGCAACCCAAGGGTAAAACCGGGCGTGCCGACATCGCACTGGGGCTGATCAACAAGCTCTACGGCATCGAGCGCGAACTCAAGGATGCCAGCGATGAGCAGCGTCACCGGGGCCGCCAACAGCACAGCCAGCCACTCCTTGAGCAGCTCAAGACCTGGCTGGAGAAAACCCAGCCCCAGGTTACGGCGCAGAATGCCTTGGGCAAGGCACTGAGCTACCTGGCCCGCAACTGGAGCCGACTCGAACGCTACATCGAGGCTGGCCACCTGCCGATCGACAACAACGCCGCCGAGCGCGCGATCCGGCCCTTCGTCATCGGCCGCAAGAACTGGCTGTTCAGCGACACGCCCAAGGGCGCGACCGCCAGCGCCCAACTCTATAGCCTGGTGGAAACCGCCAAGGCCAACGGCCAGGAACCCTACGCCTGGCTGCGCTATGTCCTCGAACGCCTGCCGCAGGCCAATAGCGTCGAGGATTACAACGCGCTGTTGCCATGGAACTGCCCGCCCGCGATGCCACTGTAGGCATCAACCCCGCTTATTGAGAGGCGGGGTTTGTGGAGCGCTTACGATAAAGCCGATGCCCTGGGTGACGTTGGCCGGCACTTCGGTTTTGAAGGTGCTGCCGCCGACAAAGGTGATGACCGAGTGCAGGTGCTCGGGGTTTACGCCAAGGATGGCTTCCAGTGCTTTGAGGTGTTTGTAGTTCTGCCGCAGCGGGTTCTGGAATTTGAACGTTCGCTTGTAGAGCTTCTGTGTCCACTGTGGCTGCTTCTCACTGCCGAAGATCCAGCCGCTCATGTTCTTCGTTTCCAGCACGAAGATGCCGTAAGGCGAGAGGAATACGTGGTCGATCTGCGTGGTGCCGTCGGGCGTGTTCAGCGTGACATTGTGCAGGCGGCGGTAGGTCTGCTTGTCCAGCTGCCAATGGGCGAACAGCCGCACCAGGATTTCGCCAATATGACCCTTTGCCCATGGGGACTTGAGCAGGCCGATCAGCAGTGCGGCTGGGATAAACCAGGCCAGCATGCCCCAGACCTGAGCGATGATGGGGGAGAAGTCCATTTCCTGTCCTTGGTAATCCTGAGTTAACCGGATAGTACCGAAAGTCAGCGTAAATGGACGAACGTATTCGAAGGCGACAATCGGCTCATTGCGTGAGCCGAATATTCCGGCTATTCGGCTCACTCGGCTCTAAGCACCCGCTCAGGCTTTAGCTTCAGGCGCTGCGTTGATTTTTGCTGAGGTCGGTTCATGGCTGATGAAGGTCTCGCACGTCCTGATGCCACTGAGAAATTGCGCTTCGAGGCCAGTGCGCTGCTGACAGGTTGCGGCACGGCCTCCGAGCAAGACATGGAGCCCAAGGCTTGGGTGCCAGCCATCGCGACCCTGCGCCGAGCTCTGCACCTGGCCCAACCTGGCACCCAGGTGCCTCGCTTACAGCTCGGCTATCAACCGGGTGGAGGTAGAGGCAATGTCAGCCTCTACTGGCTGGAGCTGGCTTCAGAAGATTCGTCAGTAAAAGACTATGAGTCTGAGAGTGAGCCATCGACTACTGTGCTTTATCGACGATCTGGCAATGGGGCCATCCGCCCCTCGCTCGCCGCCCGGCTGTTTCTACGGAACGGAGAGATGCGCAACCTCAGCGTTCGTGGCATCAGCTTTCTGAGCTCGATATTGCTGGGCAGCGCATTATGGCTAGCCCTGCTCAGCATCATGCTGCTCAGCCTAAGCCAACGCGGAGGCCCTCTTACTATGGGCAGCCTGATTACCCTGGCCCTGACAGTGCTGGGCTTTGTGTTTATCTGGCGCGAGGTGTATGCCCCTTGGTTCCGCGTCATTGACGACTGTGTAGTTAAAGCCCCCCACTGGGTTTCTACCGTCAAAGAGGCTAGCTGCGAGTTGGAGATGTTTCGGCATGAAAGTTATCGCTGGACGCGCTTGGTTCGATTTTCGGCAGACTGCCCATTTGTGGCAGCAACATCGAGCTCAAGCCCGGAGAACCAGATCAAAAGCTCCCTCTGGTGGGTCGCTGCGTCGAAAGCCCGCACGCCCATGTCTATAGCTTTGACCGCATGACGCTGCGCGGTGCCTACCTAGGCCCACCGATGCCAACATCCAAGGCGCCGTGAGAGATGGCTGTCTTCTGAGGCTGTTATGCCCAGATGGGCAACTAGGCAACACAGGCCGATACAACGAGAACTACCAAACTAGCCGGCAGCACAGACAGATAACCGCGAGTGTCGCTCAAACTGACCAAAACAGTGCGAGCGGCACGGCCACCAGTTGTTCATCGAAAGGCACGACCTGATCGCCCGAGTAGAACACCACGCCACGCTTGAACTGCTGCGGCGTAATCTCGCGTAGATGACGAAGCCCGTTGAAGTCCTTGCCGCTGATAGTGGCCGCTGCCTTGACCTCGATGCCAACCAGATCGCCACGACGGTTCTCCAGCACGAAGTCCACCTCTACTCCGGTGGAGGTACGGTAATGCATCAGCCGCGTGCGCAAATCTGACCAGCTCTGATGCTTGACCAGCTCGGCATGCACGAAGTCCTCCACCAAGTCCCCCGGTAACCCCAGTCCAGCCGCCATGCCGGCTTCGCTCAAGCCCTGCAAGTGGGCCATCAAGCCGTAGTCGGTCACGAACAGCTTGGGCGATTTCTGTAGTCGTTTGCCGAGATTGGACGACCAGGCTGGAACCTGACGCACGAGAAAAAGGGTCTCCAGCAGAGTCAGATAGCGCTTGAGCGTGGTCTGCGGAATGCCCGTCGAACGCGACAGCTCGGCGGCATTGAGCAGTCCGCCACTGCGGGCGCCCAGCAGCTGCATCAGCCGCGGCATCTCCGTCAGCCCTTCGATCTGGGCCAGGTCGCGAACGTCACGCTGCAAGATCGTATGGAGATAACTCTCGAACCAGGCTTCCCGCCGCCGCTCGCCGGAACGACTCAGCGCCTCCGGATAGCCTCCACGACTCAGCCTCGCGATGAAGTCCTGCCGCTCGAAATGGCACTTATCCGGCATCTGGCCGCTGAACAGTCGATCAATCATGCTAAGGGGCTGACGCTCGATTTCGCTTTGCGCCAGAGGCCACAGGTTCAGCACCTCCATACGTCCAGCTAGAGAGTCGGCAATCTGCGGCAGCAACAGCACATTGGCCGAGCCGGTCAGCAGGAAACGCCCAGGGGTACGGTCGCGATCCACCGCCGCCTTGATCGCTAGGAACACCCCAGGAGCACGCTGCACCTCATCGAGACAGACCGCCCCCTTGAGTGCGTTGATGAAACCGAAGGGATCAACCTGCGCGGCTGCCAGCACAGCCGGGTCGTCGAAGGTGTAGTAAGTCGCCTCGCGGCCGAGGTTTTGGATCAGCGTACTCTTGCCGGTCTGGCGGGCGCCGTTGACCAGCACGACCGGCGAATCATCCAGGGCTGCGAGTAGGTTTTGACGGATTATGCGCGCGTACATGGTGTAAATTCATCCATTAAGTGGTGGAAATTACACCACAAACATATAGCGCATCATAGCGCTCAGCCGCCCTTTGAGCCTCAGGTTAGTCATGAGTACCGGAATCTGTAGTCGTGAATACCGGAATCTGTAGTCGTCACCCCTCTGGAGGCCACGTGGCACTAGGCGTCCAGCCAGCTAAAAACAAGATAACAACAAGAAAAAAACAAGGGAAAAGCTTTTAAAAAGCGATCAGAGTGATGGCTGCGGTCGGCGCAGGTGAGGGTGGCGGCGCCACCACGCCTCTGCCACATCGGCCGGCACCGTAGCGTGGTGGCCCAGGTCTTCAACGGTGAGAGCGCGCCGGAATCTCTTATCCTGCCAAGACTGGCTGGGGACATTGCGGGGAGAGCCGGCAGGAAGGAGCCAATTAAGCGCTTGCTGCGCGTTTTGGAAGATTCTTGAGCCGGTATACCCCAGAGGGAGCGAAATCGTCACAGAGGCGATTCTGAGCCGTTCCCGGGGCTGAAGGGACTGCAACAGAGTGATAAGAGGGCTGGAAGGGGGATTAACGACCGGCAGCACATCAAGCGGACTGCAATTCTTGCGACTTCCCGTCTCCCGCCGCTGATTACCAGCAGCCCGATCTATCTCTGGATCAGCTCGCCGGCATCACGCCTACATCCTCTGTTTTCCTATTCCGCACCTCTGGCAACTCTATGACAGGAGCCGGCATCTTCGACGGCTATATCCTGGTGGTGGACAAGGCAAAGCGCCCCCAGCCAGGGGATGTGGTGCTGGCGATTGTCGGTGCTGAGTTCCTGGTCAAGCGGTTGCAGTTCGACTGCGAGGGGCGGGCGATGTTGATGGCGAGGAGCTGGAGGTGTGGGGTGTGTGCGTGTGGGTACTGCAAGCGCTGTAGGTTGGCCTGAGAATCGGGGGATTATGCGCAATTATGCGAAATAAAATAATTATTCGCCGGTTAGCCCCTTGGGACAGGGCAATCGCATGAACGCCTGCCGATTTGAATGAGTCCTTTCCCTGCGGGCATCCTGAGCGCCTCTCTACTCAGGATGCCCTGCAATGTCGCATCACATACCAATCTCCGATGTTCTGGTCGCCATCAATGATCCCCGTCAGCAGGGCAAGATTCGTCACGACCTGGTCGAAACACTGGTCGTGGCTATCTGCGGCGTGCTTGCCGGCGCTGACACCTTCATCGAAATCGAACTCTGGGCTGAGCAGCGGCTGGACTGGTTCCGCCGTATTCTGAAACTACCCCACGGCATTCCCTCACACGACACCTTTGGACGGCTATTCAGCCTGATCGATCCAGAGGAGTTCGAGCAGGCCTTCCGCTGTTGGGTTGCGGCGATCCTACCGGCCCTTTCTCCGCAAGTGGTTGCCCTAGACGGCAAGACCAGTCGCCGCTCCGGCAAGAAAAACACGGCCCCGTTGCACCTGGTCAGCGCTTTTGCGGCTGATTCAGGACTGATTCTCGGGCAGAGGGCGACCTCCCAGAAGTCCAACGAGAAGACCGCCATTCCTGAGCTGCTGGCCACACTGGCGCTTGAGGGCTGCACCGTGACGATCGATGCCATGGGTACCCAGCCGGACATTGCACAGGCCATTCTCGATCGCGGGGCGCACTATCTGCTGGCCATCAAGGGAAACCAGCCGAAGCTGGCCGAAGCGATCGATGACTTCGCTGACACCTTTTTGGACGGCGATCCTGCCCGGGTACCCCATGCGCACTTCGAGCATGTCGAGAAGGACCATGGCCGGCTGGAGGTTCGTCGCTGCCATGTTTTCGACCAACTCCAGTGCCTGCCACAGCCAGAACGCTGGCCAGGACTGCGCACTTTCGTGATGCTGGAGTCCGAGCGGACTGTGGGCAACCAGACCAGCCTGGAGCGCCGTTACTACATCAGCAGTCTTGCTCCGGATGCAGAGCGCATCGCACATGCCATCAGGGTGTTGGCGCTCGTCGCGTTCCGTAGCAGCAAAAATGAAGCGGTACGCAAAACGGTACGCAAATTTTTTTATCGAGCCCATAAACGACAAAAGGCCAGCACGATGGCTGACCTAAGTCGTTGTTTCATATGGTGGGCCCACACGGACTCGAACCGTGGACCAAAGGATTATGAGTCCTCTGCTCTAACCAACTGAGCTATAGGCCCCCAGAAGGCCGGCAGATTATACCGGCGCGTTCTCGCCAGCGCCAACCGCTTGACCTGGTGGGAGAAATTTCCGGGTGAAGGCCTCGGCGGAAAGCGGGCAACTGACCACGTAGCCCTGGATCTGCAGGCAGCCTTCGGCGGCCAGGCAGAGTTCCTGCCACGCCTTCGGTGATCACCGTCAGTTGCATGCTGTTGCCCAGGGCGATGATGGCACGGGTGATCGCCAGGTCGTGCGGGTCGTCCGGCAGGCTACGGACGAAGGACTGGTCGATCTTCAGCACGTCCAGCGGCAGACATTTGAGGTAGCTGAGCGAGGAGTAGCCGGTGCCGAAGTCGTCGATGGCCAGTTGTACGCCGAGCTGTTTGAGGCGGTGGAGGATGTCCAGCGCTTCGCCGGCCTGGTTCATGATGAAGTTCTCGGTGATCTCCAGTTGCAGCAGCTCCGGCGCCAGGTTGTAGCGCTGCAACAGTGCGCTGATGCGTGGCAGCAGGCTCGGGCCGATGCCAGGCACGCCCCACAGATCGAGTTCGGTGGCGGTCTTGCCGATGGCCTGCTCGACGCTGATGCCGGTCTGTTCGGTGAAGGCGGTGTTGACCTCCAGCAGCACGCCGTCGACACGTCGGGCAATGATCAGGATGTCCGGGCATTGCTGGAACACCGAGACGAACTTCTGTTCCGACAGGCGCAATGCCTGCACGCTCTGCTTGGCTTCACTGATGTCGACCATCAGGCCGCGAATCACCTGGTGGTCGTCGCGTTGCTGCAGGGTGACGATATCGCGCACCCGCACCGTGCGCCCGTCAGTGGCGAGCAGGCGGTATTCCAGGGCGTGGTCGTTGCCGGCCGAGCATTGTTCCAGGCAGGTGCGCAGAGTGCGCTGGTGAACGTCCGGGTGCAGGTGGCGCTGCCAGAAGCCGGGCTCCAGCCATTCGTGCAGGGGGGGTAACCCAGCAATTTTTCCGCATGGGGCGAGACGTAGATGTAAGTGAGCCCGCTGGACTCGGTCTCCCAGGTGATGGCTGAGAGGCTTTCGACCATGTCGCGAAAGTGCTGCTCGCGGTTATGTAGTTCCTGCTCCAGCGCTTCGCGGTTGCGCATCTCGCGTTTCAGGCGGCGGTTGATGCGCAGGATGATGGCGATGACCGCCAGCAGACCGAGCAGGGCTGGCAGGCCGTAGAGCAGGGTTTCGTGCCAGACGTTGCGTTTGTCCAGCACGCTGCCGACCCAGGGTTCCTGCAAGGCAGCGATTTCTTCGGTGCTGGGCTCGGCGAAGAGTTTGTCGAGTGCCGACCAGCATGCTCTGGCCACGCGGGGCGGCCATGGCCAACTGATAGCGATAGAGCGTCTCGCCGCTGATATAGACGCCGTCGAGCTTGAGCTGGCGCAGGCTCCAGACGCTGGAGGCAAGATCGCCGACCATGGCATCGACCTGGTTGGTCGCCAGCGCCTGCAGGGCGGCGGCGATGTTGCGCAGCGGCAGCAGGTTGAGATCGGGGTGTTGCTGGCGCAGCAGCTCGTGCGGTGCGTAGTCGGCCACCACGGCAATCTTCAAACCGTACCGCTCATTGAGCTTTCTCGACTGCGGCCCGCCGTTGCGGGCGAGGATGGCGATGGGCAAGTCCAGGTAGGGACGGGTGAAGATCAGGTATTCCTGGCGTTTGGGTGTCGACATCACGCCAGGGAGCTGGTCGACCTGGCCCATGTGCGGCTGCTCCAGTATCGCGCTCCAGTTGCTGGGCTCGACGGGCTGCAGCTTCACGTCAAGACGCTCTTCGATCAGCCGTACATAGGCGGCGGTCAGGCCGTGATCGTTACCCTGTTCGTCACGAAACTCGAAAGATGGCCAGGATACATCGACACCCAGGCGTAGTTCGGGGTGGGCTGCCAGCCAGGTGCGCTCGTCCTCGTTGAGTGTCAGGGCTAGGGCCGTGGTCATCCGGTACGCCAGGCACAACAGCACAATGGCCGGCAAGCGGGGCGTAACGGCCTCGTTTCGCGATCAGTATCATTGTACTGTAGATCGGCCTGCTGGGATGGCAGTTTGATTGCAGCGTCTGCGCTGCCTTTGGCTGGCGAGTGATCGGGCGTGCTGCCAAGAAAGCAAAACCCCCGGCCTGGGCCGGGGGTTCTGGTATCACTCGTCGAGGAAGGAGCGCAGATGCTCGCTTCGCGTCGGGTGGCGCAGCTTGCGCAGCGCCTTGGCTTCGATCTGACGGATACGCTCACGGGTGACATCGAACTGCTTGCCGACTTCCTCGAGGGTGTGGTCGGTGTTCATGTCGATACCGAAGCGCATGCGCAGGACCTTGGCTTCACGGGCAGTGAGGCCGGCCAGCACTTCGCGAGTGGCTTCCTTGAGGCTTTCGACCGTGGCTACGTCGATCGGGGACTGCATGGTGCTGTCCTCGATGAAGTCGCCCAGGTGCGAGTCTTCGTCGTCGCCGATCGGGGTTTCCATGGAAATCGGCTCTTTGGCGATCTTCAATACCTTGCGGATCTTGTCCTCGGGCATTTCCATGCGTTCACCCAGCTCTTCCGGAGTGGGCTCGCGACCCATTTCCTGCAGCATCTGACGGGAGATGCGGTTAAGCTTGTTGATCGTCTCGATCATGTGCACCGGAATACGGATGGTGCGCGCCTGGTCGGCGATCGAGCGGGTGATTGCCTGGCGAATCCACCAGGTGGCGTAGGTCGAGAACTTGTAGCCGCGACGATATTCGAACTTGTCTACCGCCTTCATCAGGCCGATGTTGCCTTCCTGGATCAGGTCGAGGAACTGCAGGCCGCGGTTGGTGTACTTCTTGGCGATGGAGATGACCAGGCGCAGGTTGGCCTCGACCATTTCCTTCTTGGCGCGGCGGGCTTTCGCTTCGCCGATGGACATGCGTCGGTTGATGTCCTTGATCTCGGCCAGGGTCAGGTTGCACTCGGCTTCCAGGTCGGCGAGCTTCTGCTGGCAGCGCTGGATATCGGCCTGCAGAGCGCCAATGGCCTCGGCGTACTTGGCCTTGCCCTTGGCCAGGTTGGCGGCCCAATCCATGTCGATTTCGTTGCCCGGGAACAGACGCAGGAAGTCGGCACGTGGCATGCGCGCATCACGTACGCATAGCTGCATGATGGCGCGTTCTTGCGCACGCAGACGGTCGAGGGCGTCGCGCACCTTGGTGACCAGGGCGTCGTACTGCTTGGGCACCAGCTTGATCGGCATGAACAGCTCGGCCAGGGTGGCCAGCTCTTCGATGGCCTGCTTGCTGCCACGACCATGCTTCTTCAGCGCCTTGCGGGCTTTTTCCAGCTGCTCGGCAACGGCAGTGAAACGGCGAGCCGCTTCTTCCGGGTCGGGGCCACCATCGCCTTCTTCTTCCTCGTCGTCGCCGCTCTCGTCTTCTTCTTCGTCGTCGCTTGCTTCAGCAGCGGCACCTTCCTTGACGGGAACTGGGGCGGCGGCTTCGTCGGGTACGCTGCCGTCATCCGGGTCGATGTAGCCACTGAGGATTTCGGCCAGGCGGCCGCCCTCGGTGGTGACGCGGGTGTACTCGGCGAGGATGCCGTCGACGGTGCCGGGGAAGTGAGCGATGGCGCTCATGACTTCGCGGATGCCTTCCTCGATGCGTTTGGCGATTTCGATCTCGCCTTCGCGGGTCAGCAGTTCCACGGTACCCATTTCGCGCATGTACATGCGCACCGGGTCAGTGGTGCGGCCGATATCGGTCTCGACGGCGGCGAGGGCGGCAGCGGCTTCTTCGGCTGCAGCCTCGTCGGTGTCGGCATCGGCCAGCATCAGGGCGTCTGCATCCGGAGCACTCTCGTGTACCGGGATCCCCATGTCATTGATCATGCGGATGATGTCTTCCACCTGCTCAGGATCTGAAATGTCCTCAGGCAAGTGGTCGTTGACCTCTGCGTAAGTCAGATACTTCTGCTCACGACCCAGGGTGATCAACTCTTTGATACGAGATTGCTGTTGCGCTTTTACGGACATAACACCCTATCCACTGAAGGTCTTGGCGGGCTGAAAACAAGCCGAGGATTATACCTCGGTTTTGGCTTTAGGCACCAGTTGGGGGCTTGCTGCTCTGCGAGGAGGTCAAGCTGTAGTGCTCTCTGAGCAATGTCTTCTCCTCGTCTGTGAGCTCGCTGGGGCTTTTATGAATGATGCTGCGGAGCGCCTTTTCACGCCGCCTCTGCGATTGGCTATTTGCAAGTGTAGTAATGGTGTCGAAAAACTGCTGTTCAAGGTTGTCACCCTGAATCAGCCATTCTTTCTCCGCCAGCGCCCGCAGCAGGCGACCTTGTTCGGTGCCGTGCCAGCGGGCGATCAGTTGCAGCGAACGCAGGTTGGGCGTTTTCTGCAGAGCACCGACCAAGGCCACGAGAAGCTGAGCGTAGGTGTCGTCTTCGTCGGCGAAATGGCTGACATCTTCGACCTTCTGCGCCAGGTGTGGATGGTGCAGCAGCGTGCGCAGGGCGATCAGGTGCGGTGATTCGACGCTCACGGCAGTGCGCGGGGCACGTGGTGCGAAATCGCCCTTGCCCTTCTTGTTCCACTTGCCGTCGCCATCTTTTTTCCAGCTGCCCTTGCCGCCTCCGTTGCTGCGCTCGTAGTGCTGATGGGGCGGTGCGGGCTGCTCGTAACCGCCGACATCCGGCGGGTTGTCGTAGTAGGCGCTGTCGGGGATGTCGCCGTAATCCGGGTAATCGCTGCTGGGCGCCTGGCTGGTGGTGCTCGGCGCGTGACTACGCGGTGCGCTGGCGACCTGGCTCAGCGCTTCGCTGGAAAGGCCGGTGATCTCGCTCAGGCGCTGACGCATCAGGGCGCGCAGGTTGTTGCCGGGAATCTTGTCGATCAATGGTGCGGCCAGGGTGACCAGGTGCGCCTTACCTTCGAGCGAGCGCGGGTCGGCTTCTTCGCAGAGTTGATGGAAGAAGTAGTCGGCCAGTGGTTGTGCGTGTTGGTTGATGCGCGCGCGGAAGGCGTCGGTGCCTTCCGCGCGTACCAGGGTGTCCGGATCTTCGCCATCGGGCAGGAACAGGAAGCGCGCGCGGCGACCGTCCTGCAGGCTGGGCAGGGTCGACTCCAGGGCGCGCCAGGCGGCGTTGCGACCAGCCGCGTCGCCGTCGAAGCAGAACAACACGCTGGGCACGATGCGGAACAGGCGTTTGAGGTGCTCTTCGCTGGTGGCCGTGCCCAGGGTCGCCACGGCGTTGCGCAGACCTTGCTGGGCCAGGGCGATGACGTCCATATAGCCTTCGACCACCATGATCTCGTCGAGATCGCGGTTGTGCTTGCGCGCCTCGTACAGGCCGTAGAGCTCCTGGCCCTTGTGGAACACCGGGGTTTCCGGCGAATTGAGGTACTTGGGCTTGTCGTCACCCAGCACGCGGCCGCCGAAGGCGATCACCCGGCCACGGCTGTCGCGAATGGGGAACATGATGCGGTCGCGGAAGCGGTCGTAGCGCCTGCCGTTTTCGGCGTTCTCGATCAACAGGCCGGCGTCGATCATGACCTTTTGCTGCAGGGCGTCGGCGCCCAGGTGTTTGAGCAGGTTGTCCCAGCCGGGCGGGGCGAAGCCGATGCCGAAGTCGCGGGCGATTTCGCCGGTCAGGCCGCGACCCTTGAGGTAATCCACCGCGTACTTGCGCTGCGGATGGCTTTTCAGTGCCTGGCGATAGTGCTCGGCAGCGGCATTGAGCAGCGGGTAGAGCGGTGAGTCGACGGGCTGTCTGGGTTTGTGTCCGCGGCCACTCTCTTCGCGCGGCACATCCATGCCGGCGCGTTTGGCCAGCTCCTCGATCGCTTGGGGGAACTCCAGTTGATCGTGGTCCATGACGAAGCCGAGCGCGTTGCCGCCGGCGCCGCAGCCGAAGCAGTAGTAGAACTGCTTGTCGGGGCTGACGGTGAAGGAGGGGGTCTTTTCCTTGTGGAAAGGACAGCAGGCGCTGTAGTTCTTGCCGGTCTTCTTCAGCTGGATGCGCGAGCTCACCACATCGACGATGTCGGTGCGGTTGAGCAGGTCATCGATGAAGGATTGCGGGATCAGGCCGGCCATAGGCGCTCAGCATACTGCCCGGCGCGAACGCGGGACAACGATTGGTAGAAAAGCAAAAACTCCGCTCACTCGCTAAGGTGCGAGGCGGAGTCTTTCAAATGCAATGCCCGGCCAGGGCCGGGCATTCGAGCGTTGCGTGTACGGTATTAGTACAGGCGAACGCTGCGACGCTGCTCGCGCTGAACTTTCTTGGCGTGACGCTTAACAGCGGCAGCGGCTTTGCGCTTACGCTCAGCGGTAGGCTTTTCGTAGAATTCGCGGCTACGGACTTCAGCCAGTACACCGGCTTTTTCGCAGGAGCGCTTGAAACGACGCAGGGCTACGTCGAAGGGTTCGTTCTCTTTAACTTTGACGGCTGGCATCCAGGTCGTACCTATCTTCAATTACCGGTTTCAACGCTTGCCCGGCAGTTGGCTCGGGATGCGTCGGTTTTCAAGGGTTGCGGATGTTACCGCCTCGCGCTGAGGAATGCAAAGGCCTCTGATCGAAAAGCGCTGGCCGCTCCGCCGGGCGGCGCTTATCATGCGCGCCTTTGTTCCACGCGGCAAATCAAGGCTCAAGCTCCATGCTCGTACTGGGATTGGAAACCTCCTGCGATGAAACCGGCGTCGCGCTCTATGACAGTGAGCGCGGCCTGCTGGCTGACGCCTTGTTCAGCCAGATCGACCTGCATCGCGTCTACGGCGGCGTCGTGCCGGAACTGGCCTCGCGCGATCACGTCAAGCGCATGCTGCCGCTGATCCGCCAGGTGCTGGATGAGGCCGGCAAGCAGGCCAGCGATATCGACGCCCTGGCCTACACGGCAGGCCCCGGCCTGGTCGGCGCGCTGCTGGTCGGTGCCTCCTGCGCCCAGGCGCTGGCCTTTGCCTGGGGCGTGCCGGCCATCGGCGTACACCATATGGAAGGTCATTTGCTGGCACCGATGCTGGAAGAGCAGCCGCCAGCCTTTCCGTTCGTCGCCTTGTTGGTGTCCGGCGGCCACACCCAGTTGGTACGAGTCGATGGCATCGGTCAGTACCAGTTGCTGGGCGAGTCGCTGGACGACGCTGCCGGTGAAGCTTTCGACAAGACCGCCAAGCTGATGGGCTTGAATTATCCGGGCGGCCCGGAAATCGCCAAGCTGGCCGAGCAGGGCACGCCGGGACGCTTCGTCTTCCCGCGACCGATGACCGATCGCCCGGAGCTGGATTTCAGCTTCAGCGGCCTCAAGACCTTTGCGCTCAATACCTGGCAGCAATGCCGCGACAGCGGTGACGACCTCGACCAAGCCCGTCGCGACATCGCGCTGGCCTTCCAGCAGGCGGTGGTTGAGACTCTGACCATCAAGTGCAAGCGCGCGCTCAAGCAGAGCGGGTTGAACAGCCTGGTCATCGCTGGTGGCGTGAGTGCCAACAAGGCGCTGCGTGAGCATCTGGAGCGCATGCTGGGCGAAATGAAGGGCAAGGTGTTCTACGCGCGTCCGCGTTTTTGCACTGACAACGGTGCGATGATCGCCTACGCCGGGTGCCAGCGTTTGCTGGCCGGGCAGCATGAGGATCTGGCGATCAAGGTGCAGGCGCGTTGGCCGATGGAGTCGCTGCCGGCGATTTGAGCTCTCGTTGGAATTTACGCGTAGGAGCGAGCTCTGCTCGCGAAGCTTTTCGGTTCGCGAGCAGAGCTCGCTCCTACAGGTTTTGTTTTTCAGTCAAAAACGCCGCTCGCGTCCGGCGAAAAGGTCGCGAAGATTGTGACGGTGGCGCCAGACGATCAGCCCGGTCAGCACGCAGGCTGGCAGCAAGGCAGCCGGTTGTTGCCAGGCCAGCAGCGGCAGCGTCAGCGGCGTGGCGATCAGCGAGGCCAGCGAGCTGGTACGGGTCAACAGAAAGACCAGCGCCCAGGCGGCCAGGGCGAGCAAGGCGGCGGGCGGATAGAGGCCGAGCAGCATGCCGGCGGCAGTGGCGACGCCCTTGCCGCCACGAAAACGGAAGTACAGCGGGTAAAGATGGCCGACGACGGCCGCCAGGCCGATCCAGGCCTGTTGGTGCAGGCTGAGGCCGAGCAGCTTGGCGATCAGGATCGGTAGCAGGCCCTTGAACAGGTCGCCGATCAGCGTCATCACGGCGAGCTTCTTGCCGGCCACGCGCAGCATGTTGGTGGCGCCGGGGTTGCCCGAGCCGCTGGCGCGCGGGTCTGGTCCGCCTGCAAGTCGGCTGAGCAGGATGGCGAAGGACAGCGAGCCGAGCAGGTAGGCAAGGATTGCCAGAAGCCAGAACATGGTGGCTATTCCAGGGCATGGGGTGGCCCGATTCTAACGAGGTGCGGCGCCCTTGTCGTGGCGCGGAGAGTGCGGGTGGACAGAGTATTTATCGAGGGGCTGGAAGTCGACACGGTGATCGGCGCCTACGATTGGGAGCGCGACATTCGCCAGTGCCTGCGCCTGGACTTGCAGATGGCCTGGGACAATCGTCCGGCCGCCGCCGGTGATGACCTCAGCCTGGCACTCGACTACGCCAGCGTGTCCACGCGCATTCAGGCCTTTGCGGCCGAGTCGCAGTTCATCCTGGTCGAAACCTTCGCCGAACGCCTGGTGCAGACCCTGATGGACGAGTTCAACATTCCCTGGATGCGTCTGAAGCTGACCAAGCCCGGCGCAGTGCCAGCCGCACGCGGCGGCGTGGGCGTGGAGATCGAGCGCGGATGTCTCTGACGCGGGTCTTTCTCGGCCTTGGCAGCAATATCGAGCGTGAGCCTCACCTCGTTGCCGGCCTCGATGCATTGGCGGGGCTGCTCAGTGATATGCGCTGTTCGCCGGTGTTCGAAAGCCATGCCGTGGGCATCAAGAGCGGCAATTTCTTCAATCTGGTAGTAGTTGGCGATACCGAGCTGTCACTGCTGGAGCTGGATCGCCGGCTGAAATTCATCGAGGCCGACAATGGCCGCTATGCACCGGATCGCAAGGGCTTGCCGCTGGATATCGATGTGCTGCTGTTTGGCGAGCAGGTCGGCAACTTCAACGGCCTGATCCTGCCGCGCGCGGAAATTCTCAAGAACGCCTTCGTGCTCTGGCCGCTGGCGCTGCTGGCGCCGCAACTGCAGCATCCTGTCGATGGTCGCTCGTTCGCCGAGCTGTGGGCTTCGGCGCAGATCGATCAGCAGTTGTGGCCAGCGGCATTCCAGTGGCGTGGCACCGAGTTGACGCCGCCAGAGTTGCTGCAGGCGCGCCCTGCGTAGGCGGCCTCAAATCGCCCTGGATTGCATCCGGGCTGCGGCCTGTTTCTGTTTGATCGCGCGCCTGTGCAGAAGCCCCGCCCCGGGGGCGAAAACGATTGTGGCCGTTCAGAAAGATTTGCGGTTTGGCCACGATTCGCCGCGAGGCGCGGCTCCTACAGGGAGGGCGCATATCGGTGTAGGAGCCCCGCTCCGGGGCGAAAACGATTGTGGCCGTTCAGAAAGATTTGCGG
>NZ_QASO01000058.1 GCF_003052605.1 Ectopseudomonas oleovorans | reverse complement strand
TTTGCGGAAGTCGACGGGCTTTGGGTAGAGATAGACCTTCTGCACTTTGGCGTCGGGACGCATCATGACGGAACTCCACGGGAAAATAGGGAGCCCAGCATCCGGGATACGGAGAGGTCAGTTGAAGATGGGGTCTATGGAGCGCATACTTCTCACTTCAATGGGCGAGGCGGAGCGATTCAAGCTGCTTCTGGACGAGATGCCACATTTGCGGGACAAGGTTGAAGGCGATTACCTGGAGGCTAGGGATCGCAGTTCTCGTCTTCTGGGCCATCTACGCGCCATCGAAAAGACCCTCAAAACGCTCGCTACGCCACGATGAGTAGATCGCTACGCAGTTGGCAGAACAACTGCATCACCAAGGCGCTGGAGCACTTCACCGTCACGCCGCACTTCTTTTGCCAGGCAACGCCGGGGGCTGGGAAGACGCGCATGGCCGCTGAGCTGGCCAGCAGACTGATTGAACAGGGCAGAATTGATCTGGTGCTGTGCTTTGCGCCGTCCTGCCAGGTCGTTGAGGGTTTTCGTTCGACCTTTGCCACTGTGCTAGGCCGACGTCTCGACGGCCAGATAGGTGCCGTCGGTGGCGCCTATACCTATCAGGCCATGGAATACCGTGATGAGGGATTCTGGCAGCTGTTTGATGACTACCGAGTGCTGGTGGTCTTCGATGAGATCCACCATTGCGCCGGCCATGATCCCCTGCTCAGTAATGCCTGGGGGCAGCAGATACTGCACCGGATACAGGATCGCGCTGCCTTCACATTAGCCCTGTCTGGTACGCCCTGGCGTTCGGACGACAAGGCCATCGCCCTGGCGCGCTACTCGTCGCCCGAGGGGTATCTGATCTGCGATTACCGTTATGGCTTGAAAGATGCCATTGCGGATGGTGTGTGCCGATCCCCTCGCATTGTTCTGCTCGACAATCAGAAAGTGAAACTCACGGAAGAACTGGGTGCGGACAGTTCCGTAAGGCTGTTTCCCAGCATAGCCAAGCTGTTGGGCGAGTCGCCTGTCACCTATGAAGAACTGCTGCGCCATGACGAGGTGATCAATCCAACCCTCGACCTTGGCCGCAACAAGCTGAACGAGCTACACCAGACCAAACCCGATGCAGCTGGTTTGGTGGTGGCCACCGATATTGAACACGCTCAGCAAGTTGCACTCGCTCTGGAAGCAATGGGGGAAGAGTGCCGTATCGTGACCAACAAAACCCCAGATGCGCAGCAGGTGATCAATGCATTCCGGAGCAGCGGCTGCCGCTGGATTGTCGCCGTGGGAATGATCAGCGAAGGCACCGACATCCCGCGCCTGCAAGTGTGCTGCTATCTCAGTCGTATCCGCACCGAGCTGCATTACCGGCAAGTACTTGGACGGGTGCTTCGGCGCACAGGTGAATCTGATCACCAAGCATGGCTATTCATGCTGGCGGAACCAAAACTGCAGGGCTTTGCGGAGCGAATAGCAAATGACTTGCCGGATGACTTGGCGGTATTGAATGAAGTACGGATTTCGATACCGACCCCGGATTTGGACCCTGACTTGATTGTTACAGCCGGCCATATCGATGGGATGGATGGTGCAGCCTTAGGTCGGGCTGGTCAGGCTATTGAGTCGGGGGCAACGAACACAATTTCGCTAGCTGTTTTTGCAGCTGAGCCAGCTTATCAGGTCAGCTTTTCTCAACATTACAGGCAGCAGTTGTTGGCTTGTTTTTGATGTCGCGCCGCATAGCCCGAGTAGTGGAAGCGTGTGGATTCTGTGTGATCGTTCGCGTCATTGGCTCGGCAAATCATCGACGGCAAGCACGTGGATCAAAGTGCAGGCAAAAGTAATCGTGGTCGCAGGCCGGAGGTCATTAAATGACAGATACACGCATCAAAATAATCAGTGATTTCCTATCAAGTGAAAGCGAGGAAATACATAACGCCTCTGACGATGAGGCAGCTGGCATCGCGCTGGCTCAAGAGCTCTGCCCTGGAAAACCATACTGTTCAGTGAGACGATGGATTCTCGTCGATCTCGATATTTCAGATGACAAAAAAGCGCTGGTTACAGAGCAAGGTTTTCAGCCAATCGTTCTCTATGCCCACACCGTAGTAACAGATAGTGCTCGTCGATTTTCTCCAGGCGATTGGGTCAGAAGCACGCTCCTGGTCGATCGAAAAAGTAACTGCCTTTTTGAAACCCAAAATAGCGTTTACATCCTCTTGGGCACAGGAACCCGGAAGACAGCAGAACCAGCTGTCGTGGCCAGCATATTTTGATGAGCTGCGGAGACACCATGACTATGCCGATCGAACGCACTGCCGCACTTATGGAGGTGCGCCGATTCCTCAACAGCCTGACAACCAGCAGCGAGGTCAGCGATGAGATAAAACGCCAGGCTACGCGCGCTCTGCGTCATTACCCTTCTGCAAGAGAGGTGAACATGCTTGCTGAGAAAGAGGGATACATCCGCAGAATGGGTGGAACCGTTCCAGCTCACCTGCTCATTACCGCCAGGCTGGATGAAACTGGTCGTATTCAGAAGCCGATTGAGGAAGATTGTAAAATCAGAACCTGATCTAGCACATGGAACTACTAATAGAAGCCAAGACTTCATTGCTGATTCAGCCAACTCTTCAGGAACCGCCTCGCGCTGTCACGCTTCAGTCCAATCAGCGGCCCAAGGTCTGCAAGGTCACCTCTTGGCCGACTACTGTCAGACGCTTCGGGCCGGGCTCGGCCAGAGTTAGACACTGGTAAAGGGCTACTCCCGGCCAGAAGCGGGCAGTGATCCCATTAAATAAATCTGTCCTCCTTTCTGTTGGCTGGACCTGATGATCAGCCTGCCGGTCGCCGCCGCCGCCGCCGCCGCCTTTGCCTTGGCCGATGGCGCCGTCCTGCAGCTGGTCATGCACAACCCACGGCTGCAATCGCTGATTTTCGGCCTCGGCGCCCTCAGCGCCTTGGCACTGGCGCTGATGATCGTCGCCACGCGCCTAAACCTCGCGCTGTTCGGCCTGCTCAGTTATGTCAAGCCGGTACTGCTGGTACTGGTGGCGCTGCTGCTCGGCGAAAGAATCGCGCCGGCGCGGTTGACCTATGGCGCATCTGGGCGGCGGTTCTGGTGCTTGTGATCGAGGGCATCCGCGCCCGGCGCCAGGGGAGGGGCTAGGGCGAGCCGGCGGTCGTCTCGGCGCACTGAACGTTTTATTCCGGCGCCACGACCTGTCGAAGAGGCTGTGACGCCTCGAGGCCAAGCTGGGAGGCACCGTATGGCGACCCAGGCAGCCGGCTCGATACCTGCGACCCCTAGTGCGCGTAGCCTCGTGAGCGCCCACCATGCTGGGCGCACCGGTCCGCTGGCGAGCGGAGGGGCAATCCCGCGCAACCGTTATCTGTTCACCTTGTGATGGCGTAATGATATTTTCCGTATCTTGATGCCGGCACCAAAAAACTATAGGTCGGACGCCGGTCCGTGCACCGCCGGCAATCGTGCGCTGCCGCCGGCGCTCTGCTGGAACGACCGCGTTCTTTCTTTCACCTGACCAGGCTCCGCCACCCAGGCGGCTCCAGAAGAAGTGCTCCATGATCGACGTTGACCAGATGTCCCGGATCCTCGATGCCTTGCCGGACCCGGCCTTCATCCTTTCCCGCAGCGGCCGGTACGTCGCGGTTTTCGGTGGCCGGGACACGCGCTACTACCATGACGGCAAGGGCCTCGTGGGGCTGTACATCCCGGATCTGATCAAGCCCGAGAAGGCCAGCTGGTTTCTCGAACAGATCGGCCGGGCGCTGGAGACGCGCAAGCTTCTGGTGGAGGAGTACGAGCTGAGCAACCGGGACGTGAAGGGCCTGACCGACGAAGGCCCGACGGAGCCGATCTGGTTCGAAGGACGCATCCAGGCGCTGGATTTCCGAGTGGACGACGAGGAAGTGGTGCTGTGGGTGGCCAGCAACATCTCGGAACGGCACCAGCTGGAAGTCAGACTTCGAGAGCTCAGCGATACCGATCAGCTGACCGGGCTATTCAACCGAAGAAAGCTCGAACGCGACCTCAAGCTTCACTACGAATCCGCCATGCGCTATGCGCTGCCGACATCGATCCTGATGTTCGACTTGGACAACCTCAAGACAATCAACGACACCAGGGGGCATCACGTCGGGGACGAGATCATTCGCGCCGTGGCCGACATCTGCCGTTCCACGCTGCGAAAAACCGATTCCGCCTGCCGCCTTGGAGGCGACGAGTTCGTCGTTGCCATGCCCAAAACCGACCTCGAGCAGGCCATGCGGCTCGCCAGGCGCCTGCATGAGTGCTTCCGACAAGAGCTGGGCCAGTACTCCGCAAAAAGTGTGGTCGTCACCGCGAGCATGGGCGTGACCGCCATCGCAGCGGAAGACCGCTCCTACGAGGACACCCTCAAGCGGGCCGACCGTGCACTGTACGACGCCAAGAACCTGGGCAAGGACAGAATCGTTTCAGCCTGACGGTTTGCCGGCCGATGCCTGTCTCGGAGCGTTAAAGGCATGCCTGGCTCATTGGCAGGGGACGCGAGGCGGCTTAGGAAAGGTTGCAGCGGATCTGCCCAAGATGAAGCTGCCATACTGTGCCTAGTGCGTGAGGGTGAATCTATGACTACTACATCTGAAAGCTGGCGAGTTGTATGCCAAGACCCAGGGGATGGCAGCGGAGACGTCATCGTTGAGCTTCCATCAGAGCTACTTAAGCAGCTCAGATGGAGTGTGGGTGATGAGCTGTCAGTTGAGGCGGGAGAGGAAAACATTTGCCTGAAACTCAAGCAACGAGCTGATGGCGCCTCGTCATAGCAATCCAACCAATGTCTGATTGTGGTTGACTGCTTTCGCTCCAAAACGGCGGCTAGCGGCCCAGAGTGTGTAAAAACGCCCCGGTAAACCTTTGCTATGATTTCGGAGAATCTCACCGCAAGGGGCGCCCATGAAACGGTTTATCCAAGGTGAACATCGAGGCCAAAGCACCTTACTTCCCGAAAGCCTCGACGATTACGTCAGCGATACCAATCCGGTTCGGGTGGTTGACGTTTTCGTCGATGAACTCGATTTGGCCAAGCTAGGTTTTGATGGCGTCATTCCAGCCGAAACCGGCAGACCTGCCTACCACCCGGCGATCCTGCTGAAGATCTACATCTACGGTTACCTAAACCGCATTCAATCGAGCCGACGTCTTGAGCGAGAAGCCCAGCGCAACGTCGAACTCATGTGGCTAACCGGGCGTTTGATGCCCGACTTCAAGACCATCGCCAACTTCCGAAAAGACAACAGCAAGGCCATTCGCGGCGCCTGCCGACAGTTCGTTTTGCTCTGCCAGCAGTTGGGGTTGTTTGGCGAAAACTTGGTTGCCATCGACGGCAGCAAATTCAAGGCAGTGAACAACCGTGACCGCAATTTCACTAGCGCCAAACTGAAG
>NZ_QASO01000057.1 GCF_003052605.1 Ectopseudomonas oleovorans | reverse complement strand
GGGCTTTGTGCCCTTTGCGGGCAAGCGGTGAGTAAGGAAACGGGCTGGCACGATCACCACGTCATCAGGCGTGTGGACGGCGGTTCGGATACTTTACGTAATCGCACCCTGCTTCATCCCAACTGCCACGCGCTGGTTCACAGCCAGCGCCAAGAGGTAACTCTACGATTCAGCGGCTTATAGCTGTAGAATCCGACGCAACACTTCGTACGTTGCCGGCCAAGCTACTTGGTTTTTCGTAAGCTTGAGCCGTATGCGGTGAAAGCCGCACGTACGGTTCTTAGGGGGGGATGAGCCAGCAATGGCCTATCCCTACCCGACTTATCCCCTAAGCCTCAAGGTAACCCCACGATGTCCTTCGCTGAGCAACTGTCCCGCCTGCAAGCCTTTCTCGATGCCGATGAGCTGCACGAAGAGGCGTTGGACTACGTGGCCGCCCACGGTTACCTGACCGCCCTGGCCATCTGCCCGGATCAGGTACCGGAGCGTGAGTGGATCGACGCGCTGTTCGCCGAACCGCCGCACTACCGCAGCGATGCCGAACGCGAAGAGATCGAGAGCACGCTGATTCACCTGAAAGCCCATATCGCGCGTCAACTGGCCGGTGAGGAAGAGCCGGAGCTGCCGTGCGATCTGGACCTCGGCGAAGAACCGGACGACTCCGACCTGCGCGGCTGGTGCATCGGTTTCATGGAAGGCGTGTTCCTGCGTGAAGCCGTGTGGTTCGAGGATGCCGAAGACGAAGTCAGCGAGTTGCTGCTGCCAATCATGGTCGGCTCCGGTCTGTTCGACGAACAGACCGAGTTCGCCGAGATCGCTCGCGACCGCGACCTGGTGGACAGCATGATCGACCAGATTCCCGAGCTACTGACCGCTCTCTTCCTGCTGTGCCAGGCTCCGGAAGAAAAACCCGCACTGCTCAAGCCTCGCCACTGACCCCATGAGCCGGGGCTCGCCCCCGGCTGCCGCCAAGACCCGCCCATGCCGCGTGACATCCAGCCAAGCCGCCATCGCAGTGTCCGTTACATGCTGCTAGCGATTGGCTGGTTAAGCGTGGCACTCGGGGTCATCGGCATCTTCCTGCCCGTACTGCCGACCACGCCATTCCTGCTCCTGGCGGCGGCCTGTTTCGTGCGCAGCTCACGGCGCTTCTACCTCTGGCTGGTCACCCACCCGCGCCTGGGGCCATGGATTCGCGACTACCTCGAAGGCCAGGGCATCCCGCTCAAGGGCAAGGTCTATGCTCTGGTGCTGATGTGGGTCAGCATAAGCTTCTCCTGCTATCTGGTGCCCATGCCCTGGGCGCGCGCGTTCATGCTCAGCAGTGCGGTGCTGGTCAGCCTGTATATCCTCAAGCAGAAGACCCTGCCCAATCCCTGAGCGCTAAACGCATTCCGGATTGCATTCGGCTACGGCTACCAGCCACCTCTTCAACAAGCTTTTGACGCTGCCTTCTTACTCTGACGATGCGGCCGGCAAAAAGCCGATACTTCACCTAGACTCTGCCAATCGAGCCAGGAGACCACGACCCCATGCGACAGCTGCGCGTTCAGGGATGGCGGTGGCGGCTGCTGATCCTGTGGATCGGCGGCGGGCTGCTGGCCGCGCTGGCAGTAGCCGATTGGGACTTTGCCGTGATCGTGAAGAATGCGGAAAACCGCTACGGCAACCTAGGCCCTGCACGAAAACGCATTCTCGACTGGGAAGAGTTGATCAAGAGCAGCGCCAGCCTGAACGAGGCGGACAAGCTCAACGAGGTCAATCGCTTCTTCAACCGCACCATCCGCTTCGTCGATGACATCCAGCTCTGGCGCGAGAACGACTACTGGGCCACGCCGGTAGAAATGCTGGTCAAGGGCGCAGGCGACTGCGAGGACTACTCCATCGCCAAGTACTTCACCCTGCGCCGCCTCGGTATCCCCAGCGAGAAGCTGCGCATCACCTACGTCAAGGCACTGAATTACAACCAGGCGCACATGGTGCTGACCTACTACTCCAGCCCCACTGCCGAGCCGTTGGTACTGGATAACCTGATCAACGACATCCGCCCTGCCTCACAACGCAACGACCTGCTGCCGGTGTACGCCTTCAATGCCGAAGGCCTCTACCTGCCCGGTTCGAACACGCGCAAGAGCGACTCCAAGAAGCTCTCGCGCTGGCAGGACATCCTGAAAAAAATGCGCGCGGAGGGCTTCGCCATCGGCGAAGGCTAGGAGGAAAGAGGAATGTCCCTACTCAAGCAACTGTTTCTCGCCATCTGCCTGTTTCTGGTGATGGCTTTCACCGGCAGCTTCATCGTCGGGGTGGAGAGCTCACGCGAACAGTTGATCAGCCAGCTGCGCTCGCACGCCCAGGACGCCGCCACGGCGCTGGGGCTGTCGATGACGCCGCACGTGGACGACCCGGCGATGATCGAGCTGATGGTCAGCTCGATCTTCGACAGCGGCTACTTCGCCAGCATCCGCGTGGTGCGCATCGCCGACGACAGCGTGATCGTCGAGCGCAGCACCGAGATCAAACCCGAAAACGTACCCGGCTGGTTCGTCGACCTGGTCGATCTGCGGCCCCAGGGTGGCGATGCATTGATCATGCGCGGCTGGGAGCAGGCAGCACGGGTCGAAGTGCTAAGCCACCCGCAGTTCGCCCTCGCCCGCCTGTGGGACAGCGCCATAGGCAGCTTGCTCTGGCTATTGCTCTGCGGCCTGGTCAGTGCCGTGCTCGGCGGCTGGCTGCTGCGTACCCAACTGCGACCATTGGACAACATGGTGCAGCAGGCGCAGGCCATTACCCGCCGTGAATTTCTCACCCTGCCCCGCGTGCCACGCACACCGGAACTCAAACGTGTGGTGCTGGCGATGAACCAGATGGTCGACAAGCTCAAGACGCTGTTCGCCGAAGAGGCCACGCGCAGCGAGAAATTGCGCGAAGAAGCCTACCAGGACAGCCTCACCGGCCTGGCCAACCGCCGTCAGTTCGACATACGCCTGAGCAACCAGTTGGTGATCAACGAGCAGCATCCGGATGGCTATCTGTTGCTGCTGCGCCTCAACGACCTGGGCGGCCTCAACCAGCGCCTCGGTGGCCAACGCACCGACGCGCTGATCGCCGCGCTGGGCGATCAACTCAAACAACTGCTGGCGTTACCGGGGCGCAGCCAATGGCTGGCCTCACGCAACCGCGGCGGCGAGTTCACGCTGCTTGCACCCGGCCTCAATGGCGAAGACGCAGAGCGCCTGGCCAGCGAGCTCAGCGAAGCCCTGAACAGCCTGAAGCAGACCGGTGCCAGTGACTGCGATCCCGTTGCCCATATTGGTATTGCCGCCTTTCGCCCCGGCGAACAGAGCGCGGCAGTGCTGAGTCGCGCCGATCAGGCTCTGGCTCAGGCACAGAGCAACACCGACAGGTGCTGGGAACGCCTCGACGACTTCACCACCCAGGCCACTCAGGGCCTGCACGACTGGCGCGGCTGGATCGACGATGCGCTGAGCCTGGGCAAATTGCAGTTGTATTTCCAGCCTGTAGCCGAATGCGCGACGGGCAGGTTCATGCAGCACAAGGTCCTCGCACGCCTGCTTGATCCAGCTGGAGAAGCCATCACGGCCGGGCGCTTCCTGCCCTGGATCGAGCGCCTGGGCTGGGCCGCGCGCTTCGACCTGACGATGCTCGAACACAGCCTGGAGCACCTGACGCAACATCCTCGCCCCCTGGCATTGAGCCTGTCTGCCGCGACCCTGCGTAATCAACAGGACAAAGCGCGCCTGCTCGAGGCGCTGAACAGGCACAAAGACGTAGCGCACCTGATGACGCTGGAAATCGATGAACGCCACCTACCGCCACCCGCCGAGCTGGAAACGCTGAGCCTGGCGATTCGTGAGGCAGGTTTCAACCTGGGCCTGCAGCATTTCGGTGGGCGCTTCAGCCTGATTGGTAACCTCACCCACCTGGGCCTGGCGTACCTGAAGATCGACGGTACCTACATCCGCGCCATCGACCAGGAGGGCGACAAGCGGCTATTCATCGAAGCGATCTTCCGCGCCACCAACAGCATCGACCTGCCGTTGATCGCCGAGATGGTGGAAACCGAAGAGGAACTCGCAGTGCTGACCGAACTGGGCATCCACGGCGCCATGGGCCGTCTGATCGGCGCACCGGCGCCGTGGGGCAAGCAATAGCTGCAGGAGCCCCTACCGGGGGTAGTTTCTGAAAATTACGGTTGGCGCACCGGCCGCTTCGCCGCGGGGCGCGGCTCCTACAAAGGCGGGGTTCTAAACCAGATTGTGTTCGTCGTCGCCGAGCAGGCCGCTCAGGCCCTCGATCTCGGCTCGCGCGATGGCACGCTGGTCGAGCTTCTGCCGCGCCGCTTCGGGCAGGTCGGTGTAGCGGATCACGCCGCGCTCTACAAGCACGCTGACTACGTCTTCCAGCACGCGCACGAGCTCCAGGTCGGACTGCTTGAGGCTGTCCAGACGCGCCTTGACCTCCTCCTTGGCCTCCAGCCAGGCCTGCAACTCGTCGCTCTCGACCGCCAGGTTTTCCGTCATTCCCTCGAAAGGCTCGTATTCAACCCGCAGTAACCGCCCCGCGGCATCGCGCTGTACGTAAACCATCGCTGCCTCCAGCAAACGCCATAAAAAAGCCCGCTACTCGGAACGGGTAGCGGGCTTACTCTAGTTGAGTGCTCCAACCAAGGAAACTCTGACAAGCATTTCCCTTTGCCTGAGAGGCCACCAGCGCAGCGCTGACGGCCTCCCCTCACACCTCAGGCGACCAGCTGATTCTGGTCCAGCATGCCCTGGATGATATCTGCAGTGTTGCTACCGGAAAGGATGGTGTTCTCCAGAGTGATGGTCTGATCCACCGGCGCGCCACCTCCGGCGCTGGCGATGTTGATCACCGTACTACCCGGATCGCTGACGAAGTCGAAGCTCAGGTATTGGGTCAACACATCAGCACTGGCTGGATCGCTGACACCCACCAAAAGCTGCGACAGATCCAGCTTGTCCGCGCCATTGCCGAAGTCCTTGACGATATCGTGGTAGTTGCCGCCACGATCATCGGCGTTCCACACGAAGGTGTCGTTGCCTGCACCGCCAATGAGGATGTCGTTGCCCTTGCCGCCGATCAGGGTGTCGTTGCCATCACCGCCCTCCAGACCATCATTACCACCCCGACCATGGAGCGTATCGTTGCCACCCAACCCCAGCAGCACATCACTGCCTTCGCTACCCAGCAAGGTGTCGTTGAGCCCCTCATGGCCCATCACCACAGTGGGCTGCACCGCAACGCTGGAACCGATACCGACTACCAGACGCGCCGTGCTGACATCGCCATCAGGCTGGGTCAATTGGTAGGTGAAGACATCTTCCTTGCCCAGGTTGGCGTAGTCGGGATCCGGTGTGTAGGTGTAGGAGCCGTCGCTGTGCAACAGCAAGCTGCCCCACTGCCCGTCGATAGTTTTCGAGGTGCCCACGGCGACGAAGCTGCCGTTGTCCAGCACGCTGAGCGTCGCCCCCTCGCTCCCCTTGCTGTCCACCGCGCCCCATGGATGGTCGCTGTAGAGGTAGTTGTTGGCATCGGTCAGCACGTTGCCCGCTACCGCCGTGGCCGTGTCGACCAGCATCGCGGCTGCCACGGTGATCAGCGTGATGTTGTCCACCCGGACACGGAAGCTGCTGCTGTTATTGGTGCGATCATTGACCTCGAAATAGAGGCGATAAGTGCCCTCGCCCACGCTGTTGCTGGTGACGGTAGTCGAGTTGTTGGAGGCATGGGTGCCACTCTGAACGTCCGTCCAGCTATTGCCATCCTGCTTGTACAACGTCCAGCGGAACTGATCGCCCGAACCGCTGCTGCTGAAGTTTCTGATACTGCCCAGGTCGAAAGACACCTTGGCCGTGCTGCCCTCGGCCACCTCGAAAGTCGGCGTGGCGGCCTTGGTGCTGACATCGGGCTTACGGTCGCTGTCGACGAGCTGCAGGGCACGGCTCTGCACACTGACGCCATTGGACGAGCCAAGTGCAGTCACGCCCCATTTGCTACCCGAAACATCCAGGACATTGGCCTGCGTGATCACCGTGGTTTCATTGTCACTCACGTTGCCGTTGTCGGTGGTATCGAATATCCAGGGGTTGTAGTTGGGCCCGGACGAAGCCGGGTTGACCGTTGTGGAAAAATTCGCCAGGACTTGGGATACCGGGTCGGGCGTGACCCATTTCTGCCCGACGATGGCCTGGTTGTAGTTGTCGTAGGCATAGACCTCGCTGCTGTCGGTAATGGTCAGCTTCAGGTCGGCGGACACCGCATCGCCATCGCGATCGATCAGGGTGTAGCGGATGGTATCCGTCACATCCTCGGCGACATCGCCGTTGAAGTTGTAGGTATAAACCCCGGTGACCAGGTTGACGCTGAACGAGCCGCCACCCACGGTGGTGAAGGTCAGCGTATGGCTCGCGGCATCGTAGGCAGCCGACTCGCTGGTATACGTGACACCGTTGTGGGTGATCGCAGCAATCGGCTGCAAACCCGGGCCATCGGCACCGAAGCCATTGCTGCCTTCGCTGATCAGGTTGCCGGAGATCACCGTCCCCGTCACCGTGCCCTGCAGGGTGTCGTTGAGCTGATTGAGGTTGGAGACCAGGATGCCATCGGTGTTGACGCCCGCCTTGCCGTCATAGGCAATGGGGTTGAGCAAGGTCTTGTCGAGGTCACTGCCCAGCCCCATGCCCAGCGCATAGGACTTGATGTCCTTGGCCGTGAGGAAGGCGATCCAGTCCTCCTCCTCGCTGTCGCCGATACCATCTCCCAGTTCCGGGTTGTACTGGCTGCCACTGTTGTTGCTGCCCGGATTGGCGTTGGACAACGTCGGCTGGCCGTCGGAGAGGAAGTACGAAACGTTCTGTACCCCTGCGCCGGTGAGCTTGCCGGACGAGTCGTAGGCATTCATCGCCTTGATCAGGGCATCGTCATAGTTGGTCGCACCGTTGCCGGCGTTGTTGGCCAGCGCGGTCAACCAGGCCTTGGCGTCGCTGGCCGTCATCCAGACATTGCCCACGGCACTGGCCGTATTGGAGAAGGTGACGATACGTACCATCACGTCGCCGAGGTTGTCGTAGCTGTCGATCAGACGTTGCACGGCATCCTTGGCCAGCGCCAGCTTGCTGCTGAAACCGCTGACACCCGACGGGGCGTCGTCCATGCTGCCGGACAGATCCAGCACCACCATGAGGTTGGTATGGATGCCTTGCGGCTCACTGGCGGATTTGGCGATGTCATCGGGCGTGGCCGGCGAGTCATCATCCACCGTGATCGTCAGGCTACCCGTGGCCGGAGCCGAAGGCGCAGCGGAGTCCCAGACCTTGTAGGAGAAGGCCAGGTTCAGGTCGTTCTCGTCTGCCGTACCATCGACATCTGGTGCCGGATGGTCGAGTGGCTTGAACAGCTTGAAGCTGTATTGCCCAGTATCCGAATTGGTCAGGCTAAGGGTGAAGACCGGATTGCCACCGGCATCGTACGCACTCAGCGTCTTGCCATCTGCACTGAGCTGATAGTTGAGCGCCGAACCGCCTGAAGACAGGCTGCCAAGACCACTGGCATCCCAGGCGAAACCACCGAAGCTGTCCACCTGATAACCGAGCGCCCCACTGGCCGTGGTGGCTTCGCCAGCCAGGTCGTTGGGGCCTCCGGTCAGCCCATGGGTCAAGCCATCCTCGTCGACGCTGCCGGAAGCCTGACCACCGACCGGGTCGTTGCCACCGAGCGTGAGGGTCACGGTGGCCGTGGAAACGTCGCCATCACCGTCGGTGATCTGATAGGTGAACACCTCCGTACCGGCGCTGGCCCCACTGCCAGCGCTGTAGACCAGATTGCCGCTGGTATCAATGACCAGCGTACCGCCCTGGCTGCCCTGGCCGATAATCTGCACCGGCGAGACGCTAGCCCTGCCATCGTTGCCAAAGCTGTCGTTGCCGGTGAGGTCATTGACGTTGCCGACGACCTGATCGACTGCAGAACGTGAGACCTCACCGGCAATCCCATCGTTGACCGCCATCGGTGCGTCATCACGGAAGCCCAGTACCTTACCCAGGTCGATACTGGCCGAATCCTGATCGTCGTCGGCGTCGGTGATGGTGGCCTGCAGTCCGATCTTGTCACTGCCCAGCAGATGCAACTCATCCGGCTGGGCAGTGGGATGAACCACAGCCCGCAGTTGCGTCAGGGTCACCAATCCTGCGGCGTCGACGCTCAGGGTGAAGACCAGCTCGTTACCGGTTTCGGTACGGCCTTCCAGCACCGAGCCGTTGAACACCAGCTTGACCGCTTCATCGCTCTCGGTATCGACCAGCCCGGAGTTCGGCGACTTGATTACCAACTCGTAGACCAGAGAACCAGGGCCGTCGGCACCATACTCGGCGTTGAAGGCCGAGCTGAAGTTGCGGCTGACCGTTGCATCCGGCGTGCCCAGATAGGTCTCGTCCACCTGCAGCGGCATGCCCCAGGTCACATTGGTATTGACGTCGTTGTAGTCGTAGTCGGGATTGTTGGTCACGTCCTCCCAGTTCTGGTTGCCGGGTGCGGCGTTGTCCTGCAGGTGCGAGCCGCCCGGGTTGAATTCTGCGCGATCGAACAGCACGTTGGAACCGCCAGCACCGGTCAGTGGCACGCCAGCCAGCAAGGCCTGCCAGTTGCCATCAGCGTCCTGCTGGAAGGTCAGCTCGGCGCCATTGCTCAAACCAACATTGGCGGCGCCATTGGGGATGATGAAGAAACCGACCTCACTCGGGTCGAGCCCATCCAGATCGAAGGTGGCTCCTGTCGCCTGCGCCTTCACATCAGCCCAGATCACCTTGCCCACGGATGGATTGCCCTCGGCATCTCGCGAGTAATAGCCGTAGCTGTTGTGATAGCCGGCATCGGTGCCGAGGAAGGTGGCCTGCGACTCGAAGCCCGGCTGCATGGCCTGGATGGTCGGGGTGTCATCGTTGACCGTGACAACCAGCTTGCCCACGGCGGTATCACCATCACCGTCGGTCACGGTGTAGCCGATCTGCAGTTTGATGTCGTTTTCGTCCTGGCCAGCCGGATGCATCAGGGGTTGATGCAACTTCAGCTGGTACTTGCCGAGCGCCGGATCGGTCAGCACCACGGTCACCAGCGTGTCGCGCTCGGCACTGCTGATGGTCAGCGTTTTGCTGTCGGCGTTCCAGGTCGAGGTAACGTTCTCGGTGCCCAACACGCTCGGCCCGGACAGCGAGATGCCACGCAGACCATCAGAGCCAGCGTCGAATACCAGCGTGCCGGAGACCGTGGTGTTCGCCCCTGTTACGTCGCCCTCACCACCGTTGATGCCATTAGGTAGGCCTTCATCGTCCAACGCGTAGGCGGCCTTGGTGATGCCCGCTGAGGGGCCATCGTCCTCGAAGCCGACTACCTTGCCCAGATCCAGACTGGCACTGTGAGAGTCGCCATCCTTGTCATAGACGGTCACGCCGAGCTTCAGCACACCGGCGCGAATCAACGCCAGCTCGTCATGATTGCTGGTATTGCCATGGACGATGGCCTCGTATTGCACGAGAGTCACACTGCCACTGCCGGCATTGACGCTGACCTTGAATACCGTGACGCCGTTGGCCACACCCAGCACGTTGCCGTCGGCATCCTTGTACAGGCGAATATCACCGCCGGCGGTAGCATCCAGCCCAGAGTCCACGCCGTCCTTGCTCAGATTCAACTCGAAACGAGTACGCGACGTGTCCTGGCCATCCGAACCGGCATCCACCGTGAGTTTGAACAGATCCTTGCCGTCGATGCTAGCGTAGCCGAGCACATCACCATGGCCTTGCTCGTCGTTCGGCGCGACATGACCATTCTCGTTCTGGCTGGAACCTGTGCTGCCCACCGATTCGTCGACGTACAGCTTGGTGCCGTGCTGCAGCTCGAACTTGGTGATTTTCGGGCCGTCGTCCTGGAAGGAGAAGTAGGACGAATTGCCGCCAGCAAGCTCGACCTTCGCGGTACGGGTCACCGCGTCACCATCACCGTCGACACGGGTAACCTGATACTGCAGCTGCAACGAGCCCTGGTCTTTGATCAACAGATCGACCGCCTCGTCAAAGCGCTGATCGTTGTCCGGATGACGGATCGCTTCGAACAGCGTGGTCTGCAGTTGCGGCTGCCCATCGACAGTGACGATGGCGATGGTGAAGACCGTATCGCCAGAGGCATCGACACCCTTGATCAATTGGCTGTTGGCCGGGTCAACGAACAGACGGATGGCACCGCCATGGGTGGCCGACAAGGTGGTGGCCAGCCCCAGGGGCGGCACCCCGGAGAAGCTCAGCGTACCGCTGAGTGAAGCCTCGCCATCAGCCCCGGCTGTCCCACCGATGGTGAACAGCGAGGTCAAGCCGCCAGCAAGCTCAGTGGTGACCTTGGCCAACGCGCCATTGTCGTCGTTCACGTAGCCCTGGCTCTGGTTATCGTTGGCGGCGTAACGATCATGATTGCCACGGGTTTCGTCCAGCGCCACTTCCAGCTGAACCAACGCTTGCTTATTGACCCCTAGACTCAGGGTCGGCACATCGTCCTCGATATTGATCACGAACAGGCCGCCAGCACCCTGCGGCATCTGCAGCGGGTCGCCATCGCCATCGGTGATCGCCAGCAACTGGGTGAAGTCGATGCCAAAGGCACCGTCCGACGACCAGAGCTCGTTGTCATCACCATTTTTCAGCGGATGGTCGATTGGTCCCTGCAGTTCGAAGCTGAAGTCGCCGTTGGCCTTCACCACCAGCTCAAATACCGTATAGCCTCCTACAGCAGTGGCCGTGAGCGTGGTACTGAGCAGATTGCCACTGCCATCGCACTCTTTGGTCACCACGTATTCCAGTGGCTCACCGCCGGAGGTAAGGCCTTGCGCCCATAGCAAGCTCTCTGCCGTCTCGGCATCCACCAGGCTGAACTCACCGGGGCCATCGGCGCCGAACGACACCAGGGCGGAAAGGCTTCCGCCACCAGTGGCAGTGCTGATCACCAGTGTCTGCAACGCACCGTCGGGGTTACCCGCATGCGGTTCGCTCAGCAAGTCTTCGTGCACAGTGCCCCCCACAGCAGGTAGCTGCGGATTGGGTTCGTTGAGCGTCGGCACATCATCTTCGATATCGATGACGAAGCTGCCGGCGTCGAAACCGTCGTTCAGCGGGTCGCCGTCACCGTCGGTGGCCACCAGCAGGCCGGAGAAGTCCAGCGCCAGGCTGTTATCACCCAGGGTTTCCGCGTCGATGCCATCGGCCTCCGGATGATCCAGCGGGCCCTCCAGGGTGAACAGGTAGCTGCCGTCCGGGTTGACCAGCAGGGTAAACACCGGTGCGCCGCCCTCGCCGGCCGTGGCCGTCAGGGTGCTGCCGTCGGCCGAGACGGCGTAAAACAGCTCGACGTTGCCCGAGGTCAGGCCCAGGTCCTGCAGGCCGATCAGCGCACCCGGGGCGGTGCTCAGCTGGAAGCCGCCGCGGCCGTCGGCGCCGAAGTTGACCAGGGCGTCCAGCGCCCCGACATCGCCTTCGACCGTCAAGGTCTGATCGCCGCCTTCGGCGTTGCCGTTGTCCAACGCGTCTTCATGCACCAGGCCGCCCACGATGGGCCGTTCGCCCGGGGCGCCGACCAGTACCGGCACGTCGTCCTCGATATCGATGACGAAGCTGCCGGCGTCGAAGCCATCAGCCAGCGGGTCGCCGTCACCGTCGGTGGCCACCAGCAGGCCGGAGAAATCCAGCGCCAGGCTGTTGTCGCCCAGGGTTTCCGCGTCGATGCCATCGGCCTCCGGATGATCCAGCGGGCCCTGCAGGGTGAACAGGTAGCTGCCGTCCGGGTTGACCA
>NZ_QASO01000056.1 GCF_003052605.1 Ectopseudomonas oleovorans | reverse complement strand
AAGAACCGGGACAAGGCGCGCGATCCCGACATGCACCAGACGAAGAAAGGCAACCAGTGGTACTTCGGCATGAAGGCGCATATCGGCGTCGATGCCGATTCGGGCTTTGTGCATACCGTGCTGGCGACGTCGGCGAACGTAGCTGACGTGACCGAGGCTCATGCGCTGCTGCATGGCGAGGAAACCATTGCCTTTGGTGATGCCGGATACCAGGGCGTAGAGAAACGCGAGGAAGGCCGGGGCTCAGATGTCGATTGGCAGGTGGCCATGAAACGGGGCAAGCGCAAGGCGCTGCCGGACGACGAGTATGGTCGAGCACTGGATACGTTTGAACAGGCCAAGGCCAGCCTTCGGGCCAAGGTTGAGCATCCTTTTCATGTGATCAAGAACCTGTTCAAACATCGCAAGACCCGCTATCGCGGATTGCCGAAGAACGCAGCGCAGTTGTTCTCGCTGTTTGGTCTGGCGAACTTGATGCTGGCACGCAGGCGCTTGCTGACCTGCGACGCTCAAGGTGCGTCCTGATGTTTGCAAACAGGGCGGGCAACGCGGCCCACGCCGCGAAAAACGAGTCTTTATCGTGATGTTTCTGCTGGCATCTCGCAGGCCTGCTCAAATTTTCAGCGTGCCTCTGCCTCATCGGCGGACGCAGTCGAATAAATCAGCACGTCCCTAGGTAATGCCAGCGGCCCTGCGCCCAGACGTAGGTAATGTCGCCACACCACACTTGGTTCGGGAGCCCGACATCGAACTCACGGTTCAGCAGGTTCGGGATGTCGGGCCGCTCAACCGTGACCTGTTTGTAGGCATGAGAGCCCGGTTGCTTGCTGACGAGGCCCAGCTCACGCATCAGGCTACGCACCTTAAAACGACCGATCATCACGCCGCCCTCGCGCATCATGCCCATGATGCTGCGGCTGCCCGCAGCCCCGCGGCTTTCACTGAAAAACTGGTTAACCTGACTGCGGAGAGTTACACGACGAGCATCAACTCGATGACGCCGAGCGCGGTAGTCGTAGAAGCACGAACGCGGCACATCGAACGCTGAACAGACCATTTCCACGGGCTCCTGCTCACTCAACTGGTCTATCAGCGCGTACGTTCGAGTTCGTCCGCCATCAAGAGAGCAGTAGCCTTTTTTAGGATCGCTTTCTCCCGCTCCAGCCGGTTGATCCTGGCTTCCAACTCCTGGATCTTCTGCTGCTCGGGAGTCAGCGCCTTGCCCTGCGGCGTGATGCCACTGCGCTCATCCTGAAGCTGTTTGATCCATCGACGCAGTGCCGACTCCACCACCCCCAAGGACTGGCAGGCCTCCACCACGGTATACCCCTGATCCAGAACCAGAGTTGCGGCTTCGCGCTTGAACTCGGTTGAGAATGTACGTCGCTGTCTACTCATCGAACACCTCTCTAATGGCGATGATTTTCGCCTAAATCGGTGTCCGGGATCAGTAGACCACTACAGTCCGGGATCAGTAGACCACTACATTCAGACCTTCCTTAGGAGGGGGCGAAAGGACTCTAGTGGGGCCGTAGTGGTCTCAATGCAGGAATTAGGTAAGCGTCTGGCCAACACACCTCCCTGATCCCTCCAGCTAGCGGCATGGTGTCCACCTGTTTTTGGTGGACACCATTTCAAGCCCCTTGCGGAGGATCTCCCGTGCTAGGCCAACGCCGCTCCTATCCCAAATCCTTCAAGGCCCAGGTCGTCGATGAGTGTTCCCAGCCCGGCGCCTCGGTTGCCGGCGTGGCGTTGAGCCACGGCCTCAACGCCAATCTCGTGCACAAGTGGATTGGTCGCCAGCAGGCACAGCTGTCCGCTTCACCCTCCAGTTTTATTCCGATTCCTCTCGTTCCGAGCCTGCCGACTACCCCGAGTGCGGCAGAAATGGCCATCCAGATCGCCATTCCCCATCGGGCCGGCAAGCTGTCGGTGCAGTGGCCGGGCAACGACCCTGAAGGCTGCGCCCGCTTCTTGCGCGAGCTGCTGAAGTGATCCGCATCGAGCGCATCTGGCTTGCCACCGAGCCGCTGGACATGCGCGCCGGCACCGAAACAGCGTTGGCCCGAGTGGTGCAGGTATTCGGTGCGGCGCAGCCGCACTGTGCCTACCTGTTCACCAACAAGCGCGCCAACCGGATGAAGGTGTTGGTGCACGATGGTTTCGGCATCTGGCTGGCCGCTCGCAGGCTCAATCGAGGGCGCTTCGTCTGGTCGGGCAACTGGCAGGGACAGCAGTTGGAACTCAGCCCCGAGCAGTTGCAGGCCCTGGTGGTCGGCCTGCCCTGGCAGCGTCTTGGGCCTGATGCCGAGATCAGGCTCCTGTAGCCGAGGTGCAATTAGGCCAATGGCCTATCGCCGAGGGGGCCAGAAATCCTCACACTCGGCGCCATGAATCCTGCAGCTTTCGATCATCTGACGCCCGAGCAACTGCGCCAACTGGCTGCGCAGCTGAGCCAGCGCGTCGATCACCTGGAAACGCTCAACCAGCGGTTGAATCACGAACTCGCCGTGCTGCGGCGCCACCGCTTCGCCCGCCGCAGCGAGCAGCTCAATGCCGAGCAGCTCAACCTGCTCGACGAGATGATCGATGCCGACATCGCCGCCATCGAGGCAGCGCTTGAGGCGGCCCGACCAGAGCCCGCCAAGCGCGAGCTACGGCAGCAGCCCAAGCGAGCGCCGCTGCCGGCCGAACTGCCGCGCACGCTGATCCTTCACGAGCCGGACAGCACCCAGTGTGCCTGTGGTTGCCAGCTCAAGCGCATCGGCGAAGACGTCAGCGAGAAACTCGACTACATCCCGGGCACCTTCACCGTCGAGCGGCATATCCGTGGCAAGTGGGTCTGCGCCGCGTGTGAAACGTTGATCCAGGCCCCAGTGCCTGCGCAGGTGATCGACAAGGGCATCCCGACTGCGGGGTTACTGGCTCAGGTCATGGTGGCCAAGTTCGCCGATCACCTGCCGCTGTACCGCCAGGAAAAGATCTTCGCCCGCGCCGGGCTGGCCATCGCGCGTTCCACGCTGGCGCAATGGGTAGGCGCTTGCGGCGTCCAGCTGCAACCCCTGGTCGATGCCCTGCGCGACTGCCTGCTCCAGCAGGACGTCATCCTCGCCGACGAAACCCCGGTGCAGATGCTCGCCCCGGGCACAAAGAAGACCCAGCGGGCTTACGTCTGGGCCTATGCACCCAGCCCCTTCGCCGACCTCAAGGCCGTGGTCTACGACTTCAGGCCGAGCCGGGCCGGCGAGCACGCGCGCAGCTTCCTGGGCGACTGGCAAGGCCAGCTGGTCTGCGACGACTTCGCCGGCTACAAGGCCAGCTTCGAGCAAGGCGTGACCGAGATCGGCTGCATGGCCCATGCCCGGCGCAAGTTCTTCGACCTGCATGCCGCCAACCAAAGCCAACTGGCCGAGCAGGCCCTCCAGTACATCGGTCAGCTGTACGAGGTGGAGCGCGAAGGGCGAGAGCTGCTCACCGAACAGCGACGGCAACTACGCCAGGGCAAAGCCAGGCCGATCATCGATGGCCTGCATAGCTGGATGCTTGGGCAGCGGCAGAAGGTGCCGGAAGGCAGCGCGATCGCCAAGGCACTCGACTACAGCCTCAAGCGCTGGGCAGCACTGGTGCGCTACCTGGATGACGGCAACCTGCCCATCGACAATAACTGGATCGAGAACCAGATCCGCCCCTGGGCCCTGGGGCGCTCCAACTGGCTGTTTGCCGGCTCGCTACGCAGTGGCCAGCGTGGCGCGGCCTTAATGACGCTGATCCAGTCAGCCCGCCTGAACGGACACGATCCGTACGCCTACCTGAAGGACGTGCTCACACGCCTGCCGACGCAGAAGGCCAGCGCCCTGGCCGAGCTGCTGCCGCATAACTGGGTACCCGCCGGCAAGGTGTGATGCCCGTTCGCGTACGGAATTAGAGTAGGGAGTTCGGTAGGGGCCTCTCAGTCGCCGAGGTTTATTCATCATTCCTATCTAGTTGCGATCCGTTCACGTTGTCGCGAGACAGGTTTTGTTGATCGCGGTCATCTGTCTGTCGTGTTAGTAGGCAGGTAGCGCGGCTACTCAGCAATGTTCCGGCCTGGAAGTAACCCATCACCGTTGGGATCGAGCGGTGCTCGGTCATCGCCATCACTTCGCCGAGCGGAACGCCCTGGCGTCCAGCTTCGGTAACAAAGCCAGAGCGTAGGCTATGCGCGGCCCAGTCGCCGTCTAACCCGGCCAACTGCGCGCGGCGCTGCACAATCCTCGCCACCTGGTCACCCGACAAACCCGCGGCTCCGACGCGGCCCCCCCGATAAACCCGCCGAAACAGTGGACCGGTGCTGGCCGGCGCCGCCGCCAGCCAGGCCGCGAGTGCCTGTGCCGCGGGCCCGCGCAACGGTTTTTCCCGGCGCACGCCCCCGGTCTCGGTCTTAGTGATGCCCAGGGCGTAGAGCCAGGTGTCGGCATCCAACTGGCGGACATCGCCCACTTGCAGCCCGACCACCTCCGAGCGCCGGCGTCCGCCACCGCTCCAAGCCAAGAGGAGGAGCGCGCGGTCGCGCATGCCGCGCATGCCATCGCTACAGGTGGCGAGCATCGCCTCCAGCGGTTCGCGCACTGCCGCGGACTTCTTGCGCACGCTGACACCCTGGCGGGTCTGGGCCTTACGCGCCTCGCGCAGCAGCGTCTTCACCGTGGTTGCCTCGGTCGGGCTCGGCCAGTCCTTCAGGGTATGCCACTTGGCGAGCACCGCTAGGCGATGGCGTACCGTGTTGTAACTCAGGGCGCCGAGTTTGGCCTTGACCCCGACGTCGACCAGCGCGGCATCCAACGCCGGAGGTAGCAGGTACTGCCAGCCGCCCGCCTCGGGGCGTGCCAGGTGATCGAGGATGAACTGCGCCACCACCGTGTCCGCCAGCGGCCCCGCCTCCAAGGTATGACCGTAGCGCAATTGCAGCCAGGCGGCCCAGTAGGCGAGGGCGCTGCGGTAGCTGCGCACAGTGTTGGCGGCGGTGCCGGCGGCGACGAAGGCGGCCGCGGCGGCGCGGGCTTCGGCATCAAGGCGATCGATGGCCAGCAGGCTGCTGTTGCTGCAATGGAGTAGTGGCGTATTATTCATTACGTTCAACGTATTCTAATTATGGTTTTTGGTAGATAATGTCGGATAACATTTGTTTATCAGACCTAATATAGCGAGGAGCTGGCGATGGCGATAGGCGTACCGGAAACCGAAGTATTCGCGGCGGCGGATGCGGTGCTGGAGCGGGGCGAGCGGCCGACGGTGGAGCGGGTGCGCCAGGAACTGGGACGCGGCAGCCCGGCGCGGGTCGGCGCCTTGCTAGACCAGTGGTGGGAACGCCTAGCTCAGCGCCTGCGTGGCGAAACACGCTTACCGGCGCTTCCGACGGAGATCTCGCAGGCCTTTGTCGCGGTCTGGCAGCAGGCCATGCTCTTGGCGGAGGGTGTTGCCGAGCAGGCGCTGGCCGAACGCCGCGCCGTGATAGAAGCCGAGCGGCTACAAGCTGCCACAGTCGAGGATGAGGCGCGACAATTGATAGCTAAGGCCCGGCAGCAGGTAGCTGCTGCACAAGCAGCCCAGCATACTGCCGAGACTCGTCTAGCCGACTTGGAGCTGCTGCTGGTACAGCACCAGACACAACTGGCGGACCAAAAAAGCCGCTGCACGGAGCTTGCCGAGGAGCGCAGAGTAGCGTTGCAGGAGGTGACCGTGCTGCGCCAGGAGTTGCAGGTCGCACAGCAGCAGCTGATCCAAGAGCGTGATGCCGCAACGACCTACTTACGCGGTATCGAAGATCGTGCCCACCGCGAGGTCGATCGAGCTCGTGAGGAAAGTAGGGTAACCGCCGCTCGACTCAAGACCGTGACAAGGCAACACGGCCAGTTGCGCCAGCGGCTAGACACAGTGTTGTCTCAACTTCTCGAGGCACAACAGGTCGCTGCCGCTGAGAAGGCACGGGCCAGCACACTAGAGCAGCAGCTGGTGAAACCTCCCCGAGCCAGGCGCGCAAAGGCTAAACCGACCAAGTCGAAGTCCAACACGGCTGCTCAAGCCGAGACTTGCGGCTCCGGGCGTTAGTACTGGCTCCTCTAGGACCCTGATTCGCCTGGTGGCTATGCTTTCACCTTGTCGCGGAGTCCATGTGCTCAACCAATTCGTCAATTCGGTCTGGAACGCGGGGAGTCTTGCTCAGCACAATACAGCGGTGAGTGCCGACATACTCTTCAATGAGATAGAGGCTATCGCCGACCTCAACTCCCATTACTTGGAGAATTTCGTCCGAAATCGGGATGGCGCCATCGCCGTCCCAGTCTTGAATCACTACCTGAGTTGCAATCATCTTTCGATACCTCCGAGGTAGAGCAGACGCCCCTACAATGATGGGCCACCTCTGTCGTTGCGAAACACCCTCTAAGCGTTGATGTCACTCCGCCGGAGATGCATCTCGGCCGAAAAAATAACGTCGGTGACGATCAGTGCCTCTAGGTTCCTCCGGTGATGCATTGAGTAGCTGACGCCATTGGCGACTTTATAGAGGTAGCCCGGGTCTCCGGAGGGCCCATCTCGGACCACGCAAACTTCTTTCAGCGGTTCCATCAGCCACCTTGAGTGGCCGTTGACGTGTGCCGGTGTGACCAGCTGCACTTCCTCCGCCCAGGCCAGGTTCGACTGGTCGTCAATGATCTTTTTTAGATCATGGGCGTGATTAACCATCAGCATGCTTCGATAGGCCTGACGGCCGTGGCGTCGAACGATTTGCAGGTAGAACCAAGGCCAGCTGATTTCCTGCTCAACATAGCTCCACAGCTGGGTGGTGGTGCCCTCTGCGGTATCCAAGTGGATCTCCGCACTCCGATAGGTTGTGAACATAGCCCTTCACCTGAAAATGAATCCTATAGATTGTAGCCCTATAGTGTTCGTAAAGGCTTTATCGATCCTTTTTCAGGATCGGCAAAATGGAGCTGAGCACAGCATTCGGACTGGTACTTAAAAGGTTGCGCAAGCAGCAGGGCCTTACCCAAGAAGACTTTTCTAGCGTCAGTAGCCGAACCTACCTGAGCAGTCTAGAGCGCGGCATTAAGGGGCCGACCATCGATAAGGTCGAGCAACTCGCCAGTGTGCTGGATGTCCACCCGGCAACCATCCTGGCCGCCGCCTATCTGATCAAAGAAAGCGGAGTAGCGCGACGTGACCTTGTTCTGCGAATTGAGGCAGAGCTCAAGCGCTTCGAGAATAAGAATCATTAATAATACAACTGTGGCCGATCGGGCACTCGATAGGATTTGAAAATTGAGCGAAATCCCTGAACCCGACGGCACCCTTTCGAATATTACTTGTGAGGTCTACTGGCAGAGTGCTCGGGTGGAGGGTTTTGTCCGCAGCACGGTGTTCCTGGGGCGCTAGCCCTGGCGGTCATTAAGCTCCAACGCTCTTCGCATCCACCGAGGCATTTTGCAGGTCATCAGGGTGATTTGGTCTGCAGGTTTGAGTGCGTTTTGGATGGCTGTAATGCATCCTGCAGTTGTACCCTCTTTGCCTAGATAAAAAAGGGCACTGATTGCTGTCCCAACTTCGGTTCCGGCATGCTGCATAACGAATGGCGGGGCATGTATCAGGCGGACCTCACCTTTCCCGAACTGGTATGATCGGCTTGGCCCACTGGTGTAGTAAATCGGGACCAATGGCATCTGGGTGCTGAGACCAAACATTCGTACAGCATTGGCGCCGTGAATTTGGAGGGTTTGACGGTTCTGCCTAGCAATCAACTTCACAATTTCCCAAGCACTAGGCCGGTACCGCGTCACATACAGACTAGGTTTGGGGCGCATGTAGATGCCTCGATGTAGCCTCTCTAGTTCGCCTCTGTTGATCAGCAGTGCTATTGCCTTGTAAACGGCATTGCGTGTTCCAATTTCCGCAAAGCGCCTGATTGAGAACGGCTGTCCTTTCGGTAGACGCTTGACCCACTGAGCAATTCGGATAGATGTCGATTGAGATTTATTACTCGGCATTGCGGTTTCCACGTGTAGCGTGTGACCTTATTGCAACTGCAACCTCCAGCGGTTGAGGCCGAGTAGCGATTCGTCCATTTTCCAGCCTATCGCAATACTTGCGAAGCAAGCCAGGGTAAAAGATGAAAGAGAGTGGATGGCGACAACCTCGACCACCAGCTCACCATTTGCGATGTAAGCGTTCATTCCAAGACATCCTGCCATCCCGCTGACTTCCGCCCTAGAGTGACCTCGCATTCAACAACGCGAGGTTATTTCCATGAGAAAACACCGCACCGCAGAACAGTGGCAAGTCCTAATCGGTCAGCAGCGTGACAGCGGCCTGTCGGCCACGCAGTTCTGCAAGGAGCACAAACTCGGTTATGCCAGCTTCTGTAGTTGGCGCAAGCGCCTGTTGAGTCAGCCGGTCGGTGAGGCTGCGGATTCTGGTTATGCCAGCTTCCTGGATCTGTCATCGCTGATGGATGACTCGGCCTCTCCCGGAAGCGGCTGGAATATCGTGCTGAGCCTGGGTAATGGTGTTGAGCTAAGGCTGAGCCAGATCAGATGATCGGTCTGGATAGCCAGGCCCGGATCTGGCTGTGCACCGAGCCCACGGATATGCGTAAATCCTTCCGGGGGCTGAGCGCTCTGGTCCGCAATCAACTCAAGCAAGATCCGCTCAGCGGGCAGTATTTTGTCTTCGTTAACCGTCGCAAGACCCAAATGAAGATGTTGTATTTCACGCCCACGGGCTACTGCCTGTGGGCCAAGCGACTGGAGCAGGGGCAGTTCCGGGTACGGCCGTCTTCTTCGGGACAGCGCCCCTTAAACCTGACTGATCTCCAGTTGCTGATTGACGGTATCGAGGTGCAAAAGTACCGTCAGTTCAAGCGTTTTCGGGGCACGTAGCGGGTTGTGTTCCGGTATAATATCGGCCATGAATTCAATGGCTTCCGCGTCCTATTCCAACGCCCCTTCCTACTCGGTACTGGCCGAGGAGAATGCCCTGTTGCGTGAGCAGCTACAGGTCATGCAGCGGCAGTTGGACTGGTTCAAGAAGCAGCTGTTCGGCCCCAAGTCCGAGAAGCAGGTGTATGACCTCCCGGAGCAGGGCGGCCTGTTCCAATCGAATGATGCGGCTAGCCCGGAGAAGCCTCTCGATGCGGAGAAACGCCCGGTTCGGGCTTATCAGCGAGGCACCGGAAAGAAACAGCGGGACGACGACTGCCTGAACGATACGGGTCTGCGTTTTACAGCGGACGTGCCAGTGGAAGTTGTTGAACACCTGCCGCCGGAGCTAAGCGGCCCCGACGCCGACCAGTACGACATCCTTGGCACCAAAACGACCTATCGGCTGGCCCAGCGGACGTCCAGTTACGTGGTGTTGCAAGTGGAACGCCCCGTATTTCGGCGCAAGGGCAGCGACAAGCCCGTGACCACGCCGGCCCCGTCCAACGTACTGGACAACAGCCTGGCCGACGTCAGCTTGTTGGCGGGTCTGATGGTCGACAAGTTCCAGTTTCACCTACCGCTGTATCGCCAACACCAACGCATCCAGCAAGCGGGTATTACCCTCAGCCGCAGCACCCTCACCAATCTGATCAAGCGATCTATTGATCTGCTGCGGCCGATCGTGGATGCCCAGACCGACAATGTTCTGCGCAGCCGGGTGTTGGCGATGGATGAGACGCCGATTAAAGCTGGCCACCAGGGTCGGGCAGGCCCACAAAAAGGCAAGATGAAATCCGGCTGGTTCTGGCCGTTATACGGCGATGCCGATGAAGTGGTGTTCACTTACTCGAACAGTCGAGGCCGAGCCCATATCGAGCAGGTACTGAACGAACAGTTCAGCGGAACTCTGATCAGTGACGGCTATGCTGCTTATGCCCGCTATGCCGCCGCACAGCAGAACATCATCCACGCGCAGTGCTGGGTGCACAGTCGTCGTTACTTCATTGAGGCGCAGAAGGACCACCCGATAACTGCCACCGAAGCCCTTCAGCAGATTGCCAAGCTATACACCAACGAAGAAGAGATCCGCGTCCAGCAACTGACCGGCGAAAAGAAACGCCAGTACCGGCTGCTCCACTCAAAGCCGGTGGTCAGCGACTTCTTCCAATGGTGCCGGGATCAACTGGCACAGGGCGGTCTGCTGCCCAGTGATTTATTGACCAAAGCACTGAACTACGTGCTCAGCCGTGAAGCCAGCCTGACCGTCTTCCTGGAAGACCCAGACGTCCAGCCAGACACCAACCACCTGGAACGGGCCCTGCGCCCCATTCCCATGGGACGCAAGAACTGGCTGTTCTGCTGGACTGAACTCGGCGCGGAACACGTGGGCATCATCCAGAGCCTGATCACTACGTGCAAACTGCACGACATCAACCCGTACACCTATCTGGTGGACGTGCTGCAGCGCATCAGTCAGCACCCGGCCAGCAAGGTCGCTGACCTGACGCCTCGGCTCTGGAAGACCCGGTTCGCCGATAATCCGTTACGCTCGCTGATCGATCCGCGCCATTCTGATCGACAGACCGCACAGCCAAAGGGCACCCTCCATGCGCATTGAAGACATGAGCATCGATCAGCTATTGGAGCTGAACCGAATGATCTGCCGGCGCATTGATGAACTGCAAGATCAAGAAAACCTGCAGGCGCTGAGTCGGCTGCACGTGGGGCTGAAGGTGACCTTCGAAAGCCGAACTGGCTTGACTATGGGGATCGTCACCAAGATCAACCGCAAGAGCGTGATCGTCCTGGCCGAGAACGGCACGAAACAGTACAAGGTCTCACCGGAATTGCTAAGGCCCCTTCGGGACGTAAAGTAAGTCCAGTACGTCGTGGAATGAACGCTTAC
>NZ_QASO01000055.1 GCF_003052605.1 Ectopseudomonas oleovorans | reverse complement strand
AGTTGCTTGCGGCATTTGACCTGCTCATGGCTGTCGACACCATGAACTTGAAAAACCTGCTTTGCCAAATCCACGCCTATGCGTTTAAGTTTCATGCGGGCTCCCCCTCCGGGATTGCTTGTTTTACAACCTTCAGTCTGGCGCAATGACGCCGTAGGAGGGAGGAGTCCATCTCATTGGGGTACGCAATTGAAGGTGAAACTCATGAATCAGCAACTCGATCCCATTGTCATCGTCAGCGCCGCCCGCACCCCATGGGTGGTTTTCTCGGCGACAGACCCTAGGCGCCGCCGAACTGGGCGCCGCCGCCATCCGCTCGACCCGGAGCGCGCCGGGCTTGCGGCCGAGGCGGTGGACACGGTGCTGATGGGCTGCGTGTTGCAGGCCGGCCAGGGCCAGGCACCGGCGCGCCAGGCGGCGTTGGGCGCAGGGTTGAGCCAGGCGGTGCAGTGCACCACGCTGAACAAGATGTGTGGCTCCGGCATGCAGGCGCTGATGCTCGGCCATGACCAGTTGCTGGCCGGTAGCAGCGAAGTGCTGGTGGCCGGCGGCATGGAGAGCATGTCCAACGCGCCGTATCTGCTGACGCGTGCCCGTGGTGGTTATCGCATGGGCCATGGTCAGGTGCCCGACCACATGTTCCTCGACGGCCTGGAGGACGCCTTCGAGCGCGGCCGGCTGATGGGCACCTTCGCCGAGGATTGTGCGCAGCAGTATCGCTTCAGTCGTGAGGAGCAGGATGCCTATGCCCTGGAGTCGCTGCACCGCGCCCAGCAGGCGATAACGGAAGGCCGCTTCGCCAGTGCGGCTTCACGTTCGCTACGGCCGCCGGCCAAACTGACATGGGCACTGCGCACCAGGCCGCTGCGATGCTCCATCAGCACATGCCCCATGTAGCTCAGCTGCGCGCCGGTGTTGTGGCTCTTGCGGTATAGCCGGGCATCCGGATCGCTGGTCGAGGCGTGGGTGTCGTTGCTGCGTTTCTGCCCTTTGAAGTCCGGCTGGGCATTGCGCGGCCCGGGCTCCTGGTCATCCGGAGAGTCGTCCTTGGGGCGGAAGCTCTTCTGTGAGGCCCACGCCTGCAGCAGGGTGCCGTCGACCGAGAAGTGCTCATCCGACATCAGTCCCTGCTTCTCGGCCAGGCGCACCACTTCGCTCAGAAACTCGGCGGCCACGGTGAGCATTGAGGCGGTCACGGTTCTTCGAGAACACCGAGTGATCCCACACCGGGTCGTCAATGGCCAGGCCGACGAACCAGCGAAAAAGCAGGTTGTAGCCCAGTTGCTCCATGAGCATGCGCTCGCTGCGCAGCGAGTAGAGCAGCTGCAGCAATTGCGCCCGCATCAGCTTCTCCGGGGCAATCGAGGTGCGGCCGGTGTCGGCATACAAGGTGTCGAACAGGGCACTCATCCGTTGCAGAGCGGTGTTGGCCAGCTTGCGGATGGCGCGCAGGGGATGATTCACCGGCACGAAGTCATCGAGCTTGGCGACAGTGAACAGGGACTCCTGGGTGATATCGGCTCCACGCATGGAAATCGAGAGCTCCGGCAGATTGGAGCCAATATCGTAAACCACACGCCGCAAAACCAGACAGGGCGTGGGCGAATTTCAACAAGCTGCTAGGTGACGTTGAACAGGCCGCGTACATGCTTCGGCAGGGCCACCGACCTGCCGCTTTCATGATCGATCCACACCAGCTTGCAGTAACCCTCACCATAGACCGTGAGCGGGTCTTCGGCGGTGGTCAGCCGGTGTGCGATCACCAGGCTGCTGCGTCCCACCACGCCTGCCCGCAGTTCCACCACCACGGTGGCGGGGTGGATCACCGGTTTCAGGTAGGTGTGCTGGGTCTGCAGTACCACCGGACCGAATGGCACGTTGCTCAAGGCTACGCCGGCCAGCTCGAACCAGGCGACACGAGCCTCTTCCAGGTACTGCATGTAGATGATGTTGTTGACGTGCCCGTAGCTGTCCATGTCGCCCCAGCGTACGGGGATGTGTGCTGTATGCAGCAAGGTTTCGTCGGTCATCGCTTTTCTTCGCTATGCTGCCCAATCAGGGCTCAAGGCTTTATACTACGCGGCATTCGGCCCGCTGGCGGTGGCCACATTATTATCCTCAAGGAGAGATTTAAATGCATGTGATCGGTGCTCGCTGGATCGCGCGCCTGGGTGGCCTGATGGCCCTCGTTGGCCTGAGCCTGCTGCCTGCGATGAGTCAGGCCGCTTCGGAAGAAGATCCTTGGGAAAGTTTCAATCGCCCCATCTTCCGCTTCAACGATACCGTCGACACCTATGCGCTGAAGCCGATCGCCCAGGGTTACCGGGCTGTCACGCCGCAGTTTCTCGAAGATGGCGTGCACAACGTCTTCGGCAATATCGGCGACGTTGGCAACCTGGCCAACAACCTGCTGCAGGGCAAGTTGCACAACGCCGGCGTCGATACCGGTCGCCTGATCTTCAACACCACCTTCGGTGTGCTGGGCTTCTTCGACGTGGCCAAGCACATGGGCCTGCGCAAGAATGACGAAGACTTCGGTCAGACCCTGGGTGTCTGGGGTTTGGAAAGCGGCCCTTACCTGGTCATCCCGCTCCTCGGCCCAAGCACCGTGCGCGACGCTGCCGGGCGTGTACCGGATAGCTTCCTGACCCCCTATCCGTACATCGACCATGTGCCGACCCGCAACGTCACTCGTGGCGTACAGGTGGTCGACACCCGTGCCAATCTGCTGCAGGCCGAGCGACTGGTCAGCGGCGACAAGTACATCTTCATCCGCAACGCCTACCTGCAGAGCCGTGAGTTCAAGGTGAAAGATGGGCAGGTTGAAGACGACTTCTAAGTCCTGATAGATGCAAAAAAGGCGGCTCTAGATCCGCCTTTTTCGTAAATGCAGATTTCAGCTCATGGATATGATTGCCAAGCCCAGCGATTGACGACCGTCGCCCAGATCGCTGATCCGAACCACTTCGGCCTGGGCGTCGAGGCCGGCGAGCTCGCTGTGCTCTGAAGGGATGTGGACCTTGACCTTGTCGCCCATGCTCAGGGCCGCTTCAGCCTCGATTTGTATGCCGGTACTGGAAAGATCCAGGCACAGTGCAGGGATTTCCCGGCCAGCGTGATGGAGGACGACTGCAGCTTCCAGTCGCATGCGGATGTAGTCGCGTTTCTCGCTGTACGCTCGATCATTCTGACTCATGGACCCTGTCCTCGTCTTCTTATGAGCTCTCCCGCGGCTCTTATAACCCTCGTCGATTTGACCTGTAAAGCCGCCGAACGACGACCGGTTCCGGCTTGAATCGGCCGGCAGATGGGAGTACCGTCTGCCCCTTGAAATCGCCCTGGCGCCATAGATGCGGCGCCGCGCCATGGGCAGTGACCAAAATTGCCCTGGCGCAGTTTGCCTGGATACCCCATGCACAAAACCAGTGCCACTCTGCTGATCATCGACGACGACGATGTCGTACGTGCAAGCCTCGCGGCCTACCTCGAGGACAGCGGCTTCAAGGTGTTGCAGGCCAACAACGGTTTGCAGGGGCTGGAAGTGTTCCAGCAGGAAGGCCCCGACCTGATGATCTGCGACCTGCGCATGCCGCAGGTCGACGGTCTTGAACTGATTCGACGTATCAACGCGCTGGGTGTCGAGGTACCGGTGATCGTCGTTTCCGGTGCCGGCGTGATGAACGATGCCGTCGAAGCCCTGCGTCTCGGCGCTGCCGACTACCTGATCAAACCTCTCGAAGACCTGGCGGTGCTGGAGCACTCGGTGCGTCGCGCGCTGGATCGTGCGCGTCTGCGCGTCGAGAACCAGCTCTATCGCGAGAAGCTGGAGGCGACCAATCGTGAGCTCCAGGCCAGCCTGCATCTATTGCAGGAGGACCAGAACGCCGGCCGTCAGGTACAGATGAACATGCTGCCAGTGACGCCCTGGCAGGCCGATGGCCTGAACTTCGCGCACCTGATCATTCCGTCGCTGTACCTGTCCGGTGACTTCGTCGATTACTTCCGTATCGACGAGCGCCGCATCGCGTTCTACCTGGCCGATGTCTCCGGCCATGGGGCGTCCTCGGCATTCGTCACCGTGCTGCTCAAGTTCATGACCACGCGCCTGCTCTACGAGTGGCGGCGTGGCGGTACGCTGCCGCAGTTCAAGCCCTCGGATGTGCTCGGTCACATCAACCGCGGCCTGATCAACTGTAAGCTGGGCAAACACGTGACCATGCTCGGCGGCGTGATCGACGAGGAGAGCGGCATGCTCACCTACAGCATCGGCGGGCATCTACCATTGCCGGTGCTGTTCGAGAATGGTCAGGCGCGTTACCTGGAAGGCCGCGGTCTGCCGGTCGGCCTTTTCGAAGAAGCCGAATACGGCGATCTGGTGATGCAGTTGCCTGAGTCTTTCAGCCTGACCCTGCTCTCCGACGGCATTCTCGACCTGTTGCCGGGCGATACGCTGAAAGAGAAGGAATTGGCGCTGCCACAACTGGTTAGCCAGGCTGGCGGTACGCTGGGCGGTTTGCGTCAAGTTCTCGGTCTGGCCAATCTGGGCGAGATGCCGGATGATATCGCCTTGCTGGTGTTGAGCAGGAACCTTGCATGAATCCTGGGATAAGCCCCGGTCGCATCCAATTCGCCGAGCAGGATGGAACCTTCGTCCTGAAGTTTGTCGGTGAAGTCCGTCTGACGCTGTGTTCAGCTCTGGATGCCACGATTGAAAAGATTTTCACCGCGTTGAATTTTTCGGCCATCGTCATCGACTTGACTGAAACGCGCAGTATCGACAGCACGACTCTCGGTTTGCTGGCGAAATTGTCCATTCTGTCGCGGCAGAAGGTGGGCCTGTTGCCGACCGTTGTCACCACTCACGACGACATCACCCGTTTGCTGGAGTCCATGGGTTTCGATCAGGTGTTCAACATCGTCGATCGGCCGATTCCCTGCCCGGATTGTCTGGATGATCTGCCTTCGCAGGATCAGTCCGAAGAGGTGGTGAAGGCCAAGGTGCTGGAAGCGCACCGCATTCTGATGGGGCTCAACGACTCCAACCGCGAGGCCTTTCACGATTTGGTCAGCGCGCTCGAGCGGCACTGATCGATTGTTTTCCGTAGGGTGCGCTGCGCGCACCGATATCTGCCGAGAAAGTCGTTGGTGCGCACAACGCGCTCTACTTTCTAACTCGCGATGAAAAGGGGCGTCAGCCAAGCTGACGCCCCCTTTGTCATTCAGGCCTTGGCGGCCAGCAGGGCTTCGAGTTTCTCCTGATCGCGGGCGAACAGGCGGATGCCTTCGGCCAGTTTCTCGGTGGCCATGGCGTCTTCGTTCAGCGCCCAGCGGAAGCCGCCTTCATCGAGGCTCTGGCGAGGTTCGCCGTTAGCACCCAGGGCGAGCTGGCGACTCAGTTGGCCATCGTCCTCAGCCAGTTTCTGCAGCAGGTCGGGGCTGATGGTCAGGCGGTCGCAACCAGCCAACGCTTCGATCTGACCAAGATTGCGGAAGCTTGCCCCCATCACCACGGTGTCGTAGCCGTTTGCCTTGTAGTAGTCGTAGATGCGCGTGACCGATTGCACGCCAGGATCATCGTTGCCTACGAAATCACGGCCCTCGGCCTTCTTGTACCAATCGTAGATGCGCCCCACGAACGGCGAGATGAGGAATATGCCGGCATCGGCGCAGGCCTGTGCCTGGGCGAAGGCGAACAGCAGCGTCAGGTTGGTCTGCACGCCGGCTTTTTCCAACTGCTCGGCGGCGCGGATGCCTTCCCAGGTCGAAGCTATCTTGATCAGTACGCGATCGCGGCCAATACCCGCTTTTTCGTAAAGGCCGATCAGGCGCTCGGCGCGGCGCAGGGTCGCGTCGGTGTCGAACGACAGGCGCGCATCGACTTCGGTGGAAATGCGCCCCGGAATGACCTTGAGGATCTCCTGGCCGACGGCCACCGCGAAGTGATCGCAGGCCAATCCCAGGTCTCCCTTGCCGGCACTCACTGCCTGATTCAACAGATCGGCATAGCGGGGTAGGGCCGCCGCCTTGAGCAGCAGCGAGGGGTTGGTGGTGGCATCCACCGGTTGCAGGCGGGCGATGGCGTCGAGGTCACCGGTGTCAGCGACTACGGTAGTGAACTGCTTGAGTTGTTCCAGCTTGGAGGTCATGACGAGGCCTTGTCGTTGCAGATGGCATGACCTTACCCGAGGCGCTGCAAGCGCTCAACGGTCGGGTCACTGACAAAATTTACCTTTTCGGGCTGCGCTTTTCGCTGGCTCGTTCGTCTTTAGTAATGACGGTACGTGAGAACGTACCGAAGTCGGTGGAGTCCGACTGTAGACGAGCTGCCAAGGAGCCCGAACATGTCGACCCAAACCCTGCTTTCTCGTTCAGTTTCCGCAGGCCTGGATACGCGTCAGTGCCGTGAGTGGCTGCAGGCCGCCGGGCTGCGCCTCAGCATGCCCCGGCTCAAGGTGGTGGAGGCGCTGTGCAGCGCCAATGACGAGCAGGAAATATCCGCGCGCGCACTCCACCAGCAATTGAGTGAGGCCGGCGAACCGCTGTCGCTGGTCAGCGTGCGCCAGGTGCTGCGCAGCAGGAGGAGAATGGCCTGGTGCAGACGACGGGGCGTAGCCGCTATCGTCTGAGCGCGCCGGATCAATGACCGCGTAGCAGTTCGGCTGCCTGATCGAGCAGCGCCAGCGGGTCTTGCACCTTGTGAATGTCCACCGACAGCAACTGGCGGAAGCGCCGCGCACCTGGGAAGCCTTGAGCCAGGCCCAGCACGTGACGGCTGACGTGATGCAGGGTGCCGCCCTCGCGCAGATGCTGTTCGACGTAGGGTTTGAGTGCGAGCAGGGCGTCCATGCGGGTAATGCCCGCGTCCGCGGCGCCGAACAGGCGACTGTCCACCTGCGCCAGCAGATAGGGATTGTGATAGGCCTCGCGGCCGAGCATCACGCCGTCGAAGGTCTGCAGGTGCTGCTCGCATTCCTCAAGGGTCTTGATGCCGCCGTTGAGGATGATCTCCAGGTCGGGGAAGTCCTGCTTGAGTTGGGCAGCCACGTCGTAACGCAGCGGCGGGATCTCGCGGTTTTCCTTTGGCGACAGGCCTTCGAGGATGGCGATACGCGCATGCACGGTGAAGCTGCGGCAACCGGCATCACGCACCTGGCCGACGAAATCGCACAGCTCGGCGTAACTGTCACGGCCATTGATGCCGATGCGGTGCTTGACCGTCACCGGGATGTTCACGGCGTCCTGCATGGCCTTGACGCAGTCGGCTACCAGCGCCGGATGGCCCATCAGGCAGGCGCCGATCATGTTGTTCTGCACCCGATCGCTGGGGCAACCAACGTTCAGGTTCACTTCGTCATAGCCATGCTCTTCGGCCATCTTCGCGCAGGTCGCCAGGTCCTGCGGGTTGCTGCCGCCCAACTGCAGGGCAATCGGATGTTCGCACTCGCTGTAACGCAGGAAACGCTCGCGGTCGCCATGGATCAGCGCGCCGGTGGTGACCATCTCGGTGTAGAGCAGGGCATGACGCGACAGCTGGCGGAGAAAGAACCGGCAGTGACGGTCCGTCCAGTCCATCATCGGGGCGACGGAAAAACGGCGGGACAGGGAAGAGCGCGTGGTGGCTGGCTTTGAGGCTGATTCTAGAGGCATTTGTTTAGATCGGTTAAAGGCCAAAATGGCTTATTTCTGCCCGTTTTTGCGCATGTGGTGCTAAAATTTAGCACTGGTAAATGCATTTTTAGCACTGATGGTGAGCGATGTGGGAACGATCACTCGGCGCGTGAACAAAAGCGGGCAGACCAAGTACACGGTTCAGATTCGGCTGCGCCGCAAGGGAGTCATAGTCTACCAAGAAAGCCAGTCCTTCGACCGTAAGCCGGTTGCTCGCGCTTGGATGATGAGGAGGGAGGCCGAACTGGCGTTGCCAGGCGCTCTTGAAAAGGCTTCGCGGGAGGATGTGCCGCTCAAGAAAATCATTGAGCGCTATCTTGATGAATACGAGCTGATACGTCCGCTCGGAAAAACCAAGCGAGCTACCTTGAAAGCGATCAGCGAGACCTGGCTAGGCCAAATTGCTGATGTCAATCTGACGAGCCAGAAATTGGTCGAGTACGCGCAATGGCGGATGAGCCAGGAGGGAGGTGGTGTCCAGGCGCAGACGGTTGGAAACGATCTCGCACATCTTGGCGCTGTCCTGTCAGTCGCTAAGCCTGCCTGGGGATATGAGGTCGACGCGAGCGCGATGGCTGATGCGCGCAAGGTGCTACGTAAGCTGGGTATGGTGTCTCGAAGTCGAGAACGTGATCGGCGACCTAGGAGTCTGTCGGACTTTCCAAGTCTTCCGCGCGTTGGGGGTATCCGCGACAATCGGGGCTCTGCTACCGAGAGCCCGTCCCTATGAGCCGTTTTGTCCCAGTTGACCGTGACACCGCGTACCTGCTGCCGCCCTCGGTAGACGAATGGTTGCCGAATGATCACTTGGCGCGATTCGTGGTTGAGGTCATCGAGCAACTCGATCTGCGCGAACTGACCGGCCAATACGCCGGCCGGGGGTCGGCCGCACACCATCCGGCCGTGCTGCTTGGCCTGCTGATCTACGGCTACGCCAACGGCGTGCACTCCAGCCGCAAGATCGAGCGCGCGACCTACGACTCGGTGGCGTTTCGCTATGTGGCGGCCAACACTCACCCCGACCACGACACCCTGGCCACGTTCCGTCGGCGCTTCCTGACGGCGGTCGAATCGCTGTTCGTCCAGGTGCTGCTGCTGGCACGTGAGATGAAGCTGCTCAAGCTTGGCCACATTGCGCTCGACGGCACCAAGATCGATGCCAATGCCAGTAAGCACAAAGCCTTGTCCTGGGGCTATGCCAACAGGATCGAGGTGCAGTTACGCGAGGAAGTCCAGCAGTTGTTGACGCTGGCCGAGAACAGTGACCGTGCCGCCGTGCCCGATGGCATGGATGTACCGGCCGAGATTGCCCGGCGTGAAGATCGGCTCAGCGCCATTGCCCAGGCCAAGGCCAAGATCGAGCAGCGCGCGGCTGAGCGACACGCCGTCGAGCAGCAGGAATTCGAGGTCAAGACGGCCAAGCGTCAGGCCCAACGCAAGGCCGGCAAGAAGCCGCGGGGCAAGGATCCCGAACCACCTGCGGCCGGCCCCAAAGACAGCGATCAAGTCAATCTAACCGATGAAGAATCGCGCATCATGCCCGCCTCAAGCGGCGGCTTCGAGCAGAGCTACAACGCTCAGGCCGGGGTGGATGTCGAGACGATGCTGGTCATCACACAGCATGTCACCCAGGCCAGCAACGACAAGCGCGAAGTGGTCCCTACGCTGCAGCGCATTGCGGCCTTGCCCGCCGCGCTGGGCGAGGTGCAAACGCTGATTGCGGACAACGGCTTCTTCAGCCAAGCCAACGTGAGCGCCTGCCACGCAGCCGAGATCGAACCGCTGCTGGCGCTCAAGCGCGAATCGCATCATTTGCCCGTGCTGGAGCGCTTTGCCGCCGACTCGCCGTCACCGCAGACGAGCGACCCGGTCGAGCAGATGGCCCATTGCCTGAGCACGCAAAGTGGCCGAGCGCTGTACAAACTGCGCAAGCAGACGGTTGAGCCGGTGTTCGGCATCATCAAGCGGGTGATGGGCTGGCGGCAAATGAGCATGCGCGGACTCGCCAAGGCTCAAGGTGAATGGAGCTTGGTGACCATGGCCTGGAACATCAAGCGCCTGCATGTACTGCGTGCCGCGTAAAGGTAGAAAGGTACGCCCTGAGGCCGCTCAAACGGCGGCCCAGGCGTGCAGATACGTCCTTGGGGTCGCGCCAGCGGACTCAGATGTCTGAAAGGAACGGCAACGCGTCAAAAAGCACCTTGATCCCGCTCTATCCTTTCTTGCGGGGTCAAGTCCGACAAGCTGCTAG
>NZ_QASO01000054.1 GCF_003052605.1 Ectopseudomonas oleovorans | reverse complement strand
GTGGCTGGGTCGTGGAAATGCGACTACCTGGGGTATGGGATGAGTTGGCACTCGCAGCCTAGACTGCGAGTGGCAACCATGAGCCTGCGCCGTGTGCGCGACCGTCTCAGGGAACTGCTGCGAGGGGTGCGGGGCCACAAGATGGCGAATGTCATCGAGCGGGTAAACCCGGTGCTGCGAGGCTGGGCAGGCTACTTCAAGCTCAGCCAGAGCAAGCGTCCACTGGAAGAGCTGGATGGCTGGGTCAGGCACAAACTTCGCTGTGTCATCTGGCGGCAATGGAAGCAGCCCTCTACGAGGGCGCGCAACCTGATGCGCCTGGGATTGAGCGAGGAGCGTGCCTGCAAGTCGGCCTTCAATGGCCGAGGCCCGTGGTGGAACTCAGGAGCGCCGCATATGAATCAGGCGCTGCCGAAGAAGCTATGGGACAGACTTGGACTGGTCTCGATACTGGATACGATCAATCGGCTTAACCGCATGGCCTGAACCGCCGTGTACGGAACCGTACGCACGGTGGTGTGGGAGGACGGCGGCCGTGAGGCCGCCTCCTACCCGATCCTTTCACGCGAGTCACGCCATCCCGGCAGCGGGCAAACGGTAGATCCAGATGCGCCGCAGTATGGTCGAAAATTGCCCCCACAAGGTGCCGCAGTTGTAGTGCTGGCCGTAACGTTCGGCGATCAGGCGCACCCGCCAGTTCGGCATAGCGCCGCGCGGGCAGATCGGGGAACAGGCGCACCACGCCATAGCCGACGTCATCGTCCATGCCCAGTACGTTGGTGTCGGTGTGATGCACGTGGTTATGCGTATGCCGCCAGAAATCGGCGGGCCCGACGATGCCCCATTCGTACTGGCGCCCGGCGAATTCCGGGTCGTTCATCCAATCGTACTGGCCGTGCATCACGTTGCGGCCCAGTTCCATGTTCTCGAGGATCTTGCCCAGCCCCAGCAAGAAGGTGCCGAGCAGCCAGGTCGGCGGAAACCAACCCAGCATCAGCAGCGTGCGGCCACTCCAGCAGCACAGGCGCACCACACCACGCACACGGCGGATATAGCGCGCATCGGCCTCGCCCAGATCAGCCAGGCTGCGCTGACGCAACGCGTCCAGCTCCTGGCCGAAGGCTTCGAGCTCGGCAGGGGTCAACTCACGATCAGGACGATTGCTCACAGGTCGATCTCCACATTCCCATGCGGGGCGCTGACACATAGACGGATGGGCTGCCCCGGCTCGGCGAACAGCGCACCGCTGCGCAGATCGCGCACCGTGCCGGCCAGCAGCAGGCAGGTGCAACTGGTGCAGATGCCCTGGCGACAGCCATGAGCCGTGCGCAGCCCGCTGGCCTCGGCCTGCTCCAGCAGACTGGCATTGCCGTCGCCAGAAACCTGCTGGCCGCTGCGCGCAAAGCGCAGACGAACCTCGCCGGTATCGGCCTCAGCCCGCACGGGCAGTGGACTGAAGCTTTCCGCCTGCAGACTGCGCCCGGAGTCGCGCCACCAGCCGCACGCCTGATCGACGAAACCACGCGGGCCGCATATCAACAGGTGCGCGCCCGGCAGCGCAACCAGCTGTTCGGCCGTCAGGCGGCCACCCGTCTCGGCACTGAAGGTCCAGCGCACCTGGAAGCTGGTGTAGCGCGCAGCCAGCGCCTGCAGCTCTTCTGCAAAGGCCTGCTGCCCCCCCGGCGACGAACCTGATGCTGCAGCGTCACCGGCGCAGAAAAACCACGCGCCAGTGCATCACGCAACAAACCGAGCAACTGCGTGATGCCACTGCCAGCCGCCAGCAGCAACACCGCATTCTGCTCCTGCGGCCAGGCGAAATCGCCAAATGCCTGACCCAACTCGACCACCTCACCCACCTCCAGATGATCGAGCAGCACATTGGACAAGCGCCCGCCCGGCTGGCGTTTGATCGCAAGCTCGATGCGCCCGGCGGCAGCCACCGACGTCAGGCTGTAACTGCGCCCGTGACGCACGCCGTCCTGCTCCAGATACAGCTGGACATGCTGCCCGGCTCGCCAGTCCCGTGCATTGCCATTGCAGCGCAGCTCAATTGCCAGCACGTCGTCGGCCACCCAGCGGCGCGCCTCGACCCTGGCGAATACGCGGTTGAGGCGCAGCGCCGGGTGTAGCAGGCGCAAGCACAGATCGACATCCGCCTCATGCAACCAACCGGCCGCACAGAGTCGGCGCAGCGGTTGCAGACCGCGAGCGACATGCCGCGCCAGTGACAGGGAAAGCAGAGCCATAAGCAGAATCCAGTGACACTTGTGCACAAGGCTGACAGATAGCCTGTATTTCAGTTAACAGTCGCTCACCGAACCGCACCCGTGCGGTTCGACGCTGACGCCGTGCTTTTGCTAGAGTGCGGCATCGCTCAATGACCCGACTTCGCATGACGCCACGCGCCGAACAGAAGCAGCAGACTCGCCAGTCTCTGATGGACGCCGCCCTCACCTTGATGGAGAGCGGGCGTGGCTTTGGCAGCCTGAGCCTGCGCGAAGTGACGCGTGTCGCCGGTATCGTGCCCACCGGCTTCTACCGCCATTTCGCCGACATGGACGAACTCGGCCTGGCACTGGTGGCGGAAGTCGGTGAGACCTTTCGCGCGGCGATCCGCCAGGTGCGCCGCCATGAATTCGAGATGCGCGGCATGATCGATGCCTCGGTGCGCATCTTCCTCGCTGAAGTGGCGGCCAATCACGCTCAGTTCCTCTTTCTCGCCCGTGAGCAGTACGGAGGCTCGCGCCCCGTGCGCCAGGCCATTGCCGCCCTGCGCGAACGCATCACCAGCGACCTGGCCGCCGATCTCAAGCTGATGAACCGCATGCCGCACCTCGACGATGCGGCGCTCGACGTGGTCTCGGATCTGGTGGTCAAAACCGTTTTCGCCACCTTGCCCGAGCTGATCGATCCGCCCGCCGAAACCCTACCCGCGCACCTCACCGCAGAGGCCAAGGTCATCCAGCAACTGCGCTTTATCATGGTCGGTGGCAAACACTGGCTGGGGCTGGGCAAGCCATCCGAGTAGCCCGCACCAAAACCGCGCAAGCCTGAAGAAAACGCACCAAATAAACTCCGACCGCTTCGTCACGTTATCCACAACTCGCCTGAACCTCGCGCCCTGCGCCACTCTTCAGCCTTGGCAAGCCACTTGCACTATTTCCGGGCACATTGCCCCGGAATAGATACGCATGCTGGTGATCCACTCCCGAATCGCGCCGCAGAGCGCCTGCGACGCCGAACTGGAACTGACCTTCGAAGCCCGCAGCAAGAGCCGCCTGCGCTGCTTCACCACTGACGGTGAAGAGGTCGGCCTGTTTCTCGAACGCGGCCAGCCGGCACTGGCCGATGGCGAGTGCCTGCTGGCCAAGGATGGCCGCATCGTGTGCGTGCGCGCCAAGGCCGAGCCGCTGCTGCATGTGACCTGCGCCAGCCCCTTCGAGCTGATGCGCGCCGCCTATCACCTGGGCAACCGCCATGTCGCCCTGCAACTGGGCGATGGCTGGCTGCGCCTGCCGGATGACTACGTACTCAAGGCCATGCTGGAGCAGCTCGGCGCCACGGTCGAAGCCATCGAAGCGCCCTACCAGCCCGAACAGGGCGCCTATGGCGGCGGTCACCATCACTCCCATCATGGCGACGAGGAATTCAACTACGGCCCGCGCTTGCACCAATTCGGTGTGCGCAAGTGAGCCGAGCCACGCCGACTACGCGCACCGGGGCCTGGGAATGAAACCGGTCTGGGCATTGCTGCGCCTGGCCAGCCCGCAACTCCCCATTGGCGGCTACAGCTACTCGCAAGGCCTGGAATGGGCCATCGACAGCGGCCTTGTGCATGACGAAAGCAGCGCCGAACGTTGGTTGGTCGATCAGTTGCTGTTGAACCTCGCCCGCTTCGAAGCGCCACTGCTGCTTGCGCATTGCCGTGCGGCGGACGAGTGCGACTGGACACGCCTGCAGGAACTGGCCGAACAGCACCGCGCCAGCCGGGAAACCCGCGAGCTGGCTCTGGAAAGCCGGCAGATGGGCTATTCGCTGCGGCAACTACTCGCAGGCCTGCCCGAACTGGACGAAGCCGCACGCGAGGCGCTCGCAGCCCAGGACGAGCCCGGCCTGGCACTGGCCTGGGCGCTGGCCGCGCGCGCCTGGCAGATCACCCCGGACGATGCCCTGGCCGCCTGGCTCTGGGGCTGGCTGGAAAACCAGCTGGCCGTACTGATGAAGGTGCTGCCGCTGGGCCAGCAGGCCGCCCAGCGCCTGACCAGCCGCCTGCTGCCGACGCTCGAGGCCGCCCAGCAGCAGGCCGCCAGCCTTTCTCCCGAACACTGGGGCAGTGCCGCCTTCGGCCTGGCCCTGGCGAGCATGGCGCACGAGCGCCAGTACTCGCGTCTCTTCCGCTCCTGACGAGGAACATCAGCACATGAACAGCCAACCTCTGCGTGTCGGTATCGGCGGCCCGGTCGGTTCCGGCAAGACCGCCCTGACCCTGGCCCTCTGCCGCGCCCTGCGCGAGCGCTACAACATCGCCGTGGTCACCAACGACATCTACACCCAGGAAGACGCCCAGTTCCTGGTGCGCAACGAGGCCCTGGAGCCCGAACGAATCATCGGCGTGGAAACCGGCGGCTGCCCACACACCGCCATCCGCGAGGACGCCTCGATCAACCTGGAAGCCGTGGAGCAGCTCAACCGCCGCTTCCCTGGCCTGGACCTGATCATCGTCGAGTCCGGCGGCGACAACCTGTCGGCCACCTTCAGCCCCGAGCTGTCCGACCTGACCCTGTACGTGATCGACGTCTCCGCCGGCGACAAGCTGCCGCGCAAAGGCGGCCCGGGCATCTGCAAGTCCGACCTGCTGGTGATCAACAAGGTCGATCTAGCGCCCATGGTCGGCGCCTCACTGGAGGTGATGGAGCGCGACACGCTGAAGATGCGCGGCGACAAACCCTTCGTCTTCAGCAACCAGAAAATCGGCCAGGGTCTCGACGAGATCATCGCCTTCATCGAACGCCAGGGCATGCTCACGGCGGCCTGATTCCCCATTCAAGGAGATACTCATGAATCTGCGTAAAACCCTCTACGCCATCGCCCTGTTCTGCACCCCGGCACTGGCCTTCGCCCACCCAGGGCATGGCGATTCCGGGATCATGGCCGGCCTGGCCCACCCGGTGTTTGGCCTCGATCACCTGCTGGCGATGTTCGCCGTTGGCCTGTGGGCCGCGCAGCAGAATGGCGCAGCGCGCTGGGCGCTGCCGGCGACCTTCGTCGGCAGCATGCTGGTCGGCGGCCTTCTCGGCTTCGCCGGTGTGGAAATACCGCTGATGGAAACCGGCATCGCCGGCTCGGTGCTGGCCTTCGGCCTGCTGGTAGCCGTGGCTGCACGTCTGCCGATGGCGGTATCCGTCGCCCTGACCGCCCTCTTCGCCCTGACCCACGGCGTCGCCCACGGTCTGGAGCTGCCGGATCTGGCCAGCCCCTTCGGTTATGCCATCGGCTTTATCGTCGCCACGGCCGCGCTGCACGCCATCGGTTTCGCCCTGGTGCGCTTTCTGCCACAAGCAGCCGCACCACTGGTACGCATCGCTGGCGCTGCGTCGGCCGCCACCGGTGTCTGGCTGCTGGCCAGCTAAGCGCCGATAGCTCCTGAGGTACAGGTCACCCATCGTGGGCGCCCGCGGCACACCCTACGCGATAGCGTAGGGTGCCGATGTAGACGCATACACCGCAGACACTGCCGGTAGCGATGCGCTACCGGCGTTTGCCGTTGCACTTGCCAACGCCCCTGCGCTGGGGCACAAAGTCCCGAACCGCTTTCGAGACCCGGCCCATGCTGCGCTTCACCCGATCTCTGCTCGTCCCGCTGCTGCTGATCGGCATCATCGTGCTGGTACTGACGCTGACCAGCCGTCAGGCGAGCATGCCTGCGGTGCTCGAAGACCTCGGCGAACGCCCTCTGGTGATCGCCCATCGCGGTGGCAAGGGGCTGTGGCCGGAGAACACCCTGTTCGCCTTCGAACGCGCCGCTGCCCTCGGCGTCGACATGCTGGAGATGGATCTGCACCTGAGTCAGGATGCCAAACTGGTGGTGATCCATGATGAAACCCTGGAACGCACCACCAATGGCCAGGGGCCGGTCGCGCACTTCAGCCTCGCCGAACTGCAAGCGCTCGATGCCGGCTACAAATGGACGGCCGATGGTGGCCAGAGCTATCCCTACCGTGGCCAGGGTACGCGCATCGCCGCGCTGGAAGAGGTGTTCGAGCGCTTCCCATTGATCCCCAAGGCGCTCGAAATCAAGGTGCCCGATGTCGGCATGGAAGCTGTGCTCTGCGAAATGCTGGCGGCTTATGACCAACTCGATCGAGTCATCGTCGGCAGCTTTCATGAGCGCAGCCTCAAACGCTTTCGTGAGCTCTGCCCGGAGGTCGCCACCTCGGCCGGACCGGTTTCGGTGCGCCTGCTGCTGGCGCTGAATTGGCTGGGCCTGAGTGACCTGCTGTCGCCCTCCTATCCAGTGCTGCAGATTCCTCCCCAGCACAGCGGCCTGACCCTGGCCACCCCGCGCCTCATACGCAATGCACGGACGCGTGGCTTGCACGTACAGCTGTGGACGATCAACGAACAACCGGAAATGCGGCGATTGCTGGAAATGGGCGCCAACGGTCTGATCACCGACTACCCGGATCGCGCCTTGCAACTGCTCGGCCGCTCCACACAGCTCGGCGCGCTGCAGCCACAATGATGGCGAGCAACTCGCCACTTGCTCTTCGAGCCCGCCCGACAGGCGCTTGATGACCTTGCCACCAGCTTATCCACAGACCTGCCAACAGAACCCGGGGATAACCTGCTGTGCCGACAGAGCGGCCGGCGAAAATACTGGACAACTCGACCCGCCTTCGCTCTCGTCCGAGCCTTCAAAGGCGCTGATCAAAAAATCAGCAAAGCGCTGAAAGACCCGCCACATGGAGCCCTCAGCAATGCTTACAGCGCTTACCAACAAAACTATCCACAGACATCGTGGACAACCAACAACCGTCCCCCAAAAGCCCTTCTATATTGTCAACCCCCTGTGCACAAAGGAAAAATTCCGTTGCTCAAATATTCGTCAGCACGGCCTGAACGACGCACGGCGAGGCCAGCAGAGGAGCACCACCAGCTTACCCACAGAGATACCCACAGACCCCGTGGAAAACTTTATTATCAGCGCCTGGCACGCCATCTGCTATGAACATCAGGCTTCCCTGCCCCCTTGTAAGGACACTCCATGTTCAGCTTCTTCCTCGCCGCCATGCTCCTCGGCTTCGTCTTCAATGCGGCCCCCGGTGCCGTGTTCAGCGAAACCCTGCGCCGCGGGCTGCGTGACGGCTACAAACCGGCATTGTTGGTACAGATCGGCTCGCTGGTGGGCGATGCCACCTGGGCCGCCCTGGGCCTGACCGGCCTGGCTCTGCTGCTCGACAGCGCGCAGATTCGCTATCCGCTGACGCTGGCCAGCGCGCTCTACCTGGCCTGGCTCGGTTATCAATCACTGCGCGACGCCCATCGCCCGCCGCAACCCAGCGACGATGCTCAGGTCGCCGCCGGTAGCGCATTCGCTGCGGGCGCTACGCTGTCGCTGACCAACCCGCAGAACATCGTCTACTGGGCCGCCATGGGCGGGGCGATGGCCGCCATCGGCGTTGCCCAGCCAACGCCGACGCACCTGGCGGTGTTCTTCGCCGGCTTCATGGTGTCCTCGCTGCTCTGGTGCTTCATCTGCGCCGGTCTGGTGGACTGGTTTCGCCGCGCCGCGTCGCTACTCTGGCACCGCCTGACTTACGCAGCCTGCGGCGTGGTGCTGCTGGGTCTGGCCGGGATGAGTGCGATGGAACTGGTCTGAGCGAGCCGCGACTATCGCCATCATCGAAACAATCTAACGGCGCGGCGCCAGCAACGGGACTAGCCTGAACCACATGTCCCAGCGTCAGGAAGCCGCGCCATGTACCTCAACGATCTGCTCAAGCAATTGCTCGCCAGTTACGCCTGCGCCACCTGCGGCATTGATACGCGGCACTGATACTTGGTGCGAGCGCAGCGGCTGGTTACCCTTGGCTCATTTGCCCAAGGAGTCGTTGCATGTTCCTGCGTAGTGTCTGTGTCTTCTGTGGTGCCAGCCCTGGCGCCAGTCCCGTTTACCGCGAGGCTGCCGAAGCGCTCGGCCAACACCTGGCCGAGCGCGGCATTCGCCTGATCTATGGCGGTGGCGCCGTCGGCCTGATGGGCGTGGTCGCCGATGCGGCGCTCAATGCCGGTGGCGAGGTGATCGGCATCATCCCGCAAAGCCTGGAACGTGCCGAGATCGGCCATCGCAACCTGACCTGCCTGGAGGTGGTGGATGGCATGCATGCACGCAAGGCACGCATGGCCGAGCTGGCCGATGCCTTCATCGCCCTGCCCGGTGGCCTCGGCACCCTGGAAGAGCTGTTCGAGGTGTGGACCTGGGGCCAGTTGGGTTACCACGCCAAACCGCTGGGCCTGCTGGAGGTGAACGGTTTTTACAGCAAACTCGGCGACTTCCTAGATCATCTGGTTGCCGAGCGCTTCGTTCGCCCACAGCACCGCGAGATGCTGCAGATCGCAGGCAACCCGCAAAACCTGCTCGATGCCCTCAGCGAATGGCGACCCAGCGCGGCGCCGAAGTGGGTAGATCGCGCGCCCGTCTGAACCTGTACGCAGACATGTAACACAATGCTACGCTCTGCGGCTTCTCTCTCATGGAAGCCGCAACATGGCCGGAAGCAGCCTGCTCGCCCTGATCGACGACATCAGCACGGTACTCGACGACGTCGCCACCATGACCAAGATCGCCGCGCGCAAGACCGCCGGCGTACTGGGCGACGACCTCGCGCTCAATGCCCAGCAGGTCACCGGCGTCAAGGCGGATCGCGAACTGCCGGTGGTCTGGGCCGTGGCCAAGGGCTCGCTGGTCAACAAGGCGATTCTGGTGCCGGCTGCGCTGCTGATCAGCGCCGTGGCGCCCTGGCTGGTGGTGCCCTTGTTGATGCTCGGCGGTCTGTTCCTCTGCTACGAAGGCGCCGAGAAGCTGCTGCACAAACTGCTGCACAAGCATGAGGATGACGAACAACAGGCACACCTGGAAGCCATCGCCGACCCTGCCGTCGACCTGGTGGCATTCGAACGCGACAAGATTCGCGGCGCCGTGCGTACCGACTTCATTCTCTCCGCGGAGATCATCGCCATCACCCTGGGCACCGTCGCCACTGCCAGTTTCCTCAATCAGGTGCTGGTGCTCAGCGGCATCGCCCTGGTGATGACCGTCGGCGTCTATGGCCTGGTGGCCGGCATCGTCAAGCTCGACGACGCCGGGCTCTACCTCAGCCAGCGCACCAGCGCCTTCGCCCAGGCCTGCGGCCGCGGCATCCTGCGCCTGGCCCCCTGGCTGATGAAGGCATTGTCGGTGATCGGCACAGCGGCCATGTTCATGGTCGGCGGCGGCATTCTCAGTCATGGCCTGCCGCCGGTGGAAAGCGCCGTGCATCACGCCGCCGAATGGGTCGCGCGCGACGCCGGCCACCTGCTCTCGGCGATAGTGCCGACGCTGCTCAATGCCCTGCTGGGCATCGTCGCCGGCTTGCTCAGCGTACCGCTGGTCAGCCTCGCCACACGTCTGTGGCAGGCGCTCCGCAAACCGTAATCCGCTTAAGAACGCTCACTTTCTCATCAATCGTCTGCGCCCCTTGCCGGGCGCTGTCGAGGCTGGCTTTCCCCAAGCTTATCCACAGCTTGCTCCACGTCTTTCGTGGATAACCGGCCAGCGCCTTTCCAGACACGCGCGGAAACTTTGACTTCTCACTCAAGCAATTCATTTCAAAGCATTTTTCAGTGGCGAGCAGGTGTCCTGAGCAAAAGCTGAGCAGACACCCAGAAAGCCCGCGGAAACAGGCCTCGAGCGGGCATTGCAGAGCTTCCCCACAGAACTATCCACAGCTTTTCTGGATAACCAGGCGTGGCGTTCGGTCGCATCCATAAGCGCAGGCAGTTGTGCGAGCCTCTTCAGACCTGACCGGGTTATCAGAAATTGGAGGAATCAAGATGTTGCGTAACGTTGCCCTGCTGGCGCTGCTTGGGCTCGCCAGTACACCGCTTCTGGCTGCCGAATGCGCGGTGGATGTCGAGTCAACCGATCAGATGACCTTCAACACCCAGGCCATCTCCGTCAGCAAGAGCTGCAAGACCTTCACCGTCAACCTCAAGCACACCGGCTCGCTGCCCAAGACCGCGATGGGCCATAACTGGGTGCTGAGCAAGACCGCCGACATGCCCGGCGTGGCCACCGACGGCATCTCTGCCGGCCCGGACGCCAGCTACCTCAAGGCCGGCGACGAGCGTGTGATCGCCTATACCGATCTGATCGGCGGTGGCGAAAGCACTTCGGTGACCTTCGATGTCAGCAAGCTGGCGGCAGGCGAAGACTACAGCTTCTTCTGCTCCTTCCCTGGCCACTACTCGCTGATGAAAGGCAGTCTGGCCCTGGTCGACTGAGGCTGCCACAAACCGTGGGAGATGCGCCTGTCGTGTCCTCCCACGAACCTCATCCCAGCGGCAGCACCGTCACCTGCACGTCCGGGTCGTGGCTGCCGCCCCCCAGAATCACCCCACGCAACGGCGACACGTCGGAGAAATCCCGGCCCCAGGCCAGGGTGATGTGCTCCAGTGCCGGGCGCACATTATTGGTTGGGTCGAAATCCACCCAGCCCTGCCGCGGGCAATACAGCGACACCCAGGCATGCGAGGCGTCGGCGCCGATCAGACGTGGCTGGCCGGGTGGTGGCTGGGTCAGCAGGTAGCCGCTGACGTAACGCGCCGCCAGGCCGCGCGAGCGCAGGCAGGCGAGCATCAGGTGGGCGAAGTCCTGGCAGACCCCACGCTTTTCCTCCAGTACCTGCAGCAGCGGCGTCGCCACCTGAGTGGCTTCGGCATCGAAACTGAATTCGTCGAAAATCTTCTGCATCAGCGCCTGGCACGCCTGCAGCAGCGGGCGCCCCGGCGTGAAGCAATCGTCGGCGTAGCCGGCGAACACCTGCTTGAGGCGCACGTAGGGCGACTCGAAACGGTAGCGTGCCGCCTCCAGCAACGCAGGCTCCATCCGTTTACCGCTGTAGCTGAGCGCGGCGCACGCGGCCTCCCAGTTCGGCGAGTCGTCCAGCTCCAGCGGCGCACGCGCCAGCACCTCGACGCGCAACCGCGCGCTGACGACCAGCGCCTCATGCGGGCGCTCGAACACCAGCCGGGTCAGCGGGTTGCCGAACACGTCCAGACCGTCGCGGCGCTGACAGGGCTGCGGATCGATGCGCAGCTCCCGTTCATGGCAACGCTGCCAGGGGCATTCGCGCGGCCACAGGTGCGCCAGCTGCTGGGCCAGGGAAACCGGCGCCGAGTATCGGTAATGGGTGTCGTGAAGCACCTGATACAGCGCGCTGCTCATGAGGATTGCGTCCGCTGGCTGACATCGACATGGGCGAAGAAGCGCAGCCCGAGGTGATCGGATACCGCACCGGCAGCCTCGCTGATGGCCACCAGCAAATCGGCCAGGCCTTCGAGCACCGCGCGGGTGCTGCCTGGGCCGAACAACGGGTTTTCCAGGCTGGCGAGGCTGAAGGCCGTGAGTTGCTCCTCCAGATAAGCCAGGTAACGCTCAGCGGGCAACTCGAAGCGCTCGTGAAGCCCTTCCAGCGAACGCTGCAGGGTGCGCATCTGGAAGATCACGGCGTGCGGGTTCTGCTCATCGAGCAACAGCAGGTCGAGCACCGGGATCAACTGCGCCGAAGCCAGGTAGCGGGTGCGGTAGGTGATGCTGCTGTTACCCAGTTCCAGCAGCCACTCCAGCGCTGATTGATCGGTGGCTGAACCGCTGCGCAGGAAGCCGGCGAAGCTGTCGCAGAGAAACTGCAAACGCTCGATATAGCGGCCGAACATGAGAAAGCGCCAGCCGTCATCGCGGGTCATGTCGTCGAGGGCGAAGCCCGACAGCGCCGCCAACGACATCAGCAGGCGGTTGAGAAAATCCAGCAGTTCACCGAAGTCGGCCGGCTGGCCTTCAAGCAGCTGCGCCTCGCGCTGCAATTCCACCAGCGCCTGCCAGTTGGCCTGGGACAGCTTGCCGCGCACACTGCCAGCGGCCCACTGCAAGCGCTGCAGATTGGAGCGCAGGCTGGCCGGCCAGTCGCTGCCCAGCAGCGCCTGCAGCAGACGCTCGGCCAGCTCGCCCTCCTCGGGATCTGCCAGTAGCCCCAATTCCTGCGCCAATGCCAGCGCGCTCTGCAGCGCCTGCGGGTCGTCATCGTCATCGACGTAGCGCGCCAGCATGATGCGCAGCAGGCGCGCATTGCCCTCGCAGCGCTCGGCGTAACGACCGAACCAGTACAGGTTCTCCACCACGCGTGAAGGCAGGAAGGGGTCGCTGCGCACCAGGTCGGCAGTACCCAGGGTGCGTTGCGTCTGCCAGGGCTCGCCACCGCTCTGCCGCGTGCCGAGCACCCAGGTGTCCTTGCTCGCCCCGCCGCGCTGCATCGACACCACCTCGGCATCGGCCTCGGCGGCCGCGCGGGTCAGGCCACCGGGCATCACCCGGTAGCCATCGGCACTGGCCACGGCGAACACACGCATGCCGATGGCCCGCGGCTGCAAACCGCTGCCATCCCACACCGGCGCCTGCGACAGCTTGGCCCGCGTTTGCGCGACATAGGCGTAGGGGCGTGCCTGTAGTCGTTCGGCCAGTTTGGCGCGCTGCGCCTCGTCCAGGTCACGACCGAACACCGGCGTGAAGCTCTGCGAGGGGAACGCCGGACGCACCAGCAACTGGTCGAGTTTCTCCAGCGCCTCGTCCAGCACCGGCGGCTCGCCGCACCACCAACTGGCGATGGACGGCAATAGCAGTTCCTCACCCAACAGGTGCTCGCTGATCGCCGGCAAGAAACCGGGCAGACCGGGCGACTCCAGCACGCCGCTGCCCAGCGCGTTGGCCACCAGCACGCGACCACGGCGCACGGCTTCGAGCAGGCCAGGCACGCCGAGGGCGGAATCGGTGCGCAGCTCCAGCGGGTCGCAGTAGTCGTCGTCGAGGCGGCGCAGCACCGCGTGCACGCGGCGCAGGCCGGCCAGGGTCTTGAGGTAGAGGGTGGCGTCGCGCACGGTGAGGTCGCTGCCTTCGACCAGCGGGTAGCCGAGCTGACGCGCCAGGTACAGGTGCTCGAAATAGCTTTCGTTGAAGCGCCCCGGCGTCAACAGCACCACCAGCGGCGTCTCGCCCCCACTCGGCGCCTGACGCGCCAGGGTGTCCTGCAGGGTACGGAAGAAACCGGCCAGGTACTGCACGCGCAGGTCGCGGTACAGCTCGGGGAAGGCGCGCGAGACGATCTGCCGGTTCTCCAGCGCGTAGCCGGCGCCAGAGGGCGCCTGGGTACGGTCGGCGGTGACCCACCAACGGCCGTCCGGCGCACGGGCAAGATCCACCGCATACAGGTGCAGCCAGGTGCCGCCCGGTGCCTGCATGCCCTGACAGGGCCAGAGGAAGTTGTTATGGCCGAACACCAGCTCGGTCGGCAGCAGGCCTTCGGCGATCAGCTTCTGCGGGCCATACAGATCGGCCAGCACGCGGTTGAGCAGGGTCGCACGCTGCGCCACGCCGGCGGCGATCTGCTGCCACTCGTCAGCGGGGATCAGGTTGGGCAGCAGGTCGAGTTCCCACGGACGGTCGGCGCCATCCGGATCGGCGTAGACGTTGTAGGTAACGCCGTTTTCCTGGATCTGCCGCGCCAGCATGGCCTCACGCTGCGCCAGGTGCTCCGGGCGGCTGCGCGCCAGTTGCTCGTACAGACGGCGCCAGTGCGGGCGCACGTTGCCCTTGGCGTCGAGCAGTTCGTGGTAGGCGCCGTTAGGCGGCGGGTAATCGGCTAGCAGGTCGTGCATGGCAGGCTCGAAAAGGTTTGACGCAAGACGTTCCCTGTAGGAGCCCGCTTGCGGGCGATGCTTTTATGCGTGCATCGAATCGCCCGCAAGCGGGCTCCTACGGGTTGTTCAATCAAACGCGACGCAGATCCAGGGTCATCGGCAGTTCATTATTGTCTATCGGCTGCATGACAGGGCGCTTGCCTGGGCTATAGCCCAGGCGGAAGAAGCGTGCCAGGCGCCGGCTCTCGGCCTCGTAGGCGTTGACCGGCAGGCTGTCGTAGTTGCGACCGCCCGGATGCGCCACATGGTACTGGCAACCGCCCAGCGAGCGCTGCATCCAAGTGTCGATGAGGTCGAACACCAGCGGCGCATGCACACCGATGGTCGGTTGCAGACAACTGGCCGGCTGCCAGGCGCGGAAACGCACACCACCAACGAACTCGCCAACCTTGCCGGTCGGGCGCAGCGGCACCGGCACGCCGTTGCAGGTCAACACATAGCGATCCGGGGCCATGCCGTTCACCTTCACCTGCAGCCGCTCCAGGGACGAGTCGACGTAGCGTACGGTGCCACCGACCGCCCCCTCCTCACCCAACACGTGCCAGGGCTCCAGTGCCTGGCGCACTTCCAGGTCGATACCCTTGACCATGAAGTCGCCGGCCTTGGGAAAACGGAACTCCAGATGCGGGGCGAACCACTCACTGCGCAGTCGATAGCCGAAGGCGCCCAGCTCCTGCAGCACGTCAGCGAAATCCTGCTCGATGAAATGCGGCAGCAGAAAGCGGTCGTGCAACTCGGTGCCCCAGCGCACCAGTTTCGCCGGCTGGTAGGGCTCCTGCCAGAAACGGGCGATAAGCGCGCGCAGCAGCAGTTGTTGAGCCAGGCTCATCTGCGCATGCGGCGGCATCTCGAAGGCCCGCAACTCGAGCAGGCCGAGGCGGCCACTGGCCGAATCCGGCGAGTACAGCTTGTCGATGCAGAACTCGGCGCGATGGGTGTTGCCGGTGACGTCAACCAGCAGGTTGCGCAGCAGCCGGTCGACCAGCCACGGCGGGCAATCGCGGCCCGGTTCAGGCATCTGCGCGAAGGCGATCTCCAGCTCATACAAGGCATCGTTGCGCGCCTCATCCACACGCGGCGCCTGCGAGGTCGGGCCGATAAACAGACCGCTGAACAGATAGGACAGCGACGGGTGGTTGTGCCAATAGCTGATCAGGCTACGCAGCAGATCGGGACGGCGCAGGAAGGGCGAATCCCCCGGCGTCGCCCCGCCGAGGACGAAGTGATTGCCGCCTCCGGTGCCGGTGTGGCGCCCGTCGATCATGAACTTCTCGCTGGACAGGCGCGACTGCCGCGCTGCCTCGTAGAGAAATTCGCAGCGCTCGACCAGCTCATCCCAACTGGCAGCTGGGTGGATGTTGACCTCGATCACACCCGGATCGGGGGTGACACGGAAGTACTGCAGGCGCGGGTCCAGCGGCGGCTCATAGCCTTCCAGCAAGACCGGACACTTGAGCTCGGCAGCCACGGCCTCGATGGCCGCGACCAGCTCCAGGTAGTCTTCGAGATGGCTCAACGGCGGCATGAACAGGTACAGGCGCCCCTCGCGCGGCTCGGCACAGAGCGCGGTGCGCACGATACCGGCCGCCGATTGCCCACTGGCCGGACGCGCGCTCTGTGGGCCGGCACTGGCGCCGCGCCAGACACCGCGCAGCTGACGCTGGATCTGCGCCGGGCTGGGCAACGGCGGCAGCGCCTGACTGGGGTCGACCGGATTGACGTAGGGGTAGTCGGCCTGACTGACCCAGGGCAGCGAATCCAGCGGCAGGCGATAACCCAGCGCCGAATCACCGGGCAGCAGGCGGCAATGTTCGTCGCGCAGGAACCAGCGCCCGCTCTGCCAGCCCTCGCCCACCACCTGGCGCGCCAGCGGCAGCACGTGGCCAACCACGGCATCGAGGCCCTGATCGAACACCTTGCGCAGACGCTCGCGCTCCAGCGGGTCGCTCAGGCGTGGATCGTCCGGGGTGACGTTGTCCGGTAGCTTGCGCTCGCGCCACAGGTAATAGAACCAGTCCTCATAGGCCGGGAAAACGTTGCCGCCATCTACGCCCAGATGCGCCGCCAGGGTGGCGAGAAAGCGTGAGGCCGTTTCTGCCGTAGCGCCATAACCGCGCTTCTCATCGGCCAGCAGCTTGGGGTCGTGCCACAGCGGTTCGCCATCGCGGCGCCAGAAGCAGTTCAGCGACCAGCGCGGCAACTGCTCGCCGGGGTACCACTTGCCCTGGCCGAAATGCACCAGCGCCTTGGGCGCGTAGTGACTGCGCAGGCGATAGAACAGGTCGGCAGCCAGGCGGCGCTTGTTCGGCCCCAGTGCGGCGGTGTTCCACTCGTCGTCATCGGGGTAATCGAGGGCGACGAAGGTCGGCTCGCCGCCCATGGTCAGGCGCACGTCGTGTCTGTGCAGGTCATCGTCGATCTGCTGGCCCAGCGACTGGATCGCCTGCCATTGCGCCTCGCTGTAGGGTTTGGTGACGCGTGGTGCTTCCCACACACGCTCGACGCTCATCAGGTGCTCGAACGCCACCTCGCACTCGTCCAGCCCGCCGGTGATCGGCGCCGCCGAGGATGGCTCCGGGCTGCACGCCAGTGGAATGTGGCCTTCGCCAGCAAACAGGCCTGAAGTGGGGTCGAGACCGACCCAGCCGGCGCCGGGGAAATACACCTCGCACCAGGCGTGCAGGTCGGTGAAGTCCTTGTCGGTGCCGGATGGACCGTCGAGGGCTTTGACGTCGGCAGTGAGCTGGATCAGGTAGCCGGAGACGAAGCGCGCCGCCAGGCCCAGGTGACGCAACAGCTGCACCAGCAGCCAGGCCGAATCGCGGCACGAACCGGCGGCCAGCTCGAGCGACTGTTCCGGCGTCTGCACGCCCGGCTCCATGCGAATCAGGTAGCGGATGTCCGCCGACAGGCGCTGGTTCAGCTCGACCAGAAAATCGATGCTGGGCACCGGCTCGCGGGAAATGCCGGCCAGGTACTTGGCGAACAGCGGCGTGGCCGGCAGCTTGACTAGGTACGGCGCCAGCTCGCGCTGCTCGCCCTCGGTGTAGGCGAAGGGAATGCGCTCGGCATAGGGCTCGAGGAAGAAGTCGAAGGGGTTGAACACCGCCATCTCGGCGACCAGGTCCACCTCGACCTTGAACTCGCGAGTCTTCTCGGGAAACACCAGGCGCGCCAGGTAGTTGCCCTGCGGGTCCTGCTGCCAGTTGATGAAGTGCTGGCCCGGTTCGACCTTCAGCGCATAGGAAAGGATGCGTGTGCGACTGTGCGGCGCCGGCCGCAAACGTACGACTTGTGGCCCAAGGTTCACCGCACGGTCGTAGCGGTAGTGGGTGACGTGGTGCAGCGCGACATGAATCGACACGGCGGCCTCCTGCTAGCCTGGACGATACTCAGTGCAGCGCAAGACTTATGCCAGCGCCGCGACACCGTTTTTCAAGGGTGAGCGTTGAGTCAAGCCCTATAGCAGTGCGCAACACGCACCAGCCACGAATGAATGCACAGCAATGGCGCAGAGCACAACTGACAGCAGCACTCTATGTAATTCGACCATGCACACAGCATGACGCCAGCTCGAAGCTGGCGTCATGTTCAACGCGGCACAGCTGGACGCGGCTTCTTCTTGCCGCTGGCACCTTTGCCGCTATTTTTCTTCTGTTCCTGCAACTTGGCAAAGGCGGCCGCCTTGGCCTGCTCACGCTTGTCCCAGGGCTTGCTGCCGTCGCTGGCACGAGGCGGCAAGCCGGTGTGCTGAGTGAGCATCTTGCCTGCATTACCCGCCTTCTTGCTGCCGACCGGCGTGGAGTTCTTACGCCGCGCACTCTGGTAACCATCATCAGCAGTTGGCTGGTTAGCCGGGATCAGTTGATGCTTGGCCGGGCCAATCAGATCACTGCGGCCCATGCGCGTCAGTGCCTCACGCAGCAGCGGCCACCCTTTCGGATCGTGGTAGCGCAGGAAGGCCTTGTGCAGGCGACGCTGCTGCTCGCTCTTGACGATCTCGACGCCGTCGCTCTTGTAGGTCACCTTGCGCAGCGGGTTCTTGCCCGAGTGATACATGGCCGTGGCGGTGGCCATCGGCGACGGGTAGAACGCCTGTACCTGGTCGGCACGGAAACCGTTGCGCTTGAGCCACAGGGCGAGGTTCATCATGTCCTCGTCGGTGGTGCCCGGATGCGCGGCGATGAAGTACGGGATCAGATACTGCTCCTTGCCCGCCTCCTTCGAGTACTTCTCGAACATCTGCTTGAAGCGGTCGTAGCTGCCGATCCCCGGCTTCATCATCTTGTCCAGCGGGCCACGCTCGGTGTGCTCCGGAGCGATCTTCAGGTAGCCGCCAACGTGATGGGTGACCAGCTCCTTGACGTACTCCGGCGACTCCACGGCCAGGTCGTAGCGCAGGCCGGAGGCGATCAGGATCTTCTTCACCCCTGGCAGCGCGCGCGCCTTGCGGTACAGCTCGATCAGGGAGGAGTGATCGGTATTGAGGTTCTCGCAGATACCGGGGAACACGCACGACGGCTTGCGGCAGTGCTTCTCGATCTCCGGGTCCTTGCAGGCGATGCGGTACATGTTGGCGGTCGGCCCGCCGAGGTCGGAGACCACGCCGGTGAAGCCCGGCACCTTGTCGCGCATCTCCTCGATCTCGCGGATGATCGACTCGTGCGAACGGTTCTGGATGATGCGCCCCTCGTGCTCGGTGATCGAGCAGAAGGTGCAGCCGCCGAAGCAGCCGCGCATGATGTTCACCGAGAAACGGATCATTTCGTAGGCCGGGATCTTCTCCTTGCCATAGGCCGGGTGCGGCACGCGCGCATAGGGCATGCCGAATACGTAGTCCATTTCCTCGGTGGTCATGGGGATGGGTGGCGGGTTGAACCACACGTCCACCTCGCCATGCTTCTGCACCAGCGCGCGGGCGTTGCCCGGGTTGGTTTCCAGATGCAGCACGCGGTTGGCGTGGGCGTAGAGCACGGGGTCGTTGCGCACCTTCTCGAACGACGGCAGACGGATCACCGTCTTCTCGCGGGTCATACGCGGGCTGTCGAGAATCTGCACGACCTTGGCTTCGTTGGGGTCTTCGACCTCACCTTTGGCCTGCTCGATGGCACAGGCCTCGGTGTCCTGCGTATTGACGTAGGGGTTGATGATCTTGTCGACGCGGCCCGGACGGTCGATACGGGTGGAGTCGACCTCATACCAGCCTTCGGGCGTGTCACGCCGAATGAAGGCCGTACCGCGTACATCGCTGATGGCCTCTACCTGCTCGCCACGCGACAGACGCTGGGCGATCTCGACCACCGCGCGCTCGGCGTTGCCGTAAAGCAGGATGTCGGCGGTGGCGTCCATCAGAATCGAACGGCGGACCTTATCCTGCCAGTAGTCGTAATGGGCGATACGACGCAAGGATGCCTCGATGCCGCCCAGCACCACCGGCACGTGGCTGTAGGCCTCCTTGCAGCGCTGGCTGTAGACCAGGCTGGCGCGATCCGGGCGCTTACCGGCCAGGCCGCCGGGCGTATAGGCGTCGTCGGAGCGGATCTTCTTGTCGGCGGTGTAGCGGTTGATCATCGAGTCCATGTTGCCGGCAGCGACACCGAAGAACAGGTTCGGCTCGCCGAGCTTCATGAAGTCGTCTTTGCTGCGCCAATCCGGCTGGGCAATGATGCCCACGCGAAAGCCCTGGGCTTCGAGCAGACGACCGATGATGGCCATGCCGAACGAAGGATGATCGACGTAGGCGTCACCGGTGACGATGATGATGTCGCAGCTGTCCCAGCCGAGCTGATCCATCTCTTCCCGGCTCATCGGCAGGAAGGGCGCAGGCCCGAAACACTCGGCCCAGTACTTGGGATAGTCGAACAGCGGCTTGGCGGCTTGCATATTTTTTGATCAATGGGCTATCACGAGGGGCGCGGATAATAGCACAAATATTGACCAAACCAGACTGTTGCACTGGGTTTAATACCGCCTGCACGCACTGCGACGAGCGCTCAAGCACGCGCCTGGCTCACTGGTCAGGGCATCGGCTCTGGCGCAGCACCGACCTGGGCAAAGAAAGGACAGAAAAATCAGATATTTTCCTGCAGTAGCCATACGCCATATTTGTTTTCGTCCGATAACAATCCTGTGCATATACTCAAGCTACTCGGTCAGCCGACTCCAGGACATCTATGCTGCAGCGCTTCGCCTTACTGCTCGCTCTTCTGTTGGGACTGTCGACCACGGGCCTGGCAGCGGCATCCGTGGTGCTCACCGACGCCAGCAGCGGCATGCCGCTCAATGCGCATATCGAGCTACTGGAGGACGACCAGGGCACTCTGACCATCGATGACCTTGCCGCCCCTGAGCAGCAGTCGCGCTTTCAACCGGCCAATGGCCGTGCCAGTGTCGGCCAGAGCCTCAATCCCTGGTGGATCAAGCTCACCCTGCAACGCGATATGCGTGCCCCCGCCCACTGGGTACTGGAAGTGGGCTCGGTGACCCAACTCGACCTGCAGCTCCATCAACCCGACGGCCAGGGCGGCTGGCTGGTGCGTCAAGCCGGCGAGCGCGTCGCCTTCAGCGAGAACCGCGACCACCCCTACCGACGCATGGTGTTCGACCTGCCAGCCCTGGGTGAACAGCCAACGACCTTCTACCTGCGCGCCTTCGACCCAGCGGGCAACTCCTTCCCGCTGCGCATCTGGCAGCTCGACGACCTCACGCAACTGGCCACCCGCGAGAATCTGGCGCTCGGCGTCATCTACGGCGTGGTCTTCGCACTGCTGCTGTACAACCTGTTCATCCTCATCTCGCTGCGCGACAAGGCCTATTTCTGGTATGTGCTGACCACCGCCTTCGCCCTGCTGTTCATCATGAGCATGACCGGTCACGGCGCGCAGTACTTGTGGCCGAACCACCCGGTGCCGGCGTGGCTCGACCGCATCACCTTGCCGTCGTTGTGGGGCCTGTTCGCCAGTCGCTTCACCCAGACGCTGCTGCAAACGCGCGTTTACGTACGCTGGGCGCATCATCTGCTGAACATGGCCTGCGTGATCTATCTCATCGCCATCGTCCTGACCCTGTTCGATCAACGTTACCTGGCCGCCTGGGCCATCGCCCTGCTGTCGCTGACCAGTATCCCCGCCGCCCTGGGCAGCGCCGTGATCCGCTGGCGCCAGGGGTTCTTCCCGGCGCAGCTGTATCTTTACGGTTATGGTCTGGTCCTGGGCAGCGTCGCCATCCTGCTGCTGCGCACCACCGGAGTGCTGCAACCGGCTGAATGGAACGCCTACGTATTCCCGCTGGCCGTGGCAGCCGAATCGATCCTGTTCTCCTTCGCCCTGGCTTATCGCATCCAGATCCTCAAGCAGGAGCGCGCCGTTGCCCTGCAACAGGCAGACCGTGAGAAAACCGCTCGCCTGGCACAACTGCAGGCCAGCGCCGATGAACTGCAAGCAGCGGTGACCGCACGCACCGCCGAGCTGGCCGCGACCAACGAACAGCTACGCGACCGCGAACGCGAACTGCAGCACGCCGCCTTCCATGACTCGCTGACCGAACTGCCCAATCGACGCTATCTGGTCGAGCGTAGCGAGTCGGCCCTGGCTAACGCCGAGCGGCACAAGGAGAGCGTGGCTTTGCTGCTGATCGACCTGGATCACTTCAAACCAATCAATGACCGTTTTGGTCACGCAGCCGGTGACCTGATGCTGCAGGTGGTCGCCAAGCGCCTGCGCGAGCACGTTCGCGCAGGCGATGCGGTTGCCCGCCTGGGCGGCGATGAGTTCGCCGCTCTGATCTGCGGCAGCGATGCCGAAAGCCAGGCCAGGGAGATCGCTGAACGCCTGCTGGCAGAACTATCCGAGCCCGTGCACTACGGTGCCGAACGCCTGCGCGTGACCATCAGCATCGGCGTGGCGCTCTATCCGCGCCATGCGAGAAATTTCACCGGGCTGTACAAGGCGGCAGACATGGCCCTTTACCGGGTAAAGGAACTGGGTCGCTCCGGTTCGCGCGTGCATGGCGACAATGGCGAGCTCAGCGAACAGGCCTGCCTGGAGCTGGACGTACTGAAAGTCCCGAGCGGGCTGGCCTGATCAGCCAATATAGCGCCGAGGCACCCGCGCGGTGACCTTGGTCAGCAACTCGTAGCCGATGGTGCCGCACGCCGTGGCCACCTCATCCACCGGCAATTGGCTGCCCCACAGTTCCACCGGCGAATCGATACCAGCCTCGGGCAGATCCGTGATATCCACCGCCAGCATGTCCATCGACACCCTGCCCGCCAACCCGGCACGCTGCCCCTCGACCAGCACCGGCGTGCCGCTGGGCGCATGGCGCGGATAACCATCGGCATAACCGCAGCTGACCGTGGCAATACGCGAGGGCCGCTCGGCCACCCAGGTCGCGCCATAACCAACGCTCTCACCGGCTGCCACTTCACGCACGGCGATCACCCGCGCAGCCAGGGTCATGGCCGATTTCAGCCCCAGTTCGCGTGCGCTCAGCTCGGCGAACGGCGTAGCGCCGTAGAGCATGATGCCGGGGCGCAGCCAGTCCATATGCGCGGCAGGAATGGTCAGCACGGCCGCCGAGTTGGCCAGTGAGCGATGATTGAAATCCAGATCCAGCAGATCGAGAAAACGCTCGACCTGCTGTTCGGTCAGCGGATGACCGCGCTCGTCGGCGCAGGCGAAGTGGCTGAGCAGGTTGAGCTCGGCGACCTGCTCAGCGTCTTCCAGCCGCCCATGCCACTGACGCAGGCTGGCGGCGTCGAAACCCAGGCGATGCATGCCGGAGTCGAGCTTGAGCCAGACATTGAGCGGACGTGCCAACTCAGCGGCAATCAGCGCCTCTGCCTGCGCCGCGCTCTGCACCACCACATCCAGTCCAAGCTGCGCGGCGATGGCGTATTCACTGGCCTCGAAGCAGCCCTCGAGCAGCAGGATGCGCGCCTCACCATGCATGGCGCGCACCTCGGCCGCCTCCTCCAGGCAGGCCACGGCAAAGCCATCGGCAACCTCGTGCAGCGCCGTCACCACCTCACGCACGCCATGCCCGTAGGCATTGGCCTTGACCACGGCGAAGGCCTGGCGCCCGGGCGCGCAGCGCTTGGCGACGGCGTAGTTATGAGCGATGGCAGAGAGGTCGACGATAGCGGCAAGCGGACGCATGACAGAAGGCCTGAACGAAAAACGGGCGCCCATCTTAACCGCTGGGCGCCCGTTTTCATTGATCTAGAGCGTAGCCCAATGAGATGGACTCCTCCCTCCTACGGCGTCATTGCGCCAGACTGTAGGTTACGAAACAAACAATCCCGGAGGGGGAGCCCGCATGAAACTTAAACGCATAGGCGTGGATTTGGCAAAGCAGGTTTTTCAAGTTCATGGTGTCGACAGCCATGAGCAGGTCAAATGCCGCAAGCAACT
>NZ_QASO01000053.1 GCF_003052605.1 Ectopseudomonas oleovorans | reverse complement strand
CACCCTCCGGGCATCACTTCGAGTTGTATGCAGACAAGGAATATACTGGAAAGTGGGGTGTGAATGAGGTCAATCCCGAGGCATGGCCGCGCGATCTGAAAGGCATGGCGGCTGTGCGTTTCGATCATTGCCTACTGTATGGCGACGAATTGCCGGCGACCTATGACCTGTTCACCAAGGTGCTCGGCTTCTATCTGGCCGAACAGGTGCTGGACGAAAATGGCACGCGCGTCGCCCAGTTCCTCAGCCTGTCGACCAAGGCCCACGACGTGGCCTTCATTCACCATCCGGAAAAAGGCCGCCTCCATCATGTGTCCTTCCACCTCGAAACCTGGGAAGACGTGCTTCGCGCCGCCGACCTGATCTCCATGACCGACACCTCGATCGACATCGGCCCAACCCGCCACGGCCTCACTCACGGCAAGACCATCTACTTCTTCGACCCGTCCGGTAACCGCAACGAAGTGTTCTGCGGGGGAGATTACAACTACCCGGACCACAAACCGGTGACCTGGACCACTGACCAGCTGGGCAAGGCGATCTTTTACCACGACCGCATTCTCAACGAACGATTCATGACCGTGCTGACCTGATGGTTCGGTTCGACTTATTGCAGAGATTGCGCAGATGAAAGAGATCAAGCATTTCATTAACGGTGCCTTCGTCGATTCGGCCAGCGGCCGCACCTTCGAGGACATCAACCCGGTCAATGGCCAGGTGATCGGCCGCGTGCACGAGGCCGGCCGCGCCGAGGTCGACGCCGCGGTCAGGGCGGCACGCGCTGCGCTGAAGGGACCATGGGGGAAGATGACGGTGGCCGAGCGCGCTGAGATTCTGCATCGCGTGGCCGATGGCGTCACGGCGCGCTTCGATGAGTTTCTCGAGGCCGAATGCCTGGACACCGGCAAGCCCAAATCCCTGGCCAGCCACATCGACATTCCGCGCGGCGCGGCCAATTTCAAGGTGTTCGCCGACCTGATCAAGAACGTGCCGACCGAAGCCTTCGAGATGGCCACCCCGGACGGCGCCGGTGCACTCAACTACGGCGTGCGCCGGCCCAAGGGGGTGATCGGGGTGATCAGCCCGTGGAACCTGCCGCTGCTGCTGATGACCTGGAAAGTCGGCCCGGCCCTGGCCTGCGGCAACTGCGTGGTGGTCAAACCATCCGAGGAAACCCCGCTGACCGCCACCCTGCTCGGCGAGGTGATGCAGGCCGCCGGTGTGCCGGCCGGCGTGTACAACGTGGTGCACGGTTTCGGCGGCGATTCGGCCGGGGCCTTCCTCACCGAGCACCCGGACGTCGACGCCTACACCTTCACCGGCGAGACCGGCACCGGCGAAACCATCATGCGCGCCGCGGCCAAGGGCGTGCGCCAGGTGTCGCTGGAGCTGGGCGGCAAGAACGCCGGCATCGTCTTCGCCGACTGTGACCTGGACAAGGCCATCGAGGGCACCCTGCGCTCGGCCTTCGCCAACTGCGGCCAAGTCTGCCTGGGCACCGAGCGGGTGTATGTCGAGCGGCCGATCTTCGACGCGTTCGTCGCCCGCCTGAAGGCCGGCGCCGAAGCGTTGAAGATCGGCGAACCGAACGATCCAGAGGCCAATTTCGGCCCGCTGATCAGCCACAAGCACCGTGAAAAAGTCCTCAGTTACTACCAGCAGGCAGTCGACGACGGCGCCACCGTTGTCACCGGCGGCGGCGTGCCGGAGATGCCGGCGCACCTGGCCGGCGGCGCCTGGGTGCAGCCGACCATCTGGACCGGCCTGACCGACGATTCGGCGGTGGTCACCGAGGAAATCTTCGGCCCCTGCTGCCATATCCGCCCGTTCGACAGCGAGGAGGAAGCCATTGAACTGGCCAACAGCCTGCCTTACGGCCTGGCCTCGGCGATCTGGACCGAGAACGCTTCGCGCGCCCACCGCGTCGCCGGGCAGATCGAGGCCGGCATCGTCTGGGTCAACAGCTGGTTCCTGCGCGACCTGCGCACCGCCTTCGGCGGCAGCAAGCAGTCGGGCATCGGGCGCGAAGGGGGTGTGCACTCGCTGGAATTCTACACCGAGCTGAAAAACATCTGTGTGAAACTCTGAGGAGCTGGCCATGAACGCACCGCAGCAAAGCCCTGAAATCGGTCGCGAAATCCTCGCCGCTGGCTACCGCACCAACCTGCATGATCAGGGCGAAGGCTTCCCGGTTCTGCTGATCCACGGCTCCGGGCCGGGCGTCACCGCCTGGGCCAACTGGCGCGGGATCATTCCGCAGCTGGCGCAGACGCGCCGGGTGGTCGCTCCGGACATGCTCGGCTTCGGCTACAGCGAACGTCCGGCCGATGGACAATACAGCCAGGCGCGCTGGGTCGAGCATGCCATCGGCGTGCTCGACGCCCTCGGCATCCAGCAGGCCGACATCGTCGGCAACTCGTTCGGCGGCGGGCTGGCGCTGGCACTGGCCATCCGGCATCCCGAGCGGGTGCGCCGGCTGGTGCTGATGGGCAGCGTTGGAGTGAGTTTTCCAATCACGCCGGGCCTGGATGCTGTCTGGGGCTACGAGCCGTCCTTTGCCAGCATGCGCCGGCTGATGGACGTTTTCGCCCACGACCGCACCCTGGTCAACGACGAGCTGGCCGAGCTGCGTTACCAGGCCAGTATCCGCCCCGGCTTTCAGGAGTCGTTCGCCGCGATGTTCCCGCCGCCACGGCAGAACGGAGTCGACGATCTGGCCAGCAACGAGACCGATATCCGCGCCCTGCCCAACGAAACCCTGGTCATCCACGGCCGCGAGGATCGGATCATCCCGCTGCAGGCTTCGCTGACCCTCGCGCAGTGGATTCCCAACGCCCAGCTACACGTGTTCGGCCAGTGCGGCCACTGGACCCAGATCGAACACGCCGAGCGTTTCGCCCGCTTGGTCGAGAATTTCCTCGCCGAGGCCGACGCCCTCCATTCCTGAGAGAGACCGATATGGACAAGACATTGATCAACGAACTCGGCGACGAGCTCTACCAGGCGATGGTCCAGCGCGAGACCGTCACGCCGCTGACCAGCCGCGGCTTCGACATCAGCGTCGAGGACGCCTACCACATTTCCCTGCGCATGCTGGAACGGCGCCTGGCCGCCGGCGAGCGGGTGATCGGCAAGAAGATCGGCGTCACCAGCAAGGCCGTGCAGAACATGCTCGGCGTGCACCAGCCGGACTTCGGCTACCTCACCGATGCCATGGTCTACAACAGCGGCGAAGCCATGCCGATCAGCGAGAAGCTGATCCAGCCGCGCGCCGAGGGCGAGATCGCCTTCATCCTCAAGAAGGACCTGATGGGGCCGGGCGTGACCAACGCCGACGTGCTGGCTGCCACCGAATGCGTGATCCCCTGCTTCGAAGTGGTCGATTCGCGCATCCAGGACTGGAAGATCAAGATCCAGGACACCGTGGCGGACAACGCCTCCTGCGGGCTGTTCGTGCTCGGCGACCAGGCCGTCTCACCGCGCCAGGTCGATCTGGTCACCTGCGGCATGCTGGTCGAGAAGAACGGCCAGCTGCTCTCCACCGGCGCTGGAGCGGCTGCGCTCGGCTCGCCGGTCAATTGCGTGGCCTGGTTGGCCAACACCCTCGGCCACTTCGGCATCGGCCTGAAGGCCGGCGAAGTGATCCTGTCCGGCTCGCTGGTTCCGCTGGAACCGGTCAAGGCCGGTGATTTCATGCGCGTCGAGATCGGCGGCATCGGCAGCGCCTCCGTGCGCTTCATCTGATCGAGGACAGCCTGATGAACAAGAAACTGAAAGTAGCGATCATAGGCCCGGGCAACATCGGCACAGATCTGGTGATGAAGATGCTGCGTTCCGAGTGGATCGAGCCGGTCTGGATGGTCGGCATCGACCCCGAGTCCGATGGCCTCAAGCGCGCCCGCGAGTTCGGCCTGAAGACCACCGCCGAGGGCGTCGACGGCCTGCTGCCGCACGTGCTCGAGGACGATATCCGCATCGCCTTCGATGCCACCTCCGCCTATGTACACGCCGAGAACAGCCGCAAGCTCAACGAGCTGGGCGTGCTGATGGTCGACCTGACCCCGGCCGCCATCGGCCCGTACTGCGTGCCGCCGGTGAACCTCAAGCAGCATGTCGGCACGCTGGAAATGAACGTCAACATGGTCACCTGTGGTGGCCAGGCCACCATCCCGATGGTCGCCGCGGTATCGCGCGTGCAGCCGGTGGCCTACGGCGAGATCGTCGCCACCGTGTCCTCGCGCTCCATCGGCCCGGGCACCCGCAAGAACATCGACGAGTTCACCCGCACCACCGCCGGCGCCATCGAGCAGGTCGGCGGGGCCAAGGAAGGCAAGGCGATCATCGTCGTCAACCCGGCCGAGCCGCCGCTGATGATGCGCGACACCATCCACTGCCTGACCGAAACCGAACCGGACCAGGATGCGATCACCGCATCGGTCCACGCGATGATCGCCGAGGTGCAGAAGTACGTGCCCGGCTACCGGCTGAAGAATGGCCCGGTATTCGACGGCAACCGCGTCTCGATCTTCATGGAGGTCGAGGGCCTGGGCGACTACCTGCCCAAGTACGCCGGCAACCTCGACATCATGACCGCCGCCGCCCTGCGCACCGGCGAGATGTTCGCCGAGGAAATCGCCAGCGGCACCATTCAACTGCCACGTCGTGAAGCGGCACTGGCCTAAAGGAGTCGCACCATGAATCTGCAAGGCAAGAACGTCACCCTGCACGACATGAGCCTGCGCGACGGCATGCACGCCAAGCGCCACCAGATCAGCCTCGAGCAGATGATCGCGGTCGCCACCGGCCTCGACGCCGCCGGCATGCCACTGATCGAGATCACCCACGGCGACGGCCTCGGCGGTCGCTCGATCAACTACGGTTTCCCCGCGCACAGCGACGAGGAATACCTGCGTGCGGTGATCCCGCGCCTCAAGCAGGCCAAGGTATCCGCCCTGCTGCTGCCGGGCATCGGCACGGTCGACCACCTGAAGATGGCGCTCGACTGTGGCGTCTCCACCATTCGAGTGGCCACGCATTGCACCGAGGCCGATGTCTCCGAGCAGCACATCGGCATGTCGCGCAAGCTGGGCGCCGATACCGTCGGCTTCCTGATGATGGCGCACATGATCAGCGCCGAAAAAGTGCTGGAGCAGGCGCGGCTGATGGAAAGCTACGGCGCCAACTGCATCTATTGCACCGACTCCGCCGGCTACATGCTGCCCGATGAAGTCAGCGAGAAGATCGGCCTGCTGCGCGCCGAGCTGAACCCGGCCACCGAGATCGGCTTCCACGGTCACCACAACATGGGCATGGCCATCGCCAACTCGCTGGCGGCCATCGAGGCCGGCGCCTCGCGCATCGACGGCTCGGTCGCAGGGCTAGGCGCGGGTGCCGGCAACACCCCGCTGGAAGTCTTCGTCGCGGTGTGCAAGCGCATGGGCGTGGAAACCGGCATCGACCTCTACAAGATCATGGATGTGGCCGAAGACCTCGTCGTGCCGATGATGGACCAGCCGATCCGCGTCGACCGCGATGCGCTGACCCTGGGCTATGCCGGCGTATACAGCTCATTCCTGCTGTTCGCCCAGCGCGCCGAGAAGAAATACGGCGTGCCGGCCCGCGACATTCTGGTCGAGCTGGGGCGCCGCGGCACCGTCGGTGGCCAGGAAGACATGATCGAAGACCTCGCCCTGGATATGTCCCGGGCCCGCCAGAACCAGAAGGTGAGCGCATGAACCGTACCCTCAACCGCGAGCAGGTGCTGGCCCTGGCCGAGCACATCGAGAACGCCGAATTGCAGGCCCATGACATCCACAAGGTCACCAACGACTATCCCGAGATGACCTTCGCCGATGCCTACGACATCCAGTGGGAAATCCGCCGGCGCAAGGAGGAGCGCGGCAACAAGATCGTCGGCCTGAAGATGGGCCTGACCTCATGGGCGAAGATGGCACAGATGGGCGTGGAGACGCCGATCTACGGCTTTCTCGCCGACTACTTCAGCGTGCCCGACGGCGGCACGGTGGACTGTTCCAAGCTGATCCACCCCAAGATCGAGGCGGAAATCGCGGTGGTCACCAAGGCACCGCTGGTCGGGCCTGGTTGCCATATCGGCGACGTGATCGCCGCGGTCGACTACGTGATCCCCACCGTCGAGGTAATCGACTCGCGCTATGAGAATTTCAAGTTCGACCTGATCAGCGTGGTGGCCGACAACGCCTCGTCGACCCGCTACATCACCGGAGGCCGCATGGCCAACCTCGAGGAGGTCGACCTGCGCACTCTCGGCGTGGTGATGGAGAAGAACGGCGAGGTGGTGGAACTTGGTGCCGGCGCCGCAGTGCTCGGCCATCCGCTGTCCAGCGTGGCCATGCTGGCCAACCTGCTGGCAGAGCGCGACGAACACATACCGGCCGGCACCTTCATCATGACTGGCGGCATCACCGCCGCCGTCGCAGTAGCGCCGGGCGACAACATCACCGTGCGCTACCAGGGGCTTGGCAGCGTCTCCGCGCGCTTCGTCTGAGCCATCCGGCCGCCCTGCCCGGGCGGCCTCTTCTTCAGGAGGCACACCATGCCTATTGCCCAGATCCACATCCTTGAAGGCCGCAGCGACGAGCAGAAGGAAACCCTCATTCGCGAAGTCAGCGAGGCCATCTCGCGCTCCCTGGATGCGCCGCTGACCAGCGTGCGAGTGATTATAACCGAGATGCCCAAAGGCCACTTCGGCATCGGCGGCGAAAGCGCCAAGGCCATTGGTCGATGAACCTGCCTCCTCCTGCACAGAGTCCGGCACATGAGAACAACGAATCAACGCTCGCTGCACTGGGAAGCCGCCTATGCCGCCACCCGTGCGGCCGTGGCACATGCAGAGAAGCTAGGCGTGCGCATTAACGTCTGCGTGGTTGACCACTCCGGCCTGCCGTTGGCCTATCTCCGCATGAACGGCGCCTTTCTACATTCACGGGAAATTGCCGAAGACAAGGCATACACCGCCGTGAGCTTCGGCTTCTCCACCCGCGACTGGCTCGACGTGCTGGGTGACAACCCGCGCCTGCGCATCGGCCTGCCAAGACGCGAGCGGCTGGTGGTGTTCGGCGGGGGCCTGCCGATCCTGCTCGATGGTGAATGCATCGGCGGCATCGGCGTCTCTGGGGCCGACGAGGGGCAGGACGAAGCCTGCGCGGCAGCGGGCTTGGCGGCCATAGGGCATCATGAGGCATCCAGTTTGGGGTAGAGGCAGATTTTGACTTTCGCGCCCGAACGCATCATGCGGCTGGCTTCCAGAAGGGAAATCAGCAGCATTGATTGGCCTTCTGATCTCTTTAGGCGGTTTCGGTAATAAGCGGAGCGAGAAACAGATCAGCCGATGGATGCTAGGTCGGCAAGCCCGTTCAGTTTGGCGGTGGCAGATAGACCGTGGGCCAATGGCTGGTTGGCGGCGAGCAATTCCTGCAACTGCACGGCTTGGCCGCCCTTGAGGTGCTCAGCGTTGCGCAGCAGCAGCCAGCGGCTGCGCTTGACCACCTTGCGCGCTGGTTTGTTATCGCGCAAGGTGGTTGGCCTGGTCGACGCGGATACGGTCGATCACCTCACGACCGTAGCGCGCCACCCCATGGAACAGGTCGTACACCACTTCGGCTTGAGGGCAGTGCCGCTTCACTTCCAGGTCGAAAGCGGTGTTCATGTCCATGGCGACCGCCTCGATATGCCGGCAGTGCTCACCGAGCCACTCGAAGAATGGGCGAATCGCCTGGCGGCTG
>NZ_QASO01000052.1 GCF_003052605.1 Ectopseudomonas oleovorans | reverse complement strand
GTGGCTGGGTCGTGGAAATGCGACTACCTGGGGTATGGGATGAGTTGGCACTCGCAGCCTAGACTGCGAGTGGCAACCATGAGCCTGCGCCGTGTGCGCGACCGTCTCAGGGAACTGCTGCGAGGGGTGCGGGGCCACAAGATGGCGAATGTCATCGAGCGGGTAAACCCGGTGCTGCGAGGCTGGGCAGGCTACTTCAAGCTCAGCCAGAGCAAGCGTCCACTGGAAGAGCTGGATGGCTGGGTCAGGCACAAACTTCGCTGTGTCATCTGGCGGCAATGGAAGCAGCCCTCTACGAGGGCGCGCAACCTGATGCGCCTGGGATTGAGCGAGGAGCGTGCCTGCAAGTCGGCCTTCAATGGCCGAGGCCCGTGGTGGAACTCAGGAGCGCCGCATATGAATCAGGCGCTGCCGAAGAAGCTATGGGACAGACTTGGACTGGTCTCGATACTGGATACGATCAATCGGCTTAACCGCATGGCCTGAACCGCCGTGTACGGAACCGTACGCACGGTGGTGTGGGAGGACGGCGGCCGTGAGGCCGCCTCCTACCCGATCACCAAGGCGAACGTTCTGAGCACGTCGACAGTCCCTTGCCCAATGCAGATTTTTTCGCGGAGTCAAACAGTTAGTAACGTAAGGGCAGCGTAAAAAGCGGGTAAATGGGCTTTGCTTGACGCGGGCCAGTGCTTATCGTGCCGACTCCCCTTAAAAGTGATATTGCGCCTGCCATGTCGAATGCTTCCCCGTCTCCATCGAATTCCTCCCGTCAATGGCTGATTGGCCTGACGTTGCTCGCCGTGCTGCTTCTGCTGCTGTGGTGGTTCTGGCCAAGCAAGCCAGAAAGCCAGCAGATGGGCCGTGGCCGTTTCGGTGACATGGGGCCGGTGCCGGTGCGCGTGGCCGAGGTCAAGCAGGGTGAGTTCGCCATCGAGCTCAAGGCGCTTGGCACGGTAACTTCCTACAACACGGTCAACGTACGCTCGCGAGTCGACGGTGAACTGGTCAAGGTGCTGTTCGAGGAGGGCCAGCAGGTCAAGGCCGGCGACCTGCTGGCGGTGATCGATCCACGTCCTTATCAGGTGGCCTTGCAGCAGGCGCAGGGGGCGCTGCAGGAAAACCAGGCGCAACTGAAGAACGCCGAACTGGACCTGCAGCGCTACAAGGGGCTGTACGACGAAGACAGCATCGCCAAACAGACCCTCGATACCCAGCAGGCGCTGGTCAATCAGTACCGTGGCAGTCTGCAGAGCAACCAGGCCGATGTCGCCACGGCCAAGCTCAACCTCGACTTCACCCAGATTCGCGCGCCCATCGACGGTCGCCTCGGTCTGCGTCAGCTGGATATCGGCAACCTGGTCAGCAGCGGTGATACCACGCCTTTGGTGGTAATCACCCAGGCCGATCCGATTGCGGTGATCTTCACCATCCCCGAGGGCGATCTGCCAGTCGTGCTGCAGCGCCGCCGCGACGGCACGATCCTGGCCGTCGAGGCCTGGGACCGTGGCGAACGCCTGAAACTGGCCGAGGGCGTGCTGGAAAGCCTGGATAACCAGATCGACACCACCACCGGTACGGTCAAGCTCAAGGCGCGCTTCGACAACGCCGAGCAGATGCTCTTCCCCAATCAGTTCGTCAACGTGCGTCTGCGCGTGGAAACCCGTGAGGCCGCCACCATCATTCCGTCCGCTGCGGTGCAGTTCGGCACCCAGGGTACCTTCGTCTACGTCGTGGGTGACGATAACAAGGTGAGCATCCGTCTGGTCACCATCGCCGCCAGCGACGCTGAACGCAGCATGGTCAGCGAGGGTGTGCAGCCGGGCGAGCGGCTGGTCATGGAAGGCACCGATCGTCTGCGGGACGGTAGCGAAGTGGAGGTAGTCGACCCCACTGCCGTGCAGGAATCCAAGAGCGAAGGGCGGCGTGAGCCTGGTCGGACCGCGGCGCGGAATGACGCATGAACATCTCCCGCCCATTCATCCTGCGGCCGGTCGCTACCACGCTGTTGATGGTGGCGATCTTCCTCAGCGGCCTGATCGCCTATCGTCTGCTACCGGTGTCGGCGCTGCCGGAGGTGGATTACCCGACCATCCGCGTGCTGACCCTGTATCCAGGCGCCAGCCCGGATGTGATGACCAGCGCCGTGACCGCGCCGCTGGAGCGCCAGTTCGGGCAGATGGCCGGGCTCAAACAGATGTCCTCGACCAGTTCGGGCGGCGCCTCGGTGATTACCCTGCGCTTCAATCTGGATGTCTCCCTGGCGGTAGCCGAGCAGGAAGTGCAGGCGGCGATCAACGCGGCGAGCAATCTGCTGCCGGGCGATCTGCCGGCGCCGCCGGTGTACAACAAGGTCAACCCGGCCGATACGCCAGTGCTGACCCTGGCGGTGAGTTCAAAGACAATGCCGCTGCCGCAGGTCAACGACCTGGTCGATACCCGCCTGGCGCAGAAGCTGGCGCAAACCAGTGGCGTCGGCTTGGTGACCCTGGCTGGTGGGCAACGTCCGGCCGTACGCATTCGCGTCAACCCGGAGGCGCTCGCGTCTTATGGCCTGAGCCTGGCCGACGTGCGCAGCCTGATCACCGCCAGCAACGTCAACCAGCCCAAGGGCAACTTCGACGGGCCCACGCGGGTTTCCCAGCTCGATGCCAACGACCAGCTGAAATCGGTCGAGGAATACCGCGAGCTGATCCTCAGCTATCAGAATGGTGCCGCGCTGCGCCTGAAGGATGTCGCCGAGATCATCGATGGCGCCGAGAACGAGCGCCTGGCGGCCTGGGCCAACCGCAATCAGGCGGTACTGGTCAACGTGCAGCGTCAGCCTGGTGCCAACGTCATCGATGTGGTCGACCGCATCCAGACCCTGCTGCCGCACCTGACCGAGGGCCTGCCGGCCAGCGTCGAGGTCAAGGTGCTCACCGACCGCACGCAGACCATCCGCGCTGCGGTGCGCGATGTGCAGCACGAACTGCTGTTGGCCATCGCCCTGGTGGTGATGGTGACCTTCCTGTTCCTGCGCAAGCTGTCGGCGACCATCATCCCGTCGATCGTCGTGCCGCTGTCGCTGATTGGCACCTTCGGCGTGATGTACCTGGCCGGTTTCACCATCAACAACCTGACATTGATGGCGCTGACCATCGCCACCGGTTTCGTGGTCGACGACGCCATCGTCATGCTGGAGAACATCGCCCGCCATCTGGAGGAGGGCGAGACGCCGCTCAACGCCGCACTCAAGGGTGCCCGGCAGATCGGCTTCACCCTGGTCTCGCTGACCCTGTCGCTGATTGCCGTACTGATCCCGCTGCTGTTCATGGCCGATGTGGTCGGCCGGCTGTTCCGCGAGTTCGCCATCACACTGGCCGTGGCCATACTGATTTCCCTGGTGGTGTCGCTGACCCTCACGCCGATGATGTGCGCGCGCTTGCTCAAGGCCGAGAAACCCGAGCAGGAAGGGCGCTTCTATCGCGTCGCCGGTGGCGCCATCGACGCCATGATCGAACGCTATGGCGTCTGGCTGCAGTGGGTGCTCAGGCATCAGCCGCTGACCCTGCTGGTGGCCGTGGCGACCCTGGGCCTGACCGTGCTGTTGTATATGGCGGTGCCCAAGGGCTTCTTCCCGGTGCAGGACACCGGCGTGATCCAGGGTATTTCCGAGGCGCCGCAGTCGATCTCCTTTGCCGCCATGAGCGAGCGTCAGCAGCGCCTGGCGGATGTCATCCTGCGTGATCCGGCGGTGGCCAGCCTGTCCTCGTCGATTGGTGTGGATGGCGACAATCCGACGCTCAACAGCGGCCGTCTGCTGATCAACCTGAAAACCCACGCCGAGCGCGACGTCACCGCCAGTGAGGTAATCGAACGTCTGCGTCCTGAGCTGGCGAAGGTTCCCGGGATCGAGCTGTTCATGCAGCCGGTGCAGGACCTGACCATCGAAGATCGCATCAGCCGCACCCAGTTCCAGTTCACCCTGGAGTCGCCCGACAGCGCGCTGCTGGAAACCTGGACGCCGCGTCTGGTCGAGGCGCTGCGCGAGCAGCCGGAGCTGACTGACGTGGCCAGCGACCTGCAGAACCGCGGCTTGCAGGTGTTTCTGGATATCGACCGCGACGCCGCGGCGCGCCTTGGCATTAACGTCGGCACTATCGACGATGCCTTGTACGACGCTTTCGGCCAGCGCCAGATCAGCACCATCTACACCCAGGCCAGTCAGTACCGCGTGGTGCTGGAGAGCCGCGATGGCGGGCGTATCGGCCTGGCCGCGCTGCGTCAGATTCACGTGGCCACCGGCGACGGCCAGCAGGTGCCGTTGTCGTCCCTGGCGCATGTCGAGGAGCGTCCGGCCAGCCTGCTGGTCAACCATATCGGCCAGTTCCCGGCGGTGACCCTGTCATTCAATCTGGCGCCTGGCGTGTCGCTGGGCGAGGCAGTGGCGGTGATCGAGCGGGTCGAGCAGGAAATCGGCCTGCCGGGCGGCATCAACACCCAGTTCCAGGGCGCTGCGGAGGCGTTCCGTGCGTCGTTGTCGTCGACCTTGCTGCTGATTCTGGCGGCCATCGTCACCATGTACATCGTGCTGGGCGTGCTCTACGAGAGCTATATCCACCCGATCACCATTCTTTCCACGCTGCCGTCGGCGGGCGTTGGTGCGCTGCTGGCATTGCTGCTGACGGGCAACGACCTGGGGCTGATCGCCATCATCGGCATCATCCTGCTGATCGGCATCGTCAAGAAGAACGCGATCATGATGATCGACTTCGCCCTGGAGGCCGAGCGCCATCAGGGCATGGCGCCCGAAGCGGCGATCTACCAGGCCGCGCTGCTGCGTTTTCGGCCGATTCTGATGACCACCCTGGCGGCGCTGTTCGGCGCCATCCCGCTGATGCTCGCCTCAGGCTCCGGCGCCGAGCTGCGCCAGCCGCTGGGGCTGGTGATGGTCGGCGGCCTGCTGGTCAGCCAGGTACTGACACTGTTCACCACGCCAGTGATCTACCTGTACTTCGATCGCCTGTCGCGCCGCGTCAGCGGGCGCAGTGCGGCGGGGGTGGCGGTATGACTGGTGTGTGGCTTTTCCTCCCCTCTCCCGCTTGCGGGAGAGGGGCCGGGGGAGAGGGCGGGTGTCGTGCTGTGCCATCGGCCCTCTCCCCAACCCTCTCCCATAAATGGGAGAGGGAGCAGGGCAATCGCTCATGAACCTCTCCGCCCCCTTCATTCGCCGTCCGGTGGCCACGCTGCTGCTGAGCCTGGCGATCATGCTGCTCGGCGGCGTCAGCTTCGGCCTGCTGCCGGTGGCGCCATTGCCGCAGATGGATTTCCCCACCATTACCGTGCAGGCCAGCCTGCCAGGCGCCAGCCCGCAGATCATGGCCTCGACCGTGGCCACGCCGCTGGAGCGTTCGCTCGGCTCGATCGCCGGGGTCAGCCAGATGAACAGCCGCAGTAGCCAGGGCAACACGCGGATCATGATCCAGTTCGATCTGGACAAGGACATCAACACCGCCGCGCGCGAAGTGCAGGCGGCGATCAATGCGGCGCGCGAGCTGCTACCCAGCGGTATGCGCAGCATGCCCAGCTACCGCAAGATCAATCCGTCGCAGGCGCCGATCATGGTGCTGTCGCTGACCAGCGACACCCTGAACAAGGGCCAGCTGTACGATGTGGCCTCGACCATCCTGGCGCAGAAGCTGTCCCAGGTCGGCGGCGTGGGTGAGGTGCAGGTCGGCGGCAGTTCATTGCCAGCGGTGCGGGTTTCCCTGGAGCCGCGTCTGCTCGATCACTATGGCATCGCCCTGGATGAAGTGCGCCAGACCATCGCCGCGAGCAATGCCCTGCGTCCCAAGGGCGCGGTCGAGGACGAGCAGCGCCGCTGGCAGGTGCAGGCCAGTGACCAGTTGGCCAAGGCCGCCGATTACCTGCCGATGATCATCCGCTACCAGGACGGCGCTGCCGTGCGCCTGGGCGACGTGGCCACGGTTACCGATGGCGTCGAAGACCGCTACAACAGCGGTTTCTACAACGACAAGGAAGCGGTGCTGCTGGTTATCAACCGGCAGAGCGGGGCGAACATCCTGCAGACCATCAGCGACATCCGCGCCGAGCTGCCGGCGCTGCGCGAGGTGATTCCAGCCAGTGTCGAGCTGGAAGTGGCGATGGATCGCTCGCCGGTAATCCGCGCCACCCTGCACGAGGCCGAGCAGACGCTGCTGATCGCCGTGGGCCTGGTGATCCTCGTGGTGCTGGCGTTTCTCGGGCGTTGGCGCGCCGCGCTGATTCCGGCGCTGGCGGTGCCGGTGTCGCTGATCGGCAGTTTCGCCGCCATGTACCTGCTGGGGTTCTCGCTGAACAACCTGTCGCTGATGGCGCTGATCATCGCCACCGGGCTGGTGGTGGACGATGCCATCGTGGTGCTGGAGAACATCGCCCGGCACATCCATAACGGCGAGAAGCCGATGGCGGCGGCGTTCAAAGGCACGCGCGAGGTAGGCTTCACCCTGCTGTCGATGAACCTGTCGCTGGTAGCGGTGTTCATCTCCATCCTGTTCATGGGTGGCATCGTCGAGCGGCTGTTCCGTGAGTTCTCCATCACCCTGGCCGTGGCGGTGGTGATTTCCCTGCTGGTGTCGTTGACCCTGACGCCGATGCTCTGCGCGCGCTGGCTCAAGGCCGAGGACGAACAACCACGCGGCCGCCTGCAGCAATGGGGCGACCGCCTGCAGACGCGGGTTTTGGCTATCTACGGGCGTTCGCTGGACTGGGCACTGCGCCATTCGTTGCTGATGGTCATCAGCCTGCTGGCGACCATCGCGCTGAACGTCTACCTGTTCGTCAGCATTCCGAAGACCTTCATGCCGCAGCAGGACACCGGCCAACTGATCGGTTTTATCCGCGGCGACGATGGCCTGTCGTTCCAGGTCATGCAGCCGAAGATGGAGATTTTCCGCAGGGCGGTGCTGGCCGATCCGGCGGTGGACAGCGTCGCTGGCTTCATCGGCGGTGCCGGCGGCATCAACAACGCCTTCATGATCGTGCGCCTGAAGCCCATCAGCGAGCGCAGCGTGTCATCGCAACAGGTGATCAACCGCCTGCGCGCCAGCGTGCCGAAGGTGCCCGGTGGGCGCATGTTCCTCATGCCGGATCAGGATTTGCAGATTGGCGGCCGTGAAGGCCGTAGTTCGGAGAACGAATACATGCTGCTCTCCGGCGATCTCGATGCCCTGCGCGAATGGCTGCCGAGGGTGCGCGAAGCGCTGCGTACACTACCCGAGCTGACTGATATCGACGCCAAGGAAAACGAGGGCGCCCAGCAGATTCGTCTGGTCGTCGACCGCGAAGCCGCGCAGCGCCTGGGCGTGGAGATGAGCATGATCACCGCAGTGCTCAACAACGCCTTCAGTCAGCGCCAGGTTTCCACCATCTACGAAGCGCTGAACCAGTACAGCGTGGTGATGGAAATCAACCCGCTCTATGCCCAGCATCCCGAGGCGCTGGACCAGATTCAGCTGATCACCGCCGATGGCGCACGGGTGCCGCTGTCTACCTTTGCCCATTGGGAACGCAGCCTGGAAGAGGACCGGGTCAACCACCAGGGCCAGTTCGCCGCCGAGAACATCGGCTTCTCCCTGGCCGAAGGGGTCAGCCTGGATCAGGCCAGCCGCGCCATCGACAATGCCGTGGCGCGGGTCGGCCTGCCCACCGAAGTGCAGGGCATGCTGGGCGGCACTGGCGCGGCCTTCCAGCAGACCCAGGGCAATCAACCGCTGATGATCCTGCTGGCACTGGTGGTGGTGTATATCGTGTTGGGCGTGCTCTACGAGAGCTACGTGCATCCGTTGACCATCCTCTCGACCTTGCCGTCGGCCGGGGTTGGCGCCTTGCTGGCGCTGCAACTGGTAGGCATGGAGTTCAGTCTGATCTCCTTGCTGGGTCTGTTCCTGCTGATCGGTATCGTCAAGAAGAACGCCATTCTGATGGTCGATCTGGCCCTGCAACTGGAGCGTGGTGAGCGCCTGAGTCCGCAGGAGTCCATCCGCCAGGCGTGCCTGCTGCGGTTCCGACCGATCATGATGACCACCCTGGCTGCGATCCTTGGCGCCTTGCCGCTGGTGCTGGGCAGTGCCGAAGGTTCGGAGATGCGCCAGCCACTGGGTATCACCATCGTCGGTGGTCTGGTGCTGAGCCAGATGCTGACCCTCTACACCACTCCGGTGGTCTACCTCTACTTCGACCGCCTGCGCCATCGCGTCAACCGCTGGCGTGGCGTGCGCACCGATGCTTCGTTGGAAAATCCGTTATGACCATGCATACCGTTCCGCTAGGAGCGAGCTCTGCTCGCGAAGAGCCTCGATACAACCCATTCGCGAGCAGAGCTCGCTCCTACAGTCTGTTCGTGCTGCTCGGTGTGCTGGGCGGCTGCGCCCTGGGGCCTGACTATCAACGCCCCGAGCTGATGGCGCCCGTGCAGTTCAAACAGGTCGAGGGCTGGAAAGCCGCCGCGCCGGCAGATGTTCTGGAGCGTGGCAACTGGTGGGCGCTGTACGGCGACACCGAGCTCAATGCGCTGGCCGAGCGCCTGCAACTGTCCAATCAGAACCTGGCCGCCGCCGAGGCCCAGTACCGCCAGGCAAGGGCGCTGGTGCGCGGCGCACGGGCCAGCTTCTATCCAACGCTGTCCGGCAGCGCCGGGGTGACTCGGGCCGGGCAGGGTGGCGGTGACAGCACCACCGTCAGCGGTTCTGGAGCGTCAAGCATTTCCAAGAGTTATGACCTCAGCCTCAATGCAGCCTGGGAGCTGGATCTCTGGGGCAAGCTGCGCCGGGGCCTGGAGGCCAGCCGCGCCGAATTCGAGGCCAGCGCCGCCGACCTTGCCGCTGCGCGCCTGAGCCTGCAGAGCGAGTTGGTGCAGAACTATTTGCAACTGCGCATCCTCGACGAACAGAAGCGCCTGCTCGACGCCACGGTGGCCGCTTACGCACGCTCGCTGCGCCTGACCGAGAACCAGTACCGCGCCGGCATCGTGCCCAGGTCAGATGTGTCCCAGGCCACCACGCAGCTCAAGAGCACCCAGGCGCAGGCAATCGATCTCGAGTGGCAACGGGCGCAGCTCGAACACGCCATTGCCGTGCTGGTCGGTGTCAGTCCGGCCGAGCTGTCCATCGCACCGCGCGAAAGCCTGCCGACGCTGCCCGAGGTGCCCGTGGCGCTGCCTTCGCAGCTGCTCGAGCGCCGCCCTGACGTTGCCGCCGCCGAGCGCCGGGTGATGGCGGCCAACGCGCAGATAGGCGTAGCCGAGGCCGCGTGGTTCCCCGATCTGACGATCTCGGCCAGCGGGGGGTATCGCGGCAGCAGCTTCGCCGACTGGATCGAAGTGCCCAATCGTTTCTGGTCGCTGGGCCCGCAACTGGCCTTGAGCCTGTTCGACGGCGGCGCGCGGCGTGCGGAGCTGGAACGTAGCGAAGCCGTCTATGACCAGACCGTGGCGCAATACCGCCAGGCCGTGCTGGACAGCTTCCGTGAAGTGGAGGATTACCTCGTGCAGCTGCGCGTGCTGGAGCAGGAGAGCGGGGTGCAGCAGGAGGCGCTGGATGCGGCGCGTGAGTCGCTGCGTCTGATCGAGAACCAGTACCGCGCCGGTACTGTCGACTACAACAGCGTGGTTACCGTACAGGCCACCGCGCTGAACAACGAACGCACCAATCTCACGCTACTGGGTAGCCGGCTGACTGCCAGTGTGCAGTTGATCGCTGCTCTCGGCGGCGGCTGGCAGGTGGAGCGACTGCAGCAGCAGGCGCCCCAGTAGGTGAAGGAAGTAAGCAGTCGGCGTGGCGGAAAACCGCCACGCCGGCTGGGGGTCATTCGCGATGCTTGCGGTTCACCGTCTGCGCCGCCTTGATCACGTCACTGCCAATCTGCCCTTGGAACTGTTCCCATACCGGACGCATCGCATCGCGCCAGGCCTGGCGCTGCTCGGCGGTCAGGTTGATGACCTGGCTGCGGCCAGAATCCACGATGCGCTGGCGGTCGGCCTGGTTGGCGGCTTCGGCCTGTTTGTTCACCACGTAGGTGACCTCATCGATGATGGCTTCCAGCTCCATCCAGATCTGATGCGGGATGCCGTACCAGAAGCGCGAATTGCTCACCAGCATGTAGTCCAGCACGCCATGGTTGGTTTCGCTGATGAAGGGCTGCACTTCATGCAGCTTCTGGCTATAGATGTTCGACCAAGGGTTTTCCGCCCCCTGTACCTGGCCACTCTGTAGCGCTTTGAAGACTTCCGAGAAAGGCAGTTTCTGACTATTTGCGCCCACCTGGCCGAATTGTGCCTCCAGTACCGCCGACGGCTGAATACGGAAGCTCAGACCATTGGCATCGCCAGGCATGTTCAGCGCGCGGGTAGCGGAAAGCTGCTTCATGCCGTTATGCCAGTAAGCCAGACCAACGATGTTGTGGTCTTCCATCGAGCGCAACAACTGGCGGCCCTTGGCGCGTTTCTGGAAGCGGTTGACCGCATCCAGGTCATCGAACAGGAACGGCAGGTCGAACACCTGCAGTTGCTTGGTGTACTGCTCGAACTTCGCCAGAGACGGTGCCAGCAACTGAACATCGTTTTTGCGCAGGGCTTCCAGCTCATTGGCATCGCCGTAGAGACTGGAGTTCGGGTAGACCTCGACCTTCACCTTGCCGCCCAGGCGCTCCTCGACCAGTTGCTGGAACAGCAGCGCGCCCTGGCCCTTGGGGGTGCCATCGGCGACGACGTGGGAGAATTTGATCAGGATAGGTTCATCGGCCAGCGCGCTGGTGGCGCTGAGAGAGGCGAACGCCATGGCGCAGATGGCCATGGCGCGAACTGTATTGAACATACTGCTTCCTTTTCTTCTTATCAGTTTGCGGAGCCTTTTCGGCTATGTCGTGTTGGTCACTTTGGCGGTCGCTCAGCCGCTGGCAGCTGTCGCGGCATGAACGAAGCTGGCGACTTACCATCGCAAGGCTTATGCCATTGTGGCGAAATTCCGCCAACCTGCCTGGCGTGTGAAAAGGGCTGTGACGTGTCGCACATTGGGTGGCGGATATCCGCCATGCGTGTGTCAGGCGAGAGCGGAAACTTGCCGGTTTCAGCGAAAGCCTTGGGGCTTCGGTCAGCCTGTTATCCTGTGGCCCGCGATTGAAATCGAGGAGTGATGCGATGAGTTGGTCCGCCCAGCAGTATTCCCTGTTTGAACGCCAGCGTACCCGCCCCGTGCATGATCTGCTGGCGGCGGTGCCGCGCGATGATGTCGAGCTGGCCGTCGACCTGGGCTGCGGCCCCGGTAATTCCACTGCCGTATTGCAGGCTCATGCGCCACAGGCGCGGGTGATAGGTATCGACAGCAGTGAAGACATGCTGCGCGCAGCGCGTGAGCGGTTGCCCCAGGTGACCTTCCAATTGGCGGATATCCAGCACTGGCAGGCCGAGTGCGCGCCGCAGCTGATCCTGGCCAACGCCTCGCTGCAATGGCTGCCCGATCACGCCCAGCTATACCCGAGATTGCTGGGGCAGTTGGCACCTGGTGGCTGGTTGGCGATCCAGACACCGGACAACCTGCAGGAACCCGCGCATCGTCTGGCCCGCGAAGTAGCGGCTGATGGGCCATGGGCTGCGCAGATCGGTGATGTGCGTCATGCCGAGCGGCACAGTGCACAGACTTACTACGACATCCTCAGTACTCAGGCCAGTGAGCTGGATATCTGGCGTACCACCTACTTCCATGTGCTGGACGATGCTGCTGCGGTGGTGGAGTGGTTCAAATCCACTGCGTTGCTGCCATTCCTGCAGCCGTTGGATGCCGAACAGCAGGTGGCATTCCTGGCGCGTTACCAGGCGGCGATAGCCGAGGCCTATCCGGCACAGGCTGATGGTCGAGTATTGTTGCCGTTTCCGCGTCTGTTTTTAGTCGCTCGGCGGTAGCCCAATGAGATGGACTCCTCCCTCCTACGGCGTCATTGCGCCAGACTGTAGGTTACGAAACAAACAATCCCGGAGGGGGAGCCCGCATGAAACTTAAACGCATAGGCGTGGATTTGGCAAAGCAGGTTTTTCAAGTTCATGGTGTCGACAGCCATGAGCAGGTCAAATGCCGCAAGCAACT
>NZ_QASO01000051.1 GCF_003052605.1 Ectopseudomonas oleovorans | reverse complement strand
TTCGGTTCGGCCAAGGTTGACTTCGACAAGATCGACAGCGCTCCGGAAGAAAAAGCTCGTGGTATCACCATCAACACCGCGCACGTAGAGTACGACTCCAACATTCGTCACTACGCGCACGTTGACTGCCCGGGCCACGCCGACTACGTGAAGAACATGATCACCGGTGCTGCCCAGATGGACGGCGCGATCCTGGTCTGCTCGGCTGCCGACGGCCCCATGCCGCAAACCCGTGAGCACATCCTGCTGTCCCGTCAGGTAGGCGTACCGTACATCGTTGTCTTCCTGAACAAGGCTGACATGGTTGACGACGCTGAGCTGCTGGAACTGGTCGAGATGGAAGTTCGCGACCTGCTGAGCACCTACGACTTCCCGGGTGACGACACTCCGATCATCATCGGCTCCGCGCTGATGGCTCTGAATGGCGAAGACACCAACGAGCTGGGCACTTCTGCTGTCAAGAAGCTGGTCGAGACTCTGGATACCTACATTCCGGAGCCGGTTCGTGCCATCGACAAGCCGTTCCTGATGCCGATCGAAGACGTGTTCTCGATCTCCGGCCGCGGTACTGTAGTGACCGGTCGTGTTGAGCGCGGTATCGTCAAGGTCCAGGAAGAAATCGAAATCGTTGGTCTGCGTCCGACCACCAAAACCACCTGCACCGGCGTTGAGATGTTCCGCAAGTTGCTGGACGAAGGTCGTGCTGGTGAGAACTGCGGCGTGCTGCTGCGCGGCACCAAGCGTGATGAGGTTGAGCGTGGTCAGGTTCTGGCCAAGCCGGGCACCATCAAGCCGCACACCAAGTTCGAAGCTGAAGTGTACGTACTGTCCAAGGAAGAAGGTGGTCGTCACACCCCGTTCTTCAAGGGCTACCGTCCGCAGTTCTACTTCCGTACCACTGACGTGACCGGTTCGTGCGAACTGCCGGAAGGCGTTGAGATGGTAATGCCGGGCGACAACATCAAGATGGTTGTCACCCTGATCAAGCCGATCGCCATGGAAGACGGCCTGCGCTTCGCAATTCGCGAAGGCGGTCGTACCGTTGGTGCCGGCGTGGTTGCCAAGATCATCGAATAATCGGTTGATCTGTCCCTTTCAGGCCGGCATAATGGCCGGCCTGATTTTGTTATAGGTCAGTAGCTCAATTGGCAGAGCGGCGGTCTCCAAAACCGCAGGTTGGGGGTTCGATTCCCTCCTGACCTGCCATTTTCTAACGAATTTGGCGTGTCTTTCACAGGATCCTCTCGAATGAATGCTAAGGCTGAAGCCAAAGACTCTCGCTTTGATCTGGTCAAGTGGCTGGTTGTCGCTGCCCTGGTTGTTGTGGGTGTCGTAGTTAATCAGTACTTCTCTGCTGAGCCGGTTCTGTATCGCGTTCTGGGTCTGGTTGTGCTGGGTGGTGTTGCCGCTTTCGTGGCATTTCAGACTGCTCGTGGTCAATCTTTCGCAGTGCTGCTGAAAGAAGCACGCGTCGAGATTCGTAAGGTTGTCTGGCCGACCCGCCAGGAAACCACTCAGACCACTCTGATCGTGGTTGCCGTTGTTCTGGTGATGGCGCTGCTGTTGTGGGGGCTTGACTCCCTGCTCGGTTGGCTTATTTCCCTGATTGTTGGTTAAGGGTGTCTCGTGGCTAAGCGTTGGTATGTCGTGCATGCTTACTCGGGTTACGAGAAGCATGTCATGCGCTCGCTCATCGAGCGCGTGAAACTGGCTGGTATGGAAGATGATTTCGGCGAGATTCTCGTTCCCACTGAAGAAGTGGTCGAGATGCGCAATGGTCAGAAGCGAAAGAGTGAGCGCAAGTTCTTCCCCGGCTACGTTCTAGTGCAGATGGAAATGAACGAGGCGACTTGGCACTTGATCAAGGATACGCCGCGCGTCATGGGCTTCATCGGGGGTACTGCCGACAAGCCAGCGCCCATCACCGAGAAAGAAGCTGAAGCCATTCTGCGTCGTGTCGCCGACAGTGGCGACAAGCCCAAGCCGAAGACGTTGTTCGAGCCGGGCGAGATGGTACGAGTTGTCGATGGCCCGTTCGCCGATTTCGGTGGCGTGGTCGAAGAAGTGAATTACGAAAAGAGCCGCATCCAGGTTGCTGTGACCATTTTTGGGCGCTCCACCCCGGTCGAGCTGGAGTTCAGTCAGGTCGAGAAAACGTAACTGACATAAGCATCCCTCACCCCGCAGTCGTAGGCTGCGGGGTTTTGTCGTCACTGGGATAAATGCGTAAGTAACCTCGGGGAGCCGTCAGGCGTTCGAACCCGAAATTGGAGTAGCTAATGGCTAAGAAGATTCAGGCTTATATCAAGCTGCAGGTTAAAGCCGGTCAGGCAAACCCGTCACCACCCGTCGGCCCCGCTCTGGGGCAGCACGGCGTGAACATCATGGAATTCTGCAAGGCGTTCAACGCCAAGACTCAAGGCGTCGAGCCGGGTCTGCCGACTCCCGTGATCATCACTGTTTACAGTGACCGCAGCTTTACCTTTGAAACCAAGAGCACCCCGGCTGCTGTACTGCTGAAGAAGGCCGCTGGCCTGACCAGCGGTTCCGCTCGTCCGAACACCGTCAAAGTAGGCACCGTTACCCGTGCTCAGCTGGAAGAGATCGCCAAGACCAAGCAGGCTGATCTGACTGCCGCTGATCTGGAAGCGGCCGTGCGCACCATCGCCGGCTCCGCTCGTAGCATGGGCCTGAACGTGGAGGGTGTGTAATGGCTAAGTTGACCAAGCGCCAAAAGGCCATTGCGGCCAAGGTTGAAGCCGGCAAGGCCTACACCTTCGAAGAAGCTGCCAGCCTGCTGGCCGAACTGTCTGCCGTCAAGTTCACCGAGTCTTTCGATGTCGCCGTGAACCTGGGTGTAGACCCGCGTAAATCCGATCAGGTCGTACGTGGCGCCACCGTTCTGCCGAACGGCACTGGCAAAACCGTACGCGTTGCCGTGTTCACCCAAGGTCCGGGCGCTGAAGCTGCCCTGGCTGCCGGTGCCGACAAAGTCGGTATGGACGATCTGGCTGCCGAAATGAAGGCCGGCGATCTGAACTACGACGTGGTCATCGCTTCCCCTGACGCCATGCGCGTCGTTGGCCAGTTGGGTCAGGTTCTGGGCCCGCGCGGTCTGATGCCGAACCCGAAAGTCGGCACCGTGACTCCGGACGTCGCTACCGCTGTCAAGAACGCCAAGGCCGGTCAGGTGCGTTTCCGTACCGACAAGAACGGCATCATCCACACCTCCGTTGGCAAGGTCGGCTTCGAAGCCGCTGCGCTGAAGCAGAACGTGGAAGCCCTGCTGGCTGACCTGAAGCGTCTGAAGCCGTCGACTTCGAAAGGTATCTACGTCAAGCGTGTGACCCTGAGCACTACCATGGGTCCGGGTCTGCTCATTGATCAGGCTTCGCTCGACGCGTAAGTGATTGGGTCGGTGGTCGTGTGCCGCCGGCTTTGAAAGATTGGGGTCCCTGCCTGGCGGGGGCTATCCAAGACCGTAGGTGACGCACGTTTTAAATGTCAGGCTTGCCTGATGGCCTACGCAGATGGTGCTCCCGATTCGTTACCGAATCAGACACCAAAACGCCGCCAAGCTTCGGTTTGGCGATACGGTAAAAACCAGGAGTAAACCCGTGGCAATTAAACTCGAAGACAAGAAGGCCATCGTCGCTGAAGTCAACGAGGCTGCCAAAGCCGGTCTGTCCGCTGTCGTGGCTGATGCCCGTGGCGTGACCGTCGGCGCAATGACCGGACTCCGTAAAGAGGCCCGCGAAGCTGGTGTGTACGTGAAAGTCGTGCGTAACACCCTGCTCAAGCGCGCCGTTGAAGGCACTCAGTTCGACGTGCTCAACGACGTGTTCAAAGGCCCGACCCTGATCGCTTTCTCCAACGAACACCCGGGCGCTGCCGCTCGTCTGTTCAAAGAGTTCGCCAAGGGTCAGGACAAGTTCGAGATCAAGGCAGCTGCGTTCGAGGGCAAGTACCTCGCAGCAAACCAGATCGACGTACTGGCAAGTCTGCCGACTCGCGACGAGGGCATCGCCCAGCTGATGAGCGTTATTCAAGGCGCCACCAGCAAACTCGCTCGCACCCTGGCAGCCATTCGCGACCAGAAAGAAGCTGCTGCTGCCTAAGGCGGCGTGAGCACTTTCGAAATCAAACGTTTAATTTGATGGTCGCCTAGGCCGTCACCCCAATACAGGAATTGATAGTCATGTCTCTGACTAACGAGCAAATCATCGAAGCTATCGGCCAGAAATCCGTTATGGAAATCGTCGAGCTGATCAAAGCGATGGAAGAAACCTTCGGTGTAACCGCTGCCGCTGCTGTTGCCGCTGGCCCGGCTGCTGCCGCTGCTGCTGTTGAAGAGCAGACCGAGTTCAACGTCGTTCTGGCTGAAGCTGGCGACAAGAAAGTGAACGTGATCAAGGCTGTTCGCGAGCTGACCGGTCTGGGCCTGAAAGAAGCCAAGGAGAAGGTCGACACCGCTCCTCAGGTTATCGCTGAAGGTCTGAGCAAAGAAGCTGCTGAAGACGCCAAGAAGAAGCTGGAAGAAGCTGGCGCCAAGGTCGAGCTCAAGTAAGCCTGCACCTTGCGTCTACAGCCCGCGCGACTCGCACAAGGCTGATGGCTGGTGGCTTTTGCCACCGGCCTTTTTCCGTTCTAGGTCGACTGTACGTCAGTTGGCCTGGAGCCGGGAAATCCCGCCCGAGAGGCGGTTGCAAACCGAGGGTTTGCACGATTTTCTGGTCACCGCCGCCGGCGTTGACCAAATAAGCAGGTGACCAAGCTGGGGAACGCTGATGGCTTACTCATACACTGAGAAAAAACGTATCCGCAAGGACTTTAGCAAGTTGCCGGATGTTATGGATGTGCCTTACCTCCTGGCCATCCAGCTGGATTCCTATCGCGAATTCCTGCAGCAAGGGGTGAGCAAGGAACAATTCCGCGACATCGGCCTGCATGCGGCCTTCAAATCGGTATTCCCGATCATCAGCTACTCCGGCAACGCTGCCCTGGAGTACGTCGGCTATCGCCTGGGCGAGCCGGCGTTCGACGTCAAGGAGTGCGTCCTGCGTGGCGTGACCTTCGCCGTGCCGCTGCGCGTAATAGTACGCCTGATCATTTTCGACAAAGAATCGTCGAACAAAGCGATCAAGGACATCAAAGAGCAGGAAGTGTACATGGGCGAAATTCCGCTCATGACCGAGAACGGTACCTTCGTCATCAACGGTACCGAGCGTGTGATCGTGTCCCAGCTGCACCGTTCGCCAGGTGTGTTCTTCGACCACGACCGTGGCAAGACCCACAGCTCGGGCAAGCTGCTGTACTCCGCTCGCATCATTCCTTACCGCGGTTCCTGGCTGGACTTCGAGTTCGACCCGAAGGACGCGGTATTCGTGCGTATCGACCGTCGCCGCAAACTGCCGGCTTCCGTCCTGCTGCGCGCGCTGGGCTACAGCACTGAAGAAGTACTGGATGCCTTCTACGACACCAACGTCTTCCATGTTAAGGGCGAAGGCCTGAGCCTGGAGCTGGTACCGCAGCGCCTGCGTGGTGAAGTCGCGGTTCTGGATATCAAGGACGCCAGCGGCAAGGTGATCGTCGAGCAGGGCCGCCGTATCACGGCTCGCCACATCAACCAGCTGGACAAGGCTGGCATCAAGGAGCTGGAAGTTCCGCTCGATTACGTCATTGGCCGTACCACTGCCAAGGCCATCGTGCACCCGGCTACCGGTGAGATCATCGCCGAATGCAACACCGAGCTGACTGCCGACCTGCTGGTCAAGATGGCCAAGGCACAGGTGGTTCGCTTCGAGACCCTGTACACCAACGACATCGACTGTGGTCCGTTCATCAGCGACACGCTGAAGATCGACAGCACCACCAATCAGCTGGAAGCGCTGGTCGAAATCTATCGCATGATGCGTCCTGGCGAGCCGCCAACCAAGGATGCTGCCGAGACCCTGTTCAACAACCTGTTCTTCAGCGCCGAGCGTTACGACCTGTCCGCCGTGGGCCGCATGAAGTTCAACCGTCGTATCGGCCGTACCGAGATCGAAGGTTCGGGCGTGCTGAGCAAGGAAGACATCGTTGCCGTACTCAAGACCCTGGTCGACATCCGTAACGGCAAAGGCATCGTCGACGACATCGACCACCTGGGTAACCGTCGCGTGCGTTGCGTCGGCGAGATGGCCGAGAACCAGTTCCGCGTTGGCCTGGTGCGTGTAGAGCGCGCGGTCAAGGAACGCCTGTCGATGGCCGAAAGCGAAGGCCTGATGCCGCAGGACCTGATCAACGCCAAGCCGGTTGCAGCGGCGGTGAAGGAGTTCTTCGGTTCCAGCCAGCTCTCGCAGTTCATGGACCAGAACAACCCGCTCTCCGAGATCACCCACAAGCGCCGCGTCTCCGCACTCGGCCCGGGCGGTCTGACCCGTGAGCGCGCCGGCTTCGAAGTCCGCGACGTACACCCGACCCACTACGGCCGTGTGTGCCCGATCGAAACCCCGGAAGGTCCGAACATCGGTCTGATCAACTCGCTGGCGGCCTACGCCCGCACCAACCAGTACGGCTTCCTGGAAAGCCCGTACCGCGTGGTCAAGGAAGGTCAGGTCACCGACGAGATCGTGTTCCTGTCTGCCATCGAAGAAGCCGATCACGTGATTGCTCAGGCGTCCGCGACCCTGAACGACAAGGGTCAGCTGATCGATGAACTGGTTGCCGTACGTCACCTCAACGAATTCACCGTCAAGGCGCCGGAAGACGTCACCCTGATGGACGTTTCGCCGAAGCAGGTCGTTTCCGTCGCTGCCTCGCTGATTCCGTTCCTCGAGCACGACGACGCCAACCGTGCACTCATGGGTTCGAACATGCAGCGTCAGGCTGTACCGACTCTGCGCGCCGACAAGCCGCTGGTCGGCACCGGCATGGAGCGCAACGTCGCCCGTGACTCTGGCGTCTGCGTCGTGGCTCGTCGTGGTGGTGTGATCGATTCCGTTGATGCCAGCCGCATCGTGGTTCGTGTCAATGATGACGAAGTCGAAACTGGCGAAGCCGGTGTCGACATCTACAACCTGACCAAGTACACCCGCTCCAACCAGAACACCTGCATCAACCAGCGCCCGCTGGTGAGCAAGGGTGATCAGGTATCTCGTGGCGACATCATGGCTGACGGCCCGTCCACCGACATGGGTGAACTGGCGCTGGGTCAGAACATGCGCGTGGCGTTCATGCCGTGGAACGGCTTCAACTTCGAAGACTCCATCTGCCTGTCCGAGCGCGTGGTTCAGGAAGACCGCTTCACCACCATCCACATCCAGGAGCTCACCTGTGTGGCGCGTGACACCAAGCTCGGCCCAGAGGAAATTTCCTCTGACATCCCGAACGTTGGCGAAGCGGCGCTGAACAAGCTGGACGAAGCCGGCATTGTCTACGTCGGTGCCGAAGTCGGCCCGGGCGACATCCTGGTCGGCAAGGTCACCCCGAAAGGCGAGACCCAGCTGACGCCGGAAGAAAAACTGCTGCGTGCGATCTTCGGTGAGAAGGCGTCCGACGTGAAGGACACCTCCCTGCGTGTGCCGACTGGCACCAAGGGCACCGTTATCGACGTACAGGTCTTCACCCGTGACGGCGTCGAGCGCGACAGCCGCGCCCTGGCCATCGAGAAGCAGCAACTCGACGAGATCCGCAAGGATCTGAATGAAGAGTTCCGCATCGTCGAAGGCGCGACCTTCGAGCGTTTGCGTTCGGCGCTGGTTGGCGCCATCGCCGAAGGCGGCGCTGGTCTGAAGAAAGGCACCGCGATCACCGACGAGTTCCTCGACGGTCTTGAGCGTGGCCAGTGGTTCAAACTGCGCATGGCCGACGACGCCCTGAACGAGCAGCTGGAGAAGGCCCAGGCCTATATCTCCGACCGCCGTCAGATGCTCGACGACAAGTTCGAAGACAAGAAGCGCAAGCTGCAGCAGGGCGATGACCTGGCGCCGGGCGTACTGAAGATCGTCAAGGTCTACCTGGCCATCCGCCGTCGCATCCAGCCGGGTGACAAGATGGCCGGTCGTCACGGTAACAAGGGTGTGGTCTCGGTGATCATGCCGGTCGAAGACATGCCGCACGACGCCAACGGTACGCCGGTGGACATCGTACTGAACCCGCTGGGCGTACCGTCGCGTATGAACGTCGGTCAGATCCTCGAAACCCACCTGGGCCTGGCAGCCAAGGGCCTGGGCGAGAAGATCAACCGCATGCTCGAAGAGCAGCGCAAGGTCGCTGAACTGCGCAAGTTCCTCGCCGAGATCTACAACGAGATCGGTGGTCGTCAGGAAAACCTCGACGAGTTCTCCGACAACGAGATCCTCGAGCTGGCGAAGAACCTCAAGGGCGGTGTACCGATGGCCACTGCCGTGTTCGACGGCGCCAAGGAAACCGAGATCAAGGCCATGCTGAAGCTGGCTGATCTGCCGGAGAGCGGCCAGATGCGTCTGTTCGACGGTCGTACCGGTAACCAGTTCGAGCGTCCGACCACCGTCGGCTACATGTACATGCTGAAACTGAACCACCTGGTGGACGACAAGATGCACGCGCGTTCCACTGGTTCCTACAGCCTGGTTACCCAGCAGCCGCTGGGTGGTAAGGCGCAGTTCGGTGGTCAGCGCTTCGGGGAGATGGAGGTCTGGGCGCTGGAAGCCTACGGCGCCGCCTACACCCTGCAGGAAATGCTGACCGTGAAGTCGGACGACGTGAACGGCCGCACCAAGATGTACAAGAACATCGTGGATGGCGATCACCGTATGGAGCCGGGCATGCCCGAGTCCTTCAACGTACTGATCAAAGAGATCCGTTCGCTCGGCATCGATATCGATCTGGAAACCGAATAACACGACGTGAATCGGCAGCGGGGCTAGTCCAGCTCGCTGCCCGCTCCGCCAGGAGGAAAGGCCTTGAAAGACCTACTGAATTTGCTGAAAAACCAGGGTCAGATCGAAGAGTTCGACGCCATCCGTATCGGATTGGCCTCGCCTGAGATGATCCGTTCGTGGTCGTTCGGTGAAGTTAAAAAGCCGGAAACCATCAACTACCGTACCTTCAAGCCTGAGCGCGACGGCCTGTTCTGCGCCAAGATCTTTGGCCCGGTCAAGGACTACGAGTGCCTGTGCGGCAAGTACAAGCGCCTCAAGCACCGCGGTGTGATCTGCGAGAAGTGCGGCGTTGAAGTGGCCCTGGCCAAGGTTCGTCGTGAGCGCATGGCGCACATCGAACTGGCCTCGCCAGTCGCCCACATCTGGTTCCTCAAGTCGCTGCCGTCCCGTATCGGCCTGCTGATGGACATGACCCTGCGTGACATCGAGCGCGTGCTCTATTTCGAGAGCTACGTGGTGATCGATCCGGGCATGACCACCCTCGAGAAAGGCCAGCTGCTGAACGACGAACAGTACTTCGAAGCCCTCGAAGAGTTCGGTGACGACTTCGACGCGCGCATGGGCGCCGAGGCCGTGCGCGAGCTGCTGCACGCCATCGACCTGGATCACGAGATCGGCCGCCTGCGTGAAGAGATTCCGCAGACCAACTCCGAGACCAAGATCAAGAAGCTGTCCAAGCGCCTGAAGCTGATGGAAGCCTTCAAGGACTCCGGCAACCTGCCTGAGTGGATGGTGCTGACCGTTCTGCCGGTTCTGCCGCCGGACCTGCGTCCGCTGGTACCGCTGGATGGCGGCCGCTTCGCGACTTCGGATCTGAACGATCTGTATCGCCGCGTGATCAACCGTAACAACCGTCTGAAGCGCCTGCTCGATCTGTCGGCGCCGGACATCATCGTGCGCAACGAAAAGCGCATGCTGCAGGAAGCGGTCGACGCCCTGCTCGACAACGGCCGTCGCGGTCGCGCCATCACTGGCTCGAACAAGCGTCCGCTGAAGTCGCTGGCCGACATGATCAAAGGTAAGCAAGGTCGCTTCCGTCAGAACCTGCTCGGTAAGCGCGTGGACTACTCCGGTCGTTCCGTAATTACCGTAGGCCCGACCCTGCGCCTGCACCAGTGCGGTCTGCCAAAGAAGATGGCTCTCGAGCTGTTCAAGCCGTTCATTTTCGGCAAGCTGGAGGCCCGTGGTCTGGCGACCACCATCAAGGCCGCCAAGAAGATGGTCGAGCGCGAGCTGCCGGAGGTTTGGGACGTTCTCGCTGAAGTGATCCGCGAACACCCCGTCCTGCTCAACCGTGCGCCGACCCTGCACCGTCTGGGTATCCAGGCGTTCGAGCCGGTTCTGATCGAAGGTAAAGCCATTCAGCTGCACCCGCTGGTCTGCGCCGCGTACAACGCCGACTTCGACGGTGACCAGATGGCCGTTCACGTGCCACTGACGCTGGAAGCCCAGCTCGAAGCGCGCGCGCTGATGATGTCGACCAACAACATCCTCTCGCCCGCCAACGGCGAGCCGATCATCGTGCCGTCGCAGGACGTGGTACTGGGTCTGTACTACATGACCCGTGAAGCGGTGAACGCCAAGGGAGAAGGTCGCGTCTTCGCCGACCTGCAGGAAGTCGACCGCGTGTTCCGCGCTGGCGAAGCGTCCCTGCACGCCCGCGTGAAAGTGCGTATCAGCGAAACCATCAAAGAGAAAGATGGTTCGATCACCAAGAACACCCGCATCGTCGACACCACCGTCGGTCGTGCGCTGCTGTTCCAGATCGTGCCGGCCGGCCTGTCCTACGATGTGGTCAACCAGCCGATGAAGAAGAAGGCGATCTCCAAGCTGATCAACCAGTGCTACCGCACCGTGGGTCTGAAGGACACCGTCATTTTCGCTGACCAGCTGATGTACACCGGTTTCGCCTACTCGACCATCTCCGGTGTGTCGATCGGCGTGAACGACTTCGTCATCCCGGATGAGAAGGCGCGCATCATCGACGCCGCCACTGAGGAAGTGAAGGAAATCGAGTCGCAGTACGCCTCCGGCCTGGTCACCCAGGGCGAGAAGTACAACAAGGTGATCGACCTGTGGTCGAAGGCCAACGACGAAGTCTCCAAGGCAATGATGGCCAACCTGTCGAAAGAGGCAGTGGTCGATCGCGAAGGCAAGACCGTCGAGCAGGAGTCCTTCAACTCCATGTACATGATGGCGGACTCCGGTGCGCGTGGTAGTGCGGCTCAGATCCGTCAGCTGGCCGGTATGCGTGGCCTGATGGCCAAGCCGGACGGCTCGATCATCGAGACGCCGATCACCGCGAACTTCCGCGAAGGTCTGTCGGTTCTGCAGTACTTCATCTCCACTCACGGTGCTCGTAAAGGTCTGGCGGATACCGCACTGAAGACCGCGAACTCCGGTTACCTGACCCGTCGTCTGGTCGACGTGGCCCAGGATCTGGTGGTGACCGAGATCGATTGCGGCACCGAGCAGGGCCTGCTGATGACCCCGCACATCGAAGGCGGCGACGTGGTCGAGCCGCTGGGTGAGCGCGTGCTGGGCCGTGTGATTGCCAAGGACGTGTTCAAGCCGGGCACCGAGGACGTCATCGTTCCGGCCGGCACTCTGATCGACGAGAAGTGGGTCGAGTTCATCGAGCTCAACAGCGTCGACGAAGTGGTCGTGCGTTCGCCGATCACCTGCGAAACCCGCTACGGCATCTGCGCCAAGTGCTACGGTCGCGACCTGGCTCGCGGTCATCAGGTCAACATCGGTGAAGCGGTCGGCGTCATCGCCGCGCAGTCCATCGGTGAGCCGGGTACCCAGCTGACCATGCGTACCTTCCACATCGGTGGTGCTGCAAGCCGTACCTCGGCTGCCGACAGCGTCCAGGTGAAGAACGGTGGTGCGATCCGTCTGCACAACCTGAAGTACGTCGAGCGTGTCGATGGCAACCTGGTAGCGGTTTCCCGTTCCGGCGAGCTGGCTGTGGCTGACGAGTTCGGTCGTGAGCGTGAGCGCTACAAGCTGCCGTACGGTGCCGTGATCTCGGTGAAGGAAGGTGACAAGGTCGACGCTGGCGCCATCGTCGCCAAGTGGGACCCGCACACCCACCCGATCGTGACCGAAATGAAGGGTATCGTGACCTTCGTCGGCATGGAGGAGGGCATCACCATCAAGCGTCAGACCGACGAACTGACCGGTTTGACCAACATCGAGGTTCTCGATCCGAAGGATCGTCCGGCTGCTGGCAAGGACATTCGTCCGGCCATCAAGATGGTCGACGCCAACGGCAAGGAACTGCTGCTGCCGGGTACCGACGTTCCCGCCCAGTACTTCCTGCCTGCCAACGCCCTTGTCGGCGTGGCAGACGGTGCGCAGATCGCGGTCGGTGACGTTATCGCCCGTATCCCGCAGGAAACCTCGAAGACCCGCGACATCACCGGTGGTCTGCCGCGCGTTGCCGACCTGTTCGAAGCCCGTCGTCCGAAGGAAGCGTCGATCCTGGCGGAAATCAGCGGCACCATTTCGTTCGGTAAAGAGACCAAGGGCAAGCGCCGTCTGGTCATCACCCCGACCGATGGCAGCGATCCGTACGAGGAGCTGATTCCGAAGTGGCGTCACCTGAACGTCTTCGAAGGCGAACAAGTGAACCGCGGCGAAGTGATCTCCGACGGCCCGAGCGATCCGCACGACATCCTGCGTCTGTTGGGTGTCAGCGCGCTGGCCAAGTACATCGTCAACGAGATCCAGGACGTTTACCGTCTGCAAGGCGTGAAGATCAACGACAAGCACATCGAGACCATCCTGCGTCAGATGCTGCGCAAGGTTGAGATCACCGAAGCTGGCGACTCGTCCTTCATCAAGGGCGACCAGATGGAGCTCACCCAGGTGCTGGGCGAGAACGAGCGTCTGGCCGCAGAGGACAAGTTCGTCGCCAAGTACACCCGTGTACTGCTGGGTATCACCAAGGCGTCGCTGTCCACCGAGTCGTTCATCTCGGCGGCGTCCTTCCAGGAAACCACTCGCGTCCTCACCGAGGCAGCGGTTACTGGCAAGCGCGACTACCTGCGTGGTCTGAAAGAGAACGTGGTCGTGGGTCGCCTGATCCCGGCCGGTACCGGTCTGGCCTATCACAGCGAGCGCAAGCGCAAGCGTGATGCCGACAAGCCGGTACGTGTCAGCGCCAGTGAGGTGGAAGCCGCACTGACCGAAGCGCTGAACTCCAGCGGCAATTGAGTCGAAGCCTCGCTAGTTCGCTAGCGGGGCTTTGCCTTGACTGGGGGCGTGAGTCTCTTTAGACTCATGCACCCCTAAATTTGGCAGGGCGTTTGGCTCTGCCATCTTTATTTGTGAGCGTCGAAAGACAACAGTGGAGCTAGTAGATGGCAACTATCAACCAGCTGGTACGTCAGCCGCGTAAGCGCATCGTCGAGAAATCCGACGTGCCTGCGCTGCAGAACTGCCCGCAGCGTCGTGGCGTGTGCACCCGTGTGTACACCACTACGCCGAAGAAACCTAACTCGGCACTGCGTAAAGTGTGCCGCGTGCGTCTGACCAACGGCTACGAAGTCTCTTCGTACATCGGCGGTGAAGGCCACAACCTGCAAGAGCACAGCGTCGTGCTGATCCGTGGCGGTCGTGTAAAGGACCTTCCGGGTGTGCGCTACCACACCGTGCGTGGTTCGCTGGATACCTCCGGCGTCAAAGACCGCAAGCAGGGTCGTTCCAAATACGGTACCAAGCGTCCGAAATAAGGCCGCTTGATCCTTTTTATTTAGTTGAGTCGATAAGAGTAAGGTCGGGCGCGGCGTTTGCCGTTGGTCCCGGGCTAACCTGAAGACCGTTTGAGGGCTTATCAATGCCAAGACGTCGTGTAGCAGCAAAGCGTGAGATCCTGGACGATCCGAAATACGGAAGCCAGATCCTCGCCAAATTCATGAACCACGTGATGGAAAGCGGCAAGAAGGCCGTGGCCGAGCGCATCGTTTACGGTGCTCTGGACACTGTCAAGGCGCGCAAGAACAGCGATCCCCTGGAGATCTTCGAGAAAGCTCTCGACGCCATCGCTCCGCTGGTCGAAGTCAAGTCCCGCCGTGTAGGCGGTGCTACCTACCAGGTTCCGGTCGAAGTTCGTCCATCCCGTCGTAATGCTCTGGCCATGCGCTGGCTGGTGGACTACGCGCGCAAGCGTGGCGAGAAGTCCATGGCTCTGCGTCTGGCTGGTGAGCTGCTGGATGCTGCTGAAGGCAAAGGCGCTGCCGTCAAGAAGCGTGAAGACGTTCACCGTATGGCCGAAGCCAACAAGGCTTTCTCGCACTACCGCTTCTAATTTCGGCTCCATTAACTTTGCGAGGGCTTTATGGCTCGTACTACAGCAATTAACCGCTACCGTAACATCGGTATCTGTGCCCACGTTGACGCGGGCAAGACCACCACTACAGAGCGGATCCTGTTCTACACAGGCCTGAGTCACAAGATGGGCGAGGTGCATGATGGCGCCGCGACCACCGACTGGATGGTTCAGGAGCAGGAGCGTGGTATCACCATTACTTCTGCTGCAATCACCACCTTCTGGGAAGGTTCTCGTCGTCAGTACGACAAGTACCGCGTAAACGTCATCGATACCCCCGGCCACGTTGACTTCACCATCGAAGTAGAGCGCTCCCTGCGCGTACTCGACGGCGCTGTCGTTGTGTTCTGCGGTACTTCGGGCGTTGAGCCGCAGTCCGAAACCGTATGGCGTCAGGCCAACAAGTACGGTGTTCCGCGTATCGTCTACGTGAACAAGATGGACCGTCAGGGTGCCAACTTCCTGCGCGTTGTAGGTCAGATCAAGAACCGTCTGGGTCACACCCCGGTTCCAATCCAGCTCGCTATCGGTGCAGAAGAGAACTTCGAAGGTCAGGTCGATCTGATCAAGATGAAGGCCATCTACTGGAACGATGACGACAAGGGCACTACCTACCGTGAGGAAGAAATTCCTGCCGAACTGGTAGACCTGGCCAACGAATGGCGTTCGAACATGGTCGAGGCTGCTGCCGAAGCCAGCGAAGAGCTGATGAACAAGTACCTTGAAGAAGGTGACCTGTCCGTCGAAGACATCAAGGCTGGTCTGCGCGCCCGTACTCTGGCAAGCGAGATCGTTCCGGCTGTCTGCGGCTCCTCGTTCAAAAACAAGGGCGTTCCCCTGGTTCTCGATGCCGTCATCGATTTCCTGCCGGCTCCGACCGAGATCCCTGCCATTCAGGGTATCCATCCGGACCACATCGAGCAGGGCGACGACGCGCCGAAAGACGAGCGTCATGCTGACGACAACGAGCCGTTCTCGGCTCTGGCGTTCAAGATCGCTACCGACCCGTTCGTCGGTACCCTGACCTTCATTCGTGTCTATTCCGGCGTTCTGGAGTCTGGTCAGTCGGTCATCAACTCCGTGAAGGGCAAGAAAGAGCGCGTTGGTCGTATGGTGCAGATGCACGCCAACCAGCGTGAAGAGATCAAAGAAGTACGCGCTGGTGACATCGCTGCTCTGATCGGCATGAAGGACGTCACCACTGGTGAAACCTTGTGCGATCCGGATAAGCCGATCATCCTTGAGCGTATGGACTTCCCGGAGCCGGTAATTTCGGTAGCTGTAGAGCCGAAGACCAAGGCTGACCAGGAGAAGATGGGTATCGCCCTCGGCAAGCTGGCTCAGGAAGACCCGTCTTTCCGCGTCAAGACCGATGAAGAAACCGGCCAGACCATCATCTCCGGTATGGGTGAACTGCATCTGGACATCATCGTTGACCGTATGAAGCGCGAGTTCAACGTCGAAGCCAACATTGGTAAGCCGCAGGTTTCCTACCGCGAAACCATCACCAAGGACAATGTCGAGATCGAAGGCAAGTTCGTTCGTCAGTCCGGTGGTCGCGGTCAGTTCGGTCACTGCTGGATTCGCTTCTCGGCTCCGGACGTGGACGACAAGGGCAACATCACCGAAGGTCTGGTGTTTACCAACGAAGTTGTGGGTGGTGTGGTTCCGAAGGAATACATCCCGGCTATCCAGAAGGGTATCGAAGAGCAGATGAAGAACGGCGTTGTTTCCGGCTATCCGCTGATCGGCCTGAAGGCTACCGTGTTTGATGGTTCCTACCACGACGTCGACTCCAACGAGATGGCGTTCAAGATCGCTGCCTCCATGGCGACCAAGCAGCTGGCCCAGAAGGGTGGCGGCAAGGTGCTCGAGCCGATCATGAAGGTGGAAGTGGTAACTCCTGAGGACTACATGGGTGACGTGATGGGTGACCTGAACCGTCGTCGTGGTCTGATCCAGGGTATGGAAGATTCGGTATCTGGTAAGGTTATCCGTGCCGAAGTTCCGCTGGGCGAGATGTTTGGTTACGCTACCGACGTTCGTTCCATGTCCCAGGGTCGCGCCAGCTACTCCATGGAATTCTCCAAGTACGCAGAAGCTCCGTCGAACATCGTCGAAGCTCTGGTTAAAAAACAAGGCTAATCCCGCCCTTTAAGTAAGAGGTTTACTGTCGTGGCTAAGGAAAAATTCGAACGTAACAAACCGCACGTCAACGTCGGCACCATCGGTCACGTTGACCACGGTAAAACCACTCTGACCGCTGCTCTGACCCGCGTCTGCTCCGAAGTATTCGGTTCGGCCAAGGTTGACTTCGACAAGATCGACAGCGCTCCGGAAGAAAAAGCTCGTGGTATCACCATCAACACCGCGCACGTAGAGTACGACTCCAACATTCGTCACTACGCGCACGTTGACTGCCCGGGCCACGCCGACTACGTGAAGAACATGATCACCGGTGCTGCCCAGATGGACGGCGCGATCCTGGTCTGCTCGGCTGCCGACGGCCCCATGCCGCAAACCCGTGAGCACATCCTGCTGTCCCGTCAGGTAGGCGTACCGTACATCGTTGTCTTCCTGAACAAGGCTGACATGGTTGACGACGCTGAGCTGCTGGAACTGGTCGAGATGGAAGTTCGCGACCTGCTGAGCACCTACGACTTCCCGGGTGACGACACTCCGATCATCATCGGCTCCGCGCTGATGGCTCTGAATGGCGAAGACACCAACGAGCTGGGCACTTCTGCTGTCAAGAAGCTGGTCGAGACTCTGGATACCTACATTCCGGAGCCGGTTCGTGCCATCGACAAGCCGTTCCTGATGCCGATCGAAGACGTGTTCTCGATCTCCGGCCGCGGTACTGTAGTGACCGGTCGTGTTGAGCGCGGTATCGTCAAGGTCCAGGAAGAAATCGAAATCGTTGGTCTGCGTCCGACCACCAAAACCACCTGCACCGGCGTTGAGATGTTCCGCAAGTTGCTGGACGAAGGTCGTGCTGGTGAGAACTGCGGCGTGCTGCTGCGCGGCACCAAGCGTGATGAGGTTGAGCGTGGTCAGGTTCTGGCCAAGCCGGGCACCATCAAGCCGCACACCAAGTTCGAAGCTGAAGTGTACGTACTGTCCAAGGAAGAAGGTGGTCGTCACACCCCGTTCTTCAAGGGCTACCGTCCGCAGTTCTACTTCCGTACCACTGACGT
>NZ_QASO01000050.1 GCF_003052605.1 Ectopseudomonas oleovorans | reverse complement strand
CGTAGTAGAGATCCACTCGATTGCACAGTGACATGAACTGATGACGAACCGGTCGCACCGACCTGTGTGTAACCTGCTGCATCCATCGGCCCTCTGCTTTGCAAGGCCGCTAGCCCGGTTAGGCGCACAGGAGCGAAATTCATCATGGCTCAAGGCTAACGCCTTATCAGAAGTCGAATATACGGAAGCAGTCGTACCTAGGTTCAGAGGCAGATTATTTCACTGGCAAAACGGGAGGAGTCCATATACGGATGCAATCCGGGGCGATTGAGCGCGGCCAAAAGCATCGCGGCTGAAGCCGCTCCTACAGACGCTCACAGGTCCCGTGGGAGCGGCTTCAGCCGCGATAGCTCTATCCAGCCCGCATGAAATCCGGGCTACGCCGTGACCGCCGCCGGCTTTGCAGGGTGCGCCGCGCGCACCGGCTTATCCATGTACGTCGGGGCGCTTGATCACGCCGCCACGGCCACCAGGCTCAGCACCTTGTTATCGAACAGCACGAATTGGCCATCCAGCTCGGCGCCCGTTCGCCAGTCCGGATGCAGGTCGATCAGCAGGCGCAGGCGTGCGCTGTCGTGGTCGATCTCCAGCAACTCGGCATCATGGAAATAGAAGCGCGTCAGGGTCAGCGGGTAGAGCGCCTTGAACAGGCTCTCCTTGAGCGAGAAGGTCAGGCTGATGCGCGCGGCGCGGGTCTCGTCGTCCAGATTTTGCAGGCGCTGCAGTTCGGTTGGGGTGAGGATTTCGCCCTGTAGGCGCTGAGCGCGTTCGGCCGGTAGCAGGCGCTCGACGTCCAGGCCCAGGGCGCGCCATTGCTCGCGCTGGGCGACCAGCGCGGCAGCCCAGTTGTCACCGTGGGTGATGGAGCCGACCACGCCAAGCGGCCATTGTGGCGCGCGGTCTTCACCTACGGCTGGCACGCTGGGCTGGCCGGTCACGCGGCGTAGTGCCTCGCGGGCACATAGGCGTCCGGCCAGGTACTCGGCCTGGCGCTTGGCGACGCCGCGCACCGGGGCGATATCGCAGCGAGCGAAGTCATCTTCTGCGAGCAGGGCTGGGTCGAAACGGGTGCTGATCAACTGCGCGCCGGGCAGTACGCGGGGCAGCGGGTTGTGCGTGTCGAGGGGGCTGCAGCAGGCCGGGTGGTAGGCATTCATGGGCGCGATTGTGCCGCGCCGTGGACCGTGCAGTCATCCGCCGTTTACATTTCTTTGCAGGCAGTTAACAAAGCTAAACGGACGCTGAGGCTGGCTTTTGTCAGACTGCGCTAGCATTCCCCAGGGAGTGCAGGTGAGGTTGTAGTCAGTGCGAGGGCACTGACGTTTTCTCCGAGTTCGAGAACGGTAGCCCGATTGGGCTGCCGTTTTTTTTGCGCTGCGTTTGGCGGCGCGGTCGAGGTTTGCCCGAGTGCGGCGCAGCCTGTGCAATTTCGAGCTGCGTAAGGTGGATCACGCTTCACCGACCCACCGCTCTGGTGGATGTAAAGAGCGACATCCACCCTACGGTCCCCCTTCGTGTGATCGCCAAGGCGTTCGCATTTGCCCTGTGGCTTTCGTGGGGGGATTTACAGTCAAATGCCTGTGCGGGCAAAAACCGACTCCCGCGAGGACCATGGACGATGACCCAACAATCGCAATTCGCCTTGCTCGGCAAGAAGCGCTTCTTGCCGTTTTTTCTGACGCAATTGCTCGGCGCCTTCAACGACAACATCTTCAAGCAGTCGCTGATTCTCGCCATCCTCTTCAAGCTCAACACCGGCGCCGACCGCGATCTGCTGGTCAACCTCTGCGCCTTGCTGTTCATCCTGCCGTTCTTTCTATTCTCCGCCCTCGGTGGCCAGTTCGGCGAGAAATTCGCCAAGGACTCGCTGATTCGCAAGATCAAGTTCGCCGAGATCCTGATCATGCTCGCCGGTGCCGTCGGGGTGCTGCTGGACAACCTGCCGCTGATGCTTGTCGTGTTGTTCGCCATGGGCACGCAGTCGGCGCTGTTTGGCCCGGTCAAGTATTCGATCCTGCCGCAGCACCTGAAGGAAGAGGAGCTGGTGGGTGGCAACGCCCTGGTGGAAATGGGCACCTTCCTGGCGATTCTGGCTGGCACCATCGGCGCCGGGATCATGATGGCCAGCAGCAGTTATGCGCCCATCGTCGCCGGTTCGGTGGTGGCTGTGGCGCTGCTTGGCTACCTAGCCAGCCTGGGTATTCCAAGGGCGTCGGCGGCGATGCCTGAGTTGCCGCTGGACTGGAACATCTTTCGTCAGTCCTGGGCCATCATGAAGCTTGGCCTGGGCCAGCGTCCGGCGGTGTCGCGCTCGCTGGTGGGCAACTCCTGGTTCTGGTTTCTCGGTGCGATCTATCTGACGCAGATTCCGGCCTACGCCAAGGAGTGGCTGTACGGTGATGAGAGCGTGGTGACGCTGATTCTCACCGTATTTTCGCTGGGTATCGGTCTGGGCTCGATGCTTTGCGAGCGCATGAGCGGGCACAAGGTGGAGATTGGTCTGGTGCCATTCGGCTCCATCGGTCTGACCCTGTTCGGCATGCTGCTGTGGTGGTTCTCCGGCGGCTTCCCGCAGGGCGCTGCGCCACATGACTGGCTGGCGCTGCTGGGCTACGGCCAGGCCTGGTGGATTCTCGGCTGCATCCTCGGCATCGGCCTGTTCGGCGGTTTTTATATCGTGCCGCTGTATGCGCTGATCCAGTCGCGCACCGCCGAGCACGAGCGGGCGCGGGTGATCGCGGCGAACAACATCCTCAATGCGCTGTTCATGGTGGCGTCGGCCATCGTTGCGATCCTGTTCTTGAGCGTCGCCGGGCTGTCGATTCCGCAGCTGTTTCTGGTGGTGTCGCTGATGAACATCGCGGTCAACAGCTACATCTTCAAGATCGTCCCCGAATTCAGCATGCGCTTTCTCATCTGGCTGCTGGGGCATTCGATGTACCGGGTCGAGCACAAGGGCCTGGACGCCATTCCCGACGAGGGGCCGGCAGTGCTGGTGTGCAACCACGTGTCCTTCGTCGATGCGCTGCTGATCGGTGGCGCGGTGCGGCGGCCGGTGCGCTTCGTCATGTACTACAAGATCTACGACCTGCCGGTGCTCAACTTCATCTTCCGCACCGCCGGTACGGTGCCGATCGCCGGGCGCAACGAGGATCTGCTGATCTACGACGCCGCGTTCAAGAAGATCGCCGAGTACCTGCGCAATGGCGAGCTGGTGTGCATCTTCCCCGAAGGCAAGTTGACTGCTGATGGTGAGCTTGACGAGTTCAGGTCGGGCGTCGAGCGCATTCTCGAAGAGAATCCGGTGCCGGTGATTCCCATGGCGCTGCAGGGCTTGTGGGGCAGCTTCTTCAGTCGCGATCCGCACAAGGGGCTGTTCAAGCGCCTGTGGTCGCGGGTGTGCCTGGTGGCGGGAACGCCGATTGCGCCGGAGCAGGCCAAGCGCGAGGCGTTGCAGGTGCAGGTGGCCGAGTTGCGTGGGGATTGGCGTTGATTTGAATCATGTGGGAGGCGCTTTAGCGGCGAATCGCGGCTGAAGCCGCTCCCACGAAGCTGGGTTCCTGCTTTCTCAATGGCTCATCTTGAGCCCGATCAACCCACAGACGATCAGCGCCACGCTGGCCAGGCGCAGCAGGGCCATGGATTCGCCGAACAGGATGATGCCGGCGATCACCGTGCCCACGGCGCCGACGCCGGTCCAGATGGCGTAGGCGGTGCCCAGCGGCAGTTCCTTCATGGCCAGGCCGAGCAGGGCCAGGCTGACCAGCATGGCGCAGACGGTCAGCAGCGTTGGCAGGGGACGGGTGAAGCCTTCGGTGTATTTCAGGCCGATGGCCCAGCCGACCTCGAACAGGCCGGCGAGCAGCAGAATGATCCAGGACATAGCTAACCTCCAGTGAGCCCTGAAAGGGGCCGTCCCCGGGTGGGTCACCCTGAGTTCAGGGTGCGGAGGTCGTCCTCGCGTGCGCCATTATTGTGCACATTGACGAGCTCGGGGCAAGGCGCCCCAGATCAGCGGAACTTGTTGATTCAGCTGGAACTTTTCTCTGAATCCTGACTCATTCGACGATAAATGGTCGCCAGCAGCGGGCCGGACAGGTTGTGCCAGACGCTGAACAAGGCGCTGGGCACGGCGGCCAGCGGGCTGAAGTGGGCGCTGGCCAGGGCGGCGCCGAGGCCGGAGTTCTGCATGCCGACTTCGATGGACAGCGTCTTGCGCTGCGCCAGCGACATGCCGAACAGGCGCCCGGCCAGGTAACCCAGGCCCAGGCCGATGCCGTTGTGCAGCATCACCACGGCCATAATCAGCAGGCCGGATTCGGCGATCTTGCCCTGGCTGGCGGCGACGACCGCAGCGACGATGGCGACGATGCTCACCACGGAAATCAGCGGCAGCACCTCGACCGCGGTCTTCACCCGCTCGCCGAGCAGGCGCTGGGCGATCAGGCCTAGGGCGATGGGCAGCAGCACCATCTTGAGGATGGAGATGAACATGGCGTTGAAGGACACCGGCAGCCACTCCGAGGCCAGCAGCCAGATCAGTGCCGGGGTCACGAGCGGGGCGAGCAGGGTGGTGACGGCGGTGATCGACACCGACAGCGCCAGGTCGCCACGGGCGAACCAGGTGATCACGTTGGAGGCGGTGCCGCCCGGGCAGCAGCCGACCAGAATCACGCCCACGGCGATTTCCGGCGGCAGCGCGAATACCTGGCACAGCAGCCAGGCTGTGCTGGGCATGATGATGAACTGGGCCAGTACGCCAAGCAGCACGGCCAGCGGGCGACGGGCGACTTCCTGAAAGTCCGCGCCCTTGAGGGTCAGGCCCATGCCGAACATGATCAGCCCGAGCAGCGGGACGATCCAGGCGGTCAGTGGCAGGAACCAGCTGGGTTGGAAGAAGGCCATGACGGCGAACAGCAACACCCAGACGGCGAAGGTGTTGCCGATAAAACGGCTGAGGGCGATCAGTGCTTGCATGGCAGATTTCCTGGCAGGTTCGGAAAAGCCGGCAAGCCTACCAGAAGCGTCCAGCGCACCAGAACTGTAGGAGCCGGCTTGCCGGCGATGCTTTTCCAAGGAATGTCGATAGAACCGATCGCCAGCAAGCGGGCTCCTACAAAAGCCCTAGAGCGGCTCTTCATCCGCCGGATAACGGCTGGCGGTCAGGCTCTCCTTGATCCTGCGCAGGTGCGGCTGGAAGTCCACGCCACGGCGCAGGGTAACGCCGGTGGCGAGTACGTCGAGCACGGTGAGCTGGATGATGCGCGAGGTCATCGGCATGTAGATGTCGGTGTCTTCCGGCAGTGGAATGTCCAGGCTCAGGGTGCTGGCCCTGGCCAGCGGCGAGCCGGCAGCGGTGAGGCCGAGCACCGAGGCGCCGTTCTCGCGCGCCAGGCGTGCCACCTCCACCAGTTCGCGGGTGCGCCCGGTATAGGAAATGATCACGAACAGATCGCCGGTGTGCGCCACCGAGGCGATCATGCGCTGCATCAGCACGTCGGAATGCGCCGACACCGCCAGGTTGAAGCGGAAGAACTTGTGCTGCGCGTCCAGCGCCACCGAGGCCGAGGCGCCGAGGCCGAAGAAGTGGATCTGCCGCGCCTGGATCAACAGGTCGACGGCGCGGCTGACCAGCTGCGCATCGAGGCTCTGGCAGGCGGTATCTAGCGAGGCGATGGTGCTGCCGAAGATCTTCCGCGTGTAGGCCTCGGGGCCGTCGTCGGCCGATACCGCACGGCTGACGTAGGCGGCGCCGCTGGCCAGGCTCTGCGCCAGCTGCATCTTCAGTTCCGGGTAGCCGTTGGCACCGAAGGAGCGGCAGAAACGGTTGACCGTCGGCTCGCTGACACCCGCCGCCTGGGCCAGTGCGGCGATGCTGAAGCGCGTGGCCTGCTGCGGGTCGTGCAGGATCACTTCGGCGACCTTGCGTTCGGCCTTGTTCAGGTCGTCCAGGCGGCTCTGGATCTGTTCCAGCAGGTTGCGCACGCGGTCCATAAGGGCTCCTAACAGGCGGTTGAACGGGCTTGGCGACAGGCGATGGGCGGTAAAACAACCGGCCTATCCTACTGATGCCGCCTCAAGGTCACCACTGACTTATCGGATGCAGTGAATGATGTTGTTGCTATCACAACATTTTTCCTTGATAAAAGCAGTATCACCCGGTATTTCTAGTGCATCTTGATAAAAGAACAAACTCCATGCCCGCGATAAAGCTTGAATCCTGCACCTTTGCCTTGTTCGGAGCGCTGGGCGATCTGGCCTTGCGCAAGTTGTTTCCCGCGCTTTACCAGCTTGATCGCGCTGGTTTGCTACACGATGCCACGCGCATTCTCGCCCTGGCCCGTGAAGCGGGCGAGCCGAGCGACCACCTGCGTGCCATCGAGCAGGCGTTGCGCCTGCATGTGCCAGCCAAGGAGCTGACGGAAACCGACATGGCGCGGTTCCTGGCGCGTCTGAGCTACCTGACCATGGACTTTCTCAAGGCCGAGGACTACTCGGCGCTGCTCGAGCAGGTCAGCCCGCAGGATCAGTTGATCGCCTACTTCGCCACGCCAGCCTCGGTATATGGCGGCATCTGCGCCAACCTGGCCGCGGTGGGCCTGGCCGAGCGCTGCCGGGTGGTGCTGGAAAAGCCCATCGGCCACGACCTGGCCTCTTCGCGTGCGGTGAACGATGCGGTGGCGCAGGTGTTCGCGGAGAACCGCGTCTATCGCATCGACCATTACCTGGGCAAGGAGACGGTGCAGAACCTGATCGCCCTGCGCTTCGCCAACAGCCTGTTTGAAACCCAGTGGAACCAGAACCACATCTCCCACGTGGAATTCACCGTGGCCGAGAAGGTCGGCATCGAGGGGCGTTGGGGCTATTTCGACCAGGCCGGCCAGCTGCGCGACATGATCCAGAACCACCTGCTGCAGTTGCTCTGCCTGATCGCCATGGACCCGCCCAGCGACCTGTCCGCCGACAGCATCCGCGACGAGAAGGTCAAGGTGCTCAAGGCTCTGGAGCCGATCAGCGCCGAACAGCTTGGCCAGCGCGTGGTGCGCGGCCAGTACGTGGCCGGCAGCAGCGACGGTCGGCCGGTGCCCGGCTATCTGGAAGAAGAGAATTCCAACACTCAGAGCGACACCGAAACCTTCGTCGCCCTGCGTGCCGACATCCGCAACTGGCGCTGGGCCGGCGTGGCGTTCTACCTGCGCACCGGCAAGCGCATGCCGCAGAAGCTGTCGCAGATCGTCATCCACTTCAAGGCGCCGCCGCACTACATCTTCGCCCCGGAGCAACGCCAGCTGATCGGCAACAAGCTGATCATCCGCCTGCAGCCGGACGAGGGTATCGCCCTGCAGGTGCTGACCAAGGATCAGGGCCTGGACAAGGGCATGCAGCTACGCAGTGGTCCGCTGCAACTGAGTTTTTCCGATACCTACCGCAGCGCGCGCATCCCCGATGCCTACGAACGTCTGCTGCTGGAAGTGATGCGCGGCAACCAGAACCTGTTCGTGCGCAAGGACGAAATCGAATATGCCTGGCAGTGGTGCGATCAGCTGATCGCCGGCTGGAAGCAGCTCGGCGAGGCGCCGAAACCCTATACCGCCGGTAGTTGGGGCCCGATGGCGTCGGTTGCCTTGATCACCCGTGATGGCAGGAGCTGGTATGGCGATCTCTGAACTGCAACTGCCGCCAGGCGTCCGGGCCTGTACGCATGACGCTGCCGGACCAATGGCTCAGGCGCTGGCCGTGCGCGTGGCTGATGCCTTGCGTGAGGCCATCGCCGTTCGCGGTCAGGCGACCCTGGTGGTGTCCGGCGGGCGCAGTCCGGTGTCGTTCTTCGAGGCGCTGGCGCAGCAGGATCTGCCCTGGGCGCAGGTGCGGGTCAGCCTGGCCGACGAGCGTTGGGTGCCGGTCAATCACGCCAGCAGCAACGAGGCGCTGGTGCGCCGTCATCTGCTGCGTGGCGCGGCCTCCGAGGCGAAGTTCCTCGGCCTGTACCGGGTCGCCGGTAGCCTGGAGCAGGCGGCCGAGTTGGCCGATGCGGCCTTTGCCGAACTGCCGCCGATCGACGTGCTGGTGCTCGGCATGGGCGACGACGGCCACACCGCCTCGTTGTTCCCGGACAGCCCCAATCTCGATCTGGCGCTACGCGCCGACTGCTCGCGCCGGGTATTGCCGATGCAGGCGCCGAGCCAGCCCGCACAGCGCCTGACCCTGACCCTGCCGCTGCTGGCCGGCGCGCGCCTGCCGCTGCTTGCGATCCAGGGCCAGGCCAAGCTGGCCACCCTGGCCGAGGCGCTGGCGCCCGGCGAGGTGGCGCGCATGCCGATCCGCGCCTTCCTGCATTCCCCTCTCGAAATCTATTGGTGCCCCTGACATGACCAGCCTCGACCAAGGCCAGCGCGCGCGCATGGCCGACAAAATCGCCGAGATCGACCGCATCTGCGCCCAGGCACGGATCATGCCGGTGATCACCATCGCCCGTGAGGCGGACATCCTGCCGCTGGCCGATGCGCTGGCTGCCGGTGGCCTGCGCGTGCTGGAGGTGACCCTGCGTTCCGAGCACGGCCTGGAGGCGATCCGTCGTCTGCGCGCCGAGCGTCCTGAGCTGTGTGTCGGTGCCGGCACCGTGCTGGACGAGGACATGCTGGCCGCCGCCACGGATGCTGGGGCGCAGTTCATCGTCACCCCGGGCAGTACCCGCGAGCTGCTGCTGGCCGCGCTGGACAATCCGCTGCCACTGTTGCCGGGCATCAGTAGTGCGTCGGAGATCATGATCGGCTACGCCCTGGGCTATCGCCGCTTCAAGCTGTTCCCCGCCGAGGTGTGCGGCGGGGTGGCGGCGCTCAAGGCGCTGGCCGGGCCGTTCGCTGGCGTGCGGTTTTGCCCGACCGGCGGTATCACCCTGGATAACCTGCAGCGCTACATGGCGCAGCCCAACGTCATGTGTGTCGGCGGTACCTGGATGTTCCAGCGCGAATGGGTGGAAAACAGCGACTGGGCGCGTATCCAGCAATGCAGCGCCGAGGCACTGCAGCTGTTGGACTGAAACGCGTCGCTGCCGATTGTCGGATCGACTTAAAATCTGTGCCGCGTTGGACGCCTGTGACGTCAGGTAATGTCATTGTGCTGGCGTCAATAAAAAAAATTCTCCAGCTAAACCTGAAACATCCGCAGTTGGAGAATTTTTATGAACACCTGGTTCGCTAATCTCAGCGTGACCCGCAAGCTTGCTCTCGGCTTCGGCCTGGTGCTGGCGTTGACCCTGGCGCTGGCCTGGACTGCCTGGAGCGGCCTGGGCAGCGTTATCCAGCGCAGCAGCTGGATGAGCGAAATTACGCAACTGAACGCCACGCTGACCAATCTGCGGATCGCCCGTCTGCAGTTCATGCTGGCCAAGGGCGATGCCCCCAGCACCGAGCGTTTGCTGACCAACCTCGACATCTATCTGCAGCAGCAGAAAAAATTGCTCGGCACCTTCACCAATCCAGTGAACGTCAAGCTGCTGCAGGAGCAGGACCGCTATAACCAGGACTACCAGCGCTCTCTGGCCGGCATGCGCGCCGCCTACGCAGTAGCGGCCAAGGTGCGTGATCAGGTCGCTGTCGAAGACCAGCAATTGAGTGAGCTGCTGGCCACGATGCGGCGCAGTATCGAACAGCTGCCGGAATACGACGCCAATCGCTTCCCGCAACTGCAGGCGCTGACCGCTACGCATGGCGAATTGTTGCGCCTGCGCTATCTGCTTGAACGTTATGACAGCGCCCCCGATGCCCAAATCGAACAGGCGCTGTCCGAGCGTATCGCCATGGCCCGTGCCAGCCTGGATACCCTGGAGCAGGTTTTTGGTAGCACCCAGCAAGAAGCCGTACGCCGTATCGAGGCGGCCCTGGCGCAGTTCGAGCAGACCGTGCAGGCGTTCAAGGGCGCCACGGCCGATATCGCCCGCACCCGTCAGGAAATGACCGACCAGCAGACCGAGATCGTCCGCATCAGTGACACCCTGTACAAGTTCCAGATCGAGCGTCTGGCCATCGAGAGCGCCGAGGCGCGCACCTGGCAGATCATCGCCGTGCTGCTGGCGCTGCTGTTCGGTGTGTTGGCAGCCTGGCTGATCACGCGCCAGATCACGCGTCCGCTGCAGGACACCCTAGGCGCCGTGCAGCGTATTGCCGATGGCGACCTGACCGAGTCGGCGCGCATCACGCGTCGTGACGAGCTGGGCATGTTGCAGCAGGGCATCGCGCAGATGGCCGGCACCCTGCGAGAGCTGATCAGCGGCATTCGCGATGGCGTGGCGCAGATCGCCAGCGCTGCCGAGCAGCTTTCCGCCGTGACCGAGCAGACCAGCGCGGGTGCCAATCATCAGCGCCAGGAAACCGATCAGGTGGCCACGGCCATGCATGAAATGTCCGCCACCGTGCAGGAAGTGGCGCGCAATGCCGAGCAGGCCTCCGATGCCGCGACCGCTGCCGATGCCGAAGCGCGTCAGGGTGATCAGGTGGTGGCTCAGGTGGTGTCGCAGATCGAGCGTCTGGCTGCCGAAGTGGGGCGTTCCTCCGAGGCCATGACTGGCCTGCAGCAGGAAAGCGACAAGATCGGCAGCGTGATGGACGTGATCAAGTCGGTGGCCGAGCAGACCAACCTGCTGGCGCTCAACGCTGCCATCGAGGCGGCGCGGGCCGGTGAGGCCGGTCGTGGGTTTGCCGTGGTGGCCGATGAAGTGCGCGGCTTGGCCCAGCGTACGCAGAAGTCCACCGAGGAAATCGAAGCGCTGATCGCCGGCTTGCAGAGTGGTACTCAGCAGGTGGCAGCGGCGATGCGCACCAGCCGCGACATCACCGACAGCAGCGTCGAGCTGACCCGCAAGGCCGGTGTGTCGCTGGCCAGCATCACCCAGGCGGTGTCCAACATCCAGTCGATGAACCAGCAGATCGCGGCGGCCGCCGAAGAGCAGAGCGCCGTGGCCGAGGAGATCAGCCGCAGCGTGATCAGCGTGCGTGACATCTCCGAACAAACTGCCAGCGCCAGCGAAGAAACCGCTGCCTCCAGCGCCGAACTAGCCCGTCTGGGCGGTCAGTTGCAGGCCATGGTCAGCCGCTTCCGCGTCTAAGCCTGCAGTCGTGTCGGTGCGCACAGCGCACCCTACGTCGACCAGTAGTGTGCGCGGCGCGCATCGCCTGTCCGAACTCAACTGGCCAAGGTCAGCGGTTCTGGCTCTTCCTGCACTTGTACGCCGGCGAGGACGTCCTCGCCCCAGCGGCGAATGTCGTTGAAGCAGACGATATCGAACAGCTCGCGCAGGCGCGCCTGGGCTTCGCTCTTGGGCAGGTTCAGCGCCAGGTAGCAGGTCTGTGCCAGGTCGGCCGGGTCGTGCGGGTTGGTCAGCAGGGCGCCCTTGAGTTCGGCTGCCGCGCCGGCGAACTCCGACAGCACCAGCACACCACGCCCGCCGAGCAGGCCTTGCGCTGCGACGAACTCCTTGGCCACCAGGTTCAGCCCGTCGCGCAGCGGGGTGATCCACATCACGTCGGCCATGGCGTACCAGGCGCTGACTTCCTCGAAGGGCAGGCTGCGGAAGAAGAACTGCAAAGGCGTCCAGCCGATGCGGGCGAAGCGGCCGTTGATGCGACCGACCGCCTGTTCGATCTGCGTTTGCAGTTCGTTGTAGACGGTCATCTCGCGCGCGGCCGGTACGCAGACCGTTACCAGGGTGACCTTGCCGAGCAGTTCGGGGTTGTCGGCCAACAGGCGTTCGTAGGCGTTGAGTTTTTCCAGGATGCCCTTGGTGTAGTCGAGGCGTTCGACCGAGAGGATCAGCTTCACGCCTTTCATCTCTTCGCGTAGCTGGGCCATCAGCTCCTTGATCTTCGGTGCCTCCAATGCATTGCGCACGCGGTCGATATCCAGCCCCACCGGGTGCGCACCCAGTTTGACCTGGCGCGTGCCGGTATCCAGCGCGGTGGTCATGCGCTCCAGGCCGACGGCGCAACCGTAGGTGATGAAGCGCGGTGCGCAGTTCTGTCGATCCAGGGTTTTCAGTGGGAATACACCACGGGCCACATCGACGAAGTTCTCCACCTGGCGTGGAATGTGAAAACCGATGTAATCGCACTGCAGCAGGCTGCCGACGATCTGCCGGCGCCAGGGCAGCACGTTGAACACGTCCGCCGAGGGGAAGTAGGTGTGGTGGAAGAAGGCGATGCGCAGATCCGGGCGCAGCTCGCGCAGGTAGGCCGGCACCATCCACAGGTTGTAGTCGTGCAGCCAGACGATGGCGCCTTCGGCGGCCTCCAGCGCGGTGCGTTCGGCGAAGGCGCGGTTGACCTTGAGGAATACCTGCCAGTCGTCTTCGTTGAAGACGGCGCGCTCCCAGAAAGTGTGCAGGGTCGGCCAGAAGGCTTCCTTGGAGAAGCGCTTGTAGAAGATATCGACTTCTTCCTTGCTCAGCTTGACCCGCGCGGCGGTGAGCTTGGGATAGCGCTCGGCGTCCACGGTGGTGTGGCTGTCGAACGGTTCGTCGCCGTCCTCGTGCACGGCCCAGGCAACCCAGGAGCCGGGGCGGCCGTCGCCGAAGAAGCTGAGCAGGGTGGGAATGATGCCGTTGGGTGAGGTCGGGCGACGACGTTGCAGCTTGCCGGCCGCGTTGCGGTATTCCTCATAGGGCAGGCGATGATAGACCATCACCAGCTCGGCCTTACCCGGCTGCGCGGCCTGGCGCCGTTCGGCGGCGATGCCGTGCTCGCCAAGGAAGCCGAAATGGGCGAAGGCTTCGAGAATGCCGCCGCAGCCAGGGCGGCTGGCGTGCAGAGTGCGCGAGTGGCTGCGCGTGGCGTCCAGCAGCGCGGCTTCCGACTGGCCGACACACACGCCATGGAAGCTGGCGCTGAGCATGGACAGGTCATTGAGCGTATCGCCGGCCGCCAGCACCTGGTCGTGATCCAGCTCCAGCCAGTCGGCCAGGGCCTGCAGGCTGCTGCCCTTGTTCACCCCTTTGGGCAGAAAGTCCAGGTACAGCTCGGCGGAGTAGAGCAGGTCGCAGCCCAGTTCATCGGCGATCTTGCGTAGCGCCGGGTTGGCTGCCTGCTCAGGCGTGCAGAAGTAGGAGCAGCGGCGCGCCTGCGGCACGTCCTGACGCTCCAGGCCGAACGGCTCGATGACGCTGGCTACCTGGGTTTCGCCGGGCCAGCGGGCATCGACCACACTCTGCAACTGCTGGATCGGTTGCAGGCTGTCGCCATGCACCAGGGTCGCGCCGACGTCGGCGATGATGTAGTCCGGCTGCGGCAGTGTCGGGTCGGCCAGCAGCGGCAGCACTGCCTCCAGGCTGCGCCCGGTGACATAGGCGAGCTTGATCTCGGGGTGGGCGGCGATGGTCTGGTAGAGGCTCAGGCGATCTTCGGGGTCGCCAGCGAGAAAGGTTCCATCCAGGTCGGTAGCTAATAGCATCGTTGTTTCTCCAGAAGTGGCCGCTGCGGCGTTGCTCGGTGGCGAGCGGCCGACGGGCCGGGTTTCTGGCTGCTTGGGGTAGGCTCAAGGCCTTGCCGAAACAGCCTTTAAGAACCCGTCCAAAGACTGCTGCGCGTCGGCCATGCTGCGTTGAAGTCGAGCTCAGAATGCTCATTTACAGCACGTAAACTCCGCTTCTTCGCTCGACTTCGCCTTGCCTGGCTCTAGCTCGCGAGTCTTTGAACAGGTTCTATGACTTCAGGACTGAATCGTCTCCTCTGTCGATTCGTGCGGCGGCGCATCGGGCATCAGCTCCAATACCGTGGGGCTGGTGCGCAGCATGGGCGTGAAGTGCGCAGCGTCGCCGCTGACCAGATCGCTGACATGGCGCAGCCGGTAAAAGGTGTAGGCGGCCAGCAGGCCGAGGGTGCAAGCGAAGTACAGCGGCAGCGCGCTGGCGCCCAACTGCTCCATCAGCAGACCGGCCAATAGCGGGCCGCACACCGAGCCGATGCCATTGACCATCAGCAAGCTGGCGGAGCCAGAGAGGATCTCGTCGCTGTGCAACTGGTCGATCAGTTGTGCGACGGCGATGGGGTAGATGGCGAAAGCCAGGCCGCCCCAGATGAAGATGGCGCCGAGCAGCAGTGGGCCGGCCGGCAGCAGGCTCATGATCAGCGCCAGGGCGACTGCCAGTATCACCACCCAGAGCAGTACCTGGCGCCGGTCGTGGCGATCCGAGTAGATACCGATGGGCCATTGCAGCAGGGCGCCACCGAGAATGGTCGCGGTCATCAGCAGGCCGACGCCCGGCGTATCGAAACCGGCCAGGCTGGCATAGACCGGCGCCATGCCCCAGAAGCCGCCCATGGCAAGGCCGGAGAGGCCGGCTGCGACTATCGCTAGCGGCGCAATATTCCACAGTTGGCGCAGGTTGCTCGGCGGTGTCTCGGGCAGGCTCGGCTGTGCCTGGCGGGTAAGGGTGATGGGCATCAGCGCGGCGCTAATGAGGATGGCAGCGATGGCGAAGAGGGTGAATTGCACCGGGTCGGCCAGGTGCAGCAGTTGCTGAGCCAGGGCCAGGGCGCCGAGGTTGACCGCCATGTACAGGGCGAACACTTGGCCGCGCTTCTCGTTGGGCGCTTTGGCGTTGAGCCAGCTCTCGATGACCATGTACAGCGTCACCAGCGCCAGACCGTAGAGCACACGCAGCAGCAGCCAGACCCACGGATCGATCAGCAGCAGATGGAGCAGGGCGGCAATGGCAGCCAGGGCGGCGCAGCAGGCGAACGCGCGGATATGTCCGATGCGTCGAACCAGCGGAGTCGCCAGCCAGGTGCCGAGGAGGAACCCGACGAAGTACCCGGACATGATCAGGCCGAGCATCGTGGTGGAGTAGCCTTCGGCGACGCCACGCAGGGTCAGGAGGGTGTTGAGTAGACCATTGCCGAGCAGGAGCAGAGCCACGCCGCTCAGCAACGAGCTGATGGGGGCAATGAGAGACAACATGCAAACCACCCTAGGGGACTATGCCGCCGATGGCAAGCATGAAGCAGGCCAGTGCCTGCCGGGTTGTTTGTTTAAGTTATTGATTTATAAGATTTATTTTTATCGATAAACGGTAGTTGAGTATTTTCTGAGTCGCTACGCTGCGCGCTGCCGGGGCGCCGGAACCTGTGCGTGCACCGATTCCGGCCCGTTGCGTTGGCTGCATCAAAGGCTGACCTGGGCGATGGCGCTGGCCAATTGGTCGAGCCGTGTGGCGTCCAGTCCGGCGACGTTGGCGCGGCCACTGCCGACCATGTACACGCTGAATTCCTCGCGCAGACGTTGCACCTGTATAGCTGACAGACCGGTGTAGGAGAACATGCCGCGCTGTTCGGCGATATGCGCGAAGCGTTCGCTCAGGCCGTGGGGTGCCAGCGCTTCGACCAGGCCGCGACGCAGGCTGGCGACGCGCAGGCGCATGCTTTCCAGCTCGTCCAGCCAGAGCCCTTTCAGCTCGTCGTCACCGAGTATCTGCGCCACCACCGCAGCGCCATGGGCGGGCTGCGTCGACCACAGGTTGCGGGCGATGCAGGCCAACTGACTGCGGATGTCGGCAAGCTTTTCGGCGTTGCTGGCGCAGACGAGCAGGGCACCGGTGCGTTCGCGATACAGGCCGAAGTTCTTCGAGCAGGAACTGGTGATCAGCAGCTCCGGCAGTTCGGCGGCGAACAGGCGCACGGCCCAGGCGTCTTGCTCCAGGCCATCACCGAAGCCGTGGTAGGCGAAGTCGATCAGCGGCAGCAGTTCGCGCGCCTTGACCACCTCCAGCACGCGTTTCCAATCGCGCGGAGTGAGGTCGAAGCCGGTGGGGTTGTGGCAGCAGGCATGCAGCAGTACCACGTCACCCTTGGGCAGGTGGGTGAGGGCGGCGATCATGGCCTCGACGTCGAGGCGATTGTCGGCGCCGACGTAGGGGTAGTGGCCGACCTTGAGCCCGGCTTCGGCGAACAGGGTTTCATGGATTGGCCAGGTCGGATCGCTCAGCCAGATACCGCGCCCCGGCAGGCAGTGACGAATGAAATCACCCGCCAGCCGCAGGGCGCCGGTGCCACCCGGTGTTTGCGTCGCGCCGGCGCGCTGCTCGGCGAGCAGTGCCGAGTCAGCGCCCAGCACCAGCTGGCTCAGGAGCGTGCCGAACGCGGCGTCGCCATGGCCGCCGACGTAGGTCTTGGTTTGTTCGTCGTCGATCAGGCGCTGTTCGGCGAGTTTCACCGCGTGGGGGATTGGCGTCAGGCCCTGGGCGTCCTTGTAGACGCCGACGCCAAGGTCCAGGCGCGCCGGGTTGCTGTCGAGGCGATAGGCTTCCATCAGGCTGAGGATGGGATCACCCGGGACGCGGGCGATCTGGGCGAAATGGTTCACTTGCGGCCCTCGGCGCTGGCGGCCAGCACGTCGGTGCGCGCGGCCATGATGAAGTCGTTGCGGTGCAGGCCGCGCATCTCGTGGCTCCACCAGGTGACGGTGACCTTGCCCCATTCGGTGAGCAGCGCAGGGTGATGGCCGACTTCCTCGGCGATGGCGCCAACGGCGTTGGTGAATGCCAGGGCATGGCGGAAATTCTTGAACAGGTACACGCGCTCCAGCTCCATATGGTCGCCGCGTACCTCGATGTTCCAGTCGGGGATCTCGCGGATCAGCTCGGCGAGTTCTTCATCGGTCACTTTCGGCGCATCGGCGCGGCAGGCTTCGCATTGGGTTTGGGCAAGGCTCATTGGGGTTCTCCTGGGTAAACAATGTAATGACAGTAGTTGATCATCGAGTGTAGGGGCCGCGCCCTCGCGGCGAATCGCGGGGGCAACGCCGATAAGGGAGTCAGGCCGCAATCGTTTCGCGCCGGGGCGGCGAATTGATAGGGCAACGCCATTTGTTGGTAATGGGCCGTCACGGTCTACGCGGCTTTCGGCGGAAATTTCGGCGCGTGCAGGCCGAGCGCCATGGCTTGATGCACCAGCGCCATAATGTCTTCCTGAGCCAGCTCGAACAGGCGCTTGAGCTCGGGCAGGACGAAGTACACCGGCTGCAGGATGTCGATGCGATACGGCGTGCGCATCGCTTCGAGTGCATCGAAGGGCTGGTGTTCGGGCACGTCGGACAGCGCGTAGAGAGTTTCCTTCGGCGAGGAGAGGATGCCGCCACCGTAGATGCGCCGGCCCTCTGGGGTGTCGAGCAGGCCGAATTCGATGGTCAGCCAGTACAGCCGCGCCAGATAGACGCGCTGCTCTTTCGTGGCCTGAAGGCCGAGCTTGCCGTAGGTGTGGGTGAATTCGGCGAACCAGGGGTTGGTGAGCATTGGGCAGTGGCCGAATATCTCGTGGAAGATGTCCGGTTCCTTCAGGTAGTCCAGCTCCTCGGGCGTGCGGATGAAGGTGGCGACGGGAAACTGCTTGCTGGCCAGCAGCTCGAAGAAGGTCTGGAACGGGATCAGCGCCGGAACCCGCGCCACGCGCCAGCCGGTGCTGGCTTCGAGCACACGGTTGATCTCGCCGAGCTGCGGAATGCGCTCCATGGGCAGGCCGAGTTGCTCTATACCGTCCAGGTATTCCTGGCAGGCGCGATTCTCGATCACCTCCAGCTGGCGGGTGATCAGGGTATTCCACACCTGATGCTCGCTTTCCGGGTAATGGATAAAGCCACTCTCGTCCGGTTCCCGGGCCAGGTACTGCGTACTCTTCATCGCTGCCTCCTTCTGGGGGCTGTTGTTCTTGTCTTGACCCGAGCATGCCGCTGATTGCTCGGGTTGAAAGCAGGCGAGTGAGAGGCGGTGCCTTACGCAGGGTCCAGAAACTGTAAAATTTTGATTACGATTTTGCCGGAATGGCGAATATCCAGCTTGCTGGTTGGTTTTGGTGTCACATATTCTTGACGGAAATTATGCTGCCATCGTCGATTTCAGCGACCTGGCGGCGGCCATAACAACAAGAGCCTGAGCCATGCGTATCAAGGTCCACTGCCAAAACCGTGTTGGCATCCTGCGTGACATCCTCAACCTGCTGGTCGACTACGGCATCAATGTCGCCCGCGGCGAAGTGGGCGGCGAGCAGGGCAACGCCATCTACTTGCACTGCCCGAACCTGATCAACCTGCAGTTCCAGTCGCTGCGGCCCAAATTCGAGGCCATCCCCGGGGTGTTCGGGGTCAAGCGCGTCGGCCTGATGCCCAGCGAGCGCCGTCATCTGGAGCTCAACGCGCTGCTCGGTGCGCTGGATTTCCCGGTGCTGTCGATCGACATGGGCGGCAGCATCGTCGCCGCCAATCGCAGCGCCGCGCAGCTGCTCGGCGTGCGCGTCGACGAGGTGCCGGGCATGGCGCTGTCGCGTTATGCCGAGGACTTCGACCTGCCCGAGTTGGTGCGCGCCAACAAGGCGCGGATCAACGGCCTGCGGGTGAAGATCAAGGGCGATGTGTTTCTCGCCGATATCGCGCCGTTGCAGAACGAGCACGACGACAGCGAGGCGCTGGCCGGCGCGGTGCTGACCCTGCACCGCGCCGACCGCGTCGGCGAGCGCATCTACCACGTGCGCAAGCAGGAGCTGCGCGGCTTCGACTCGATCTTCCAGAGCTCCAAGGTGATGGCCGCGGTAGTCAAGGAAGCGCGCCGTATGGCGCCGCTGGACGCGCCGCTGCTGATCGAGGGCGAAACCGGCACCGGCAAGGAGCTGCTGGCGCGCGCCTGTCACCTGGCCAGCCCGCGCGGGCAATCGCCGTTCATGGCACTTAACTGCGCAGGGTTACCAGAGTCCATGGCTGAGACCGAGCTGTTCGGCTACGGCCCCGGTGCTTTCGAAGGCGCGCGCCCGGAAGGCAAGCTCGGACTGTTGGAGCTGACTGCAGGCGGCACGCTGTTTCTCGATGGCGTCGGCGAGATGAGCCCGCGTCTGCAGGCCAAGCTGCTGCGCTTTCTGCAGGATGGTTGCTTCCGCCGTGTGGGCAGCGACGAGGAGGTGTACCTGGACGTGCGAGTGATCTGCGCCACCCAGGTCGATCTGTCCGAACTCTGCGCCCATGGCGAGTTTCGTCAGGATCTCTACCACCGCCTTAACGTGCTCAGCCTGCATATCCCGCCGCTGCGCGAATGCCTCGATGGCCTGGCACCTTTGGTCGAGCACTTTCTCGATTCCGCCAGCCGGCAGATCGGTTGTGCGCTGCCGAAACTGGCGCCGCAGGCCTTCGAGCGCATGGCCCATTATCATTGGCCGGGCAACGTGAGGCAACTGGAAAACGTGCTGTTCCAGGCGGTGTCGCTGTGCGATGGCGGTACGGTAAAGGCCGAGCATATCCGCCTGCCGGACTACGGCGCGCCACAGCCGCTCGGTGAGTTCTCTGTCGACGGCAACCTCGACGATATCCTCGGCCGCTTCGAGAAGGCGGTGCTGGAGCGGCTGTTCCGCGATCACCCGAGCAGCCGTCAGTTGGGCAAGCGCCTCGGTGTCTCCCATACCACCATCGCCAACAAGCTACGGCAGCACGGGTTGGGCAAGGAGTAGACGCAGGGTGCGCCGCGCGCACCAACGCTCCGCTAGCTCTGGTTGATGTCTGCGATTTTGGGTGCGCACGGCGCCCCCTACGGTTTTCAACGACCGCCGCGCCATGCCGCGAGCACGCGCTCGCGCATGGCTCGTCGGTCTTGCAGGCGCTCGATCAGTTGCTCGGCTAGGTCGAGCCAGTAGGGATCGACCTTGGCCTGAACCACCGCAAGGCCGGAAGCGAGATTGGCCCAGGCCGGAGGCAGGCGGCCGTGACGCAGGGCGAATCCGCCGTCACGGTCACGCGCCAGGTAGCGTACGCGGGTGATGCCGGCCAGCAGGATACGGCCGTAGCACATCAGGCAGGGTTCGAGGCTGACGTACAGGGTCAGACCTCGGCGGTCGACTTGCGCATGTTCGCTTTCGAGCTGGTCGAGCACCTGCATCTCGGCGTGGGCGGCGCTGCTGTAAGTCGAGGTGAACACCTGGTTGCGAGCGCTGCACAGCAATTCACCTGCGCCATCCACCAGCAGTGCGCCGACCGCATAACAACCTTCTTCGAGTGCCAGCAGGGCTTGTTCGCAGCACAGCCTGGCCCAGGTGTCATCGTCGTGAGTGCTGGCTGGCGCCTGCTGCAACAGGGCGAGGTGCTCGGTGTTCATGGCGTCTCCATGGCCGGCGAAATGTTGTCGGAGTATGGCCCGCCATTGGTCACGTGCCCTACGACCTTGGTGCAATAGGCAGGGCAGGCACCGGCGGCGACACTGAGGCCGTCCCGATCATCCTGCGTGATTTGGGTGCAAGCGTTTCCGCATTCCTTTCGAGGAGTGCCTTGAATGGGCGGGCGACCAATTTGGTCGCCCTTTTTTTGCCCGGAATTTTACCTGGCGCTACACGCCCTGGTTCAGCCGGTCGATCAGCGCGCGTACGCTGCCCGGCAGCGCATCCAGCTCACGGACCAGCATGCTGCGCTCGCGCACCGCCCAGGCTTCGTCCAGTTGCAGGATGGCCAGTTGCATGGTGCGGCTGTGCCGGCGTGCGGCCGACTCGGGAATGATACCGATGCCGACGCCGCCTTCGATCATCCGGCAGATCGCCTCGAAGCTCGAGACCTGGATGCGCAGGGCCAGGTTGCCGCCGAGTTCTTCCACTTGCTCACGCAAAAAACTCAGTAGGGTGCTGCCTTCGTGCAGGCCGATGTGCTGGTAGGCGAGAGTGTCGGCGAAACTCACCGACTGCCGCTGCGCCAGGGCATGGCCCAGCGGCACGGCCAGCACCAGGCGGTCTGTGCTGAAGTGCAGCACCTGCAAACCTGGCGCCTGCACCGGGCCGGCGATGATGCCGAGATCCGCCGCGCCATCGAGTACGCCACGGACGATATCGCGGCTCAGACGCTCCTGCAGGTCGACGGTAACGCCGGGACGTTCGGCGAGAAAACCGGCCAGCACCTCAGGGAGAAATTCGGTCACTGCCGTGGTGTTGGCGAAGATGCGGATATGCCCTGCTGCGTCGGTGCCGTATTCGGTGAATTCGCTCTTCAGATAATCCACCTGGCGCATGATCAGCCGCGCGTGCTGCAGTAGGCGCTGGCCGGCCGGGGTCAGCTCGACGCCACGGCTGTCGCGATACAGCAGGCGGCTGCCGAGCTGGCTTTCCAGTGACTTGATCCGCGCGCTGGCGGCGGCCGGCGAGAGAAACGCCTTGCGCGCGCCCTGGGTCAGGCTTGGCGACTCGGCAATGTGGATGAACAGGCGCAGGTCGGGCAGATCGAAATGCATGGTGGCCATTTCCTGAGGTCATTCGTAGGAGCCCGCTTGCGGGCGATCACTGGCGATCTGTAAAGCATCGCCCGCAAGCGGGCTCCTACAGGATTCGTGTTAAGCATATCCGAACGCTGGTTTAAATAAATGCGGATTCTCTGAACGCGTGCAGCATCGCATGCTCCAGCTCACACAAGAACCGAGCTGGAACCTGCCCCATGAGTGATTCTGCTTTTTCCGCCTGGATCGGTCGTAGTGAAGAAGTCCACGACCAACTCAGCCGCAACCTGGTCAAGCGCATCGCCGCCACCTTCGGCGAAGCCACGCCGGCCCATGGCGAGGCGCTGCCGCCGCTGTGGCACTGGGCGTTTTTTCAAGAGCCGGTCGCCGAGAACGGTCTGGGCGAGGACGGCCATCCGGCGCGTGGTGGCTTTCTGCCGCCGGCCGACAATCGCAACCGCATGTGGGCTGGCGGCCGTATCGAGTTCATCCAGCCGCTGCGGGTGGGTGGCGAAGCCAGCCGGGTATCGACCATCAAGCACATCGAGGAAAAGCACGGCCGCACCGGCGCGCTGCTGTTCGTCACCGTGCAGCACGACTATCTGCAGGACGGCCAACTGGCCATCCGCGAAGAGCAGGACATCGTCTACCGCGAGCCCAGCCCGCCCAAGGCCAGCAGCGGCGAGCCGCTGGTCGCTGGTGACTGGCGCGAGGCGGTCACGCCGTCCAGCACGCTGCTGTTTCGCTACAGCGCAGTGACCTTCAACGGCCACCGCATCCATTACGACTGGCCCTACGTCACCGAAACCGAAGGCTACAGCGGCCTGGTGGTGCACGGCCCGCTGATCGCCACCCTGAACCTGCGCGCCTTCTGCCGCGCCAACCCGCAGGCGCGCCTGCGTCATTTCGCCTATCGCGGCCTGCGCCCGCTGATTGCGCCGCAGCCGTTCGAGGTCGGTGGGCGCATCAGCGGCGAGGGCCAGGCCGAGCTGTGGGCGGGCAACGAGGCCGGCCTGGCGCAGCGAGCCGAGGTGCAATTCGACTGATTTCTGACGGCAAACACTGATCCGTAGGAGCCCGGCGGGCGGCTAGCTCTTGCGGGCGATCAAAAACGAAGAGCATCGCCTGCAAGCGGGCTCCTACATAGCAAATAGCGCACGACCCGAGGGCGACTGATGAACCACAACAATAACGAAGAACTCAACGCTATCCGCGAAGGCGTGCGCGCCCTCTGTGCGGAGTTTCCCGCCGAATACTGGCGCAAGATCGATGAGGAGAGGGGTTTCCCGGAAGCCTTCGTCACGGCCATGACCGAGGCCGGCTGGCTGTCGGCGATGATCCCGGAAGAGTACGGCGGCTCGGGCCTGGGTCTGGCCGAGGCCTCGGTGATCCTCGAGGAAGTCAACCACTGCGGCGGCAACTCCGGCACCATCCACGGGCAGATGTACAACATGTTCACCCTGCTGCGTAACGGCAGCGAAGAGCAGAAGCGCTACTACCTGCCCAAGCTGGCCAGCGGCGAGCTGCGCCTGCAGTCGATGGGCGTCACCGAGCCGACCACCGGCACCGACACCACCAAGATCAAGACCACCGCCGTGCGTCAGGGCGACAAGTACGTGATCAACGGGCAGAAGGTGTGGATCTCGCGCGTCCAGCATTCCGATCTGATGATCCTGCTGGCGCGCACCACGCCGCTGGCCGAGGTGCAGCGCAAGTCCGAAGGCATGTCGATCTTCCTGGTCGACCTGCGTGAAGCCATCGGCAACGGCCTGACCGTGCAGCCGATCGCCAACATGGTCAATCACGAGACCAACGAGCTGTTCTTCGACAACCTGGAGATTCCCGCCAGCAGCCTGATTGGTGAAGAAGGCAAAGGTTTCCGTTACATCCTCGACGGCCTGAATGCCGAGCGCACGCTGATCGCCGCCGAGTGCATCGGCGATGGTCGCTGGTTTATCGAGAAGTCCGCGCAGTACGCCCGCGATCGTGTGGTGTTCGGTCGGCCCATCGGCCAGAACCAGGGCGTGCAGTTCCCCATCGCCGAGGCGCATATCGAGATCGAGGCTGCCGACCTGATGCGCTGGCGCGCCTGCGAGGAATACGACGCCGGGCGCAACGCCGGGGCGGCGGCCAACATGGCCAAGTACCTGGCGGCCAAGGCCAGCTGGGAGGCGGCCAACGCCTGCCTGCAGACCCATGGCGGCTTCGGCTTCGCCAACGAATACGACGTCGAGCGCAAGTTCCGCGAAACCCGCCTGTACCAGGTGGCGCCGATCTCGACCAACCTGATCCTCTCTTATGTAGCCGAGCACCTGCTCGAGCTGCCACGCAGTTTCTGAGGCCGCGACCATGAGCAAACATACTCAACAACTGGCCGCGTTCCTTGCCGAGCTGTCCTACGAGCAGATTCCTGGCCACGTGCTGGACCGCACCGAAGACCTGTTCCTCGACTGGCTGGGTTCGGCCATAGCCAGCGAGGGCGCGCGGCCGATCCCGCTGTTCGAGGCCTATGCGCAGCGGATGGGCCCGGCCGACGGCCCGGCGCGCATCCTGGTCAACGGCCGCGGCACCTCGGCGTACTTCGCCGCCCTGGTCAACGGTGCGTCGTCTCATCTGGTGGAGCAGGACGACCTGCACAACAGCTCGGTGCTGCACCCGGCCACCGTGGTGTTCCCGGCCGCCCTGGCGGCGGCGCAGGATCTCGGCAAGTCCGGGCGCGAGCTGCTGCTGGCCTCGGTGGCCGGCTACGAGGCGGGCATTCGCATCGGCGAATTCCTTGGTCGCTCGCACTACCGCATCTTTCACACCACGGCCACGGTCGGCACCCTGGCCGCTGCGGTGGCCGTGGGCAAGCTGCTGGACTTCGACCAGCAGCAGTTCATCCACCTGCTCGGTAATGCCGGTACCCAGGCTGCAGGCTTGTGGGAGTTCCTGCGCGATGCCGCCGATTCCAAGCAGCTGCACACCGCCAAGGCGGCGGCCGACGGTCTGCTCGCCGCGTACTTCACCGAGCAGGGCCTGACCGGCGCGCAGAACATTCTCGAAGGCGAGCAGGGCATGGCTGCGGGCATGTCCAGTGACGCCAATCCAAGCAAGCTGTCGGACCGTCTCGGCCGGCGCTGGGCGCTGGTGGAGACCTCGTTCAAGTTCCACGCCTCCTGCCGCCATACCCATCCGGCGGCTGACGCGCTGCTCGACCTGATGCAGCGCGAAGGTCTGCGCCACGAGCAGATCGAGCGAGTCATCGCCCGTGTGCATCAAGGCGCCATCGATGTGCTCGGCCGCGTGACCGTGCCGCAGACCGTGCACCAGGCCAAGTTCTCCATGGGCACCGTGCTCGGCCTGATCGCCGTACATGGCAGCGCGCAACTGACCGAGTTCGCCAACCTGGCGCTGCAGGACCCGGCCGTGGCCGCCTTCCGCGACAAGGTGCAGATGCGCCTGGACCCGGAGGTGGATGTGGCTTACCCGCAGCGCTGGCTGGGCCGCGTCGAGGTGATCACCACCGATGGCCGCACCCTGCGTGGCGCCATCGATGAACCCAAGGGCGACCCCGGCAACACCCTCAGCCGCTCCGAGCTGGAAGACAAGTTCCGCCGCCTGCTGGCCTTCGCCGGCCAGCGCAGCAGCGATGAGGCCGGCGTGCTGATCGAGCGGGTCTGGCGCCTGCGCGAAACCGACGACCTGAGCCAGTTGGCCTGACCGAGGACATGGACATGAACAACGCACAACAACCCCGGCCACTGGATGGCATCACCGTGGTCAGCCTGGAGCACGCCATCGCTGCGCCGTTCTGCACCCGCCAGCTCGCCGACCTCGGCGCTCGGGTGATCAAGGTCGAGCGTCCCGGCAGTGGCGATTTCGCCCGTGGTTATGACGAGCGCGTCAATGGCCTGGCCTCGCACTTCGTGTGGACCAACCGTTCCAAGGAAAGCCTGACCCTCGACCTCAAGCAGGACGACGCCATGCAGGTGCTCGGCAGCCTGCTGGCCAAGGCCGACGTGCTGGTGCAGAACCTTGCGCCGGGCGCCGCCGCGCGCATGGGCCTGTCGTTCGAGGCGCTGCACGAGCGCTTCCCGCAACTGATCGTCTGCGACATCTCCGGCTATGGCGAGGGCGGCCCGTACGAGCAGAAGAAGGCCTACGACTTGCTGATCCAGAGCGAGGGCGGCTTTCTCTCCGTTACCGGCGGCGCGGGCGAGGAGGAGATGGCCAAGGCCGGCTGCTCCATCGCCGATATCGCCGCCGGCATGTACGCCTACACCGGCGTGCTGTCGGCTCTGATGCTGCGCGGCAAGACCGGTATCGGCAGCCGCGTCGACGTATCGATGCTGGAAAGCCTGGTGGAGTGGATGAGCTACCCGCTGTACTACGCCTACGACGGCGCCACGCCGCCGCCGCGCGCTGGCGCCGCGCACTCGACCATCTACCCCTACGGCCCGTTCCCGGCTGGCGACGGCGGTACGGTGATGCTCGGCCTGCAGAACGAGCGTGAGTGGCAGGCGTTCTGCGCCAAGGTGCTGGAGCAGCCGGAGCTGGCTGGCGACGAGCGCTTCTCGGCCAACTTCAAGCGCTCGGCCAACCGCGCCGAACTGCGTGCGCTGATCGTCGAAGCCTTCTCGCGCATGAGTACGGCGCAGGTCATCGAGCGCCTGGAGCTGGCGCAGATCGCCAATGCCCAGGTCAACGACATGGCTGGCGTCTGGGCTCACCCGCAACTCGAAGCGCGCCAGCGTTGGCGCCAGGTCGACAGCCCCAGCGGCAGCCTGCCGGCGCTGTTGCCGCCGGGGCGCAACAGCGCCTTCGAACCGCGCATGGATGCCATCCCGGCGTTGGGCCAGCACACCGATGCGTTGCTCGCCGAGCTGGGTTATGCCGCTGGCGATATCCAGCGCCTGCATGAACAGGGGGCGGTATGAACTCGCCTGTTTGCGGATTCAATCCGGTTGCGTGTCGTTGCGTAGGGTGCGCTGTGCGCACCGATGAATCCAGAAGCTGGTGCGCACGGCGCACCCTACGGGGCAAGGTATGAATTCACAGATCATTCGCAGCGCCCTGTTCGTGCCGGCGAGCCGCCCGGAGCGCATCCCCAAGGCGCTCGCCGTCGGTGCCGACGCGGTCATCGTCGACCTGGAAGACGCCGTGCAGGAGAGCCTCAAGGTCGAGGCCCGCGCCCATCTCGATGGCTTTCTCACCGCCAATCCAGAGGCTCGCTTGCTGGTGCGCATCAACGCGCCAGAGCATGCCGGCCATGGCGCCGATATCGAACTGTGCGGCCGTCATGCCGGTGTCATCGGCGTGCTGCTGCCCAAGGTGGAAAGTGCTGCGCAGGTGGCGCGTGTGGCGGCCTGCGGCAAGCCGGTGTGGCCGATCATCGAGAGTGCAGCGGGGCTGCTGGCGCTGGCGGAGATCGCCCGCAGCGAAGGCGTCGAGCGCCTGTCCTTCGGCGCCCTCGACCTGGGGCTGGACCTGGGCCTGAGCAGCGGCAGCGCCGCGGCCGAACGCATCCTCGACCAGGCCCGTTATGCCTTGCTGCTGCATTCGCGCACGGCCGGCCTGGCCGCACCGCTCGACAGCGTATTTCCCGCCATCGAGGACCGCGACGGCCTTGCCCGCACGACGCGCGATGCCCGCGACATGGGCTTCGACGGTTTGCTCTGCATCCACCCGACTCAGGTGGCGCTCGTCCACGACGCCTTGCGCCCGACCGACCAGGAATTGGCCTGGGCGCGCCGGGTGATGACGGCAGCCAGCCGCGGCGACGGAGTCTTCGTGGTCGACGGCCAGATGGTCGACGCCCCCGTACTCGGTCGCGCTCGTCGTCTGCTGCAACGCGCAGGAGAACCGTAGGAGCCCGCTTGCGGGCGATGCTTCTCAGCCGATCGCCGGCAAGCCGGCTCCTACAAAAAACGGCTGGCTGCCAAGGCAGTCAGCCACCTTGTAACCACGTACCAACCTACAAAAACAATGAGGTAACGTCATGTTCAAACTCACCGCCAAGGCGCTCGCCTGCGCCGCCATTATGTCCTGTGCAGGCCTGGCTCAGGCTGCCGATGCGCCCATCCTGATCAAGTTCGCCCATGTGGTGGCAGACAACACACCCAAGGGGCAGGGCGCGCTGCTGCTCAAACAACTGGCCGAAGAGCGCCTGCCAGGCCGGGTGAAGGTAGAGGTCTACCCCAACTCGTCGCTGTTTGGCGACGGCAAGGAAATGGAGGCGCTGCTGCTCGGCGACGTGCAGATGCTGGCGCCGTCGCTGGCCAAGTTCGAGCAGTACGCCAAACCGATGCAGATCTTCGACCTGCCATTTCTGTTCGACAACATGGAGGCGGTCGATCGCTTCCAGGCCAGCCCGGAGGGTCGTGGGCTGCTGACCTCAATGGAAGACAAGAACATCACTGGCCTGGCCTACTGGCACAACGGTCTGAAGGTGATGTCGGCCAACAAGCCGCTGCGCGATCCGGCCGATGCCCGGGGTCTGAAGTTCCGCGTGCAGGCGTCGGCGGTGCTGGAGGAACAGTTCAAGGCGGTGCGCGCCAACCCGCGCAAGATGAGTTTTGCCGAGGTCTATCAGGGCCTGCAGACCGGCGTGGTCAACGGCACCGAGAACACCTGGTCGAACTACTTCAGCCAGAAGGTGCACGAGGTGCAGAAGTACATGACCGAGTCCGACCATGGCCTGATCGACTACATGGTGATCACCAACACCAAATTCTGGAAGGGCCTGCCGGATGACGTGCGCAGCGAGCTGGAAACCATCATGGCCGAGGTTTCCGTCGAGGTGAACAAGCAGGCTGACGAACTCAACCGCACAGCCAAAGAGGATATTGCCAAGGCTGGCACCACCGAGATCATCGAGCTGACCCCGCAGCAGCGCGCCGAATGGCGTGAGGCGATGCGCCCGGTGTGGCAGAAGTTCGAGAAGGAGATCGGCGCCGAGCTGATCCAGGCGGCAGAGAAGTCCAACCAGGGCTGAGTGTTCCCCCTGGCATGAAAACGCCCGGCTTGTGCCGGGCGTTTTCATGTCGAATGAGGGCGTCGCGGCTAAAGCCCCTCCCACATTATTTTGTCAGCCCCTGACCGCAATTGGCTGTTGCAACTCGGCGCAGACCCTAACGCCGCGACGGTGTGACCTCATTACCCGTGTAGGAGCTCCGCCTCGGGGCGAAGCGATTGCAGCCATTGAGTGACTTTAGCGTTGGCCATGGCATTCGTCGCGGGGCGCGACTCCCACGATAAGCATCAACTCCGTGCTTTTGGGCTTAGCCTTCGGGGGCAGGCGATGAAAGTGGTATGCAGACGGACCGACGCTATCTTGTGCGAGGGGCTTTAGCCGCGATTTGGTAGCCGAACCTCAGAGCCCGGCCTCCTGCATCCACTTCGGCTTGGGATAGCGGCGATCGGATTTGCCCGCCTTGAGGATGGCGCCCGGCACCTCGTGGCCGATCAGGTCGGGCAGGGTGGCGGCGGCGTCGAGCAGGGCATCGAGGTTCACGCCGGTGTCCAGGCCCATGCGCTGGAACATGTGCACCAGATCCTCGGTGCAGATATTGCCGCTGGCACCCGGCGCGTAGGGGCAGCCGCCAAGGCCGCCGAGCGAGGCGTCGAAGCGGTCGATGCCAGCATTCAGCGCCGCCAGTGCATTGGCCAGGCCCATGCCACGGGTGTTGTGAAAATGCGCGGTAAATACTGCTTCGGGCCAGCGCTGCAGGGCCTCGCGGCAGATACGCTCGACCTGTGCCGGGTCGGCCATGCCGGTGGTGTCGCACAGGGTCACGGCCTGTACGCCGATCTCCAGCAGACGCTCGGTCAGTTCATATACGCGCGTCTCGGGCACCTCGCCCTCGAACGGGCAGCCGAAGGTGGTCGACAGCGAGGTGTTGATGAGCACGCCGCTGCCACGCGTCACCTCGATGATCTCGGCGAACTGCGCCAGCGATTGCTCCGGCGTCATGCGCAGGTTGGCCAGGCCATGGGTGTCGCTGGCCGACATCACCAGGTTGATCTCATCCACTTCGCACGACAACGCGCGCTCGCAGCCCCTCACGTTGGGCACCAGCACGGTGTATTCCACGCCAGCCACGCGCTGGATGCCGCGCATCACCTCTTCGGCATCGCGCAGGTTGGGGATGGCTTTGGGCGAGGTGAAGGAGGTGACCTCGATCTTGGCCAGGCCGGTGTGGGACAGGCGGTCGATCAGGGCGATCTTGTCTTCGGTGGGCACGAAGGACGCTTCGATCTGGAAGCCGTCACGGGTGGCGACGTCCTGGATATAAAGGCGTTTGCTCATGGGTAATCCTCAATCTTTGATCGTTCCCACGTCGAACCGTCCGCGTGGGAATGCATCCGGCAGACGCTCTGCGTCGTCTGCTCTAAGGGGTGGACGCGGAGCGTCCTGGGCTGAGTTCCCACGCAGCAGAGCGTGGGAACTATCTGCAGCCATCTGGCTAGATGATCCCGCGTTCGCGCAGCCCAGCGACCTGCTCAGCACTCAGACCAAGCCCGGCGAGGATGTCGTCGTTGTGCTCTCCGAGCTGCGGGCCGCCGGTGCCGATACGGCCTGGCGTGCGGCTGAGCTTCGGTAGTACGCCCGGCACCTTGAGCGGGCCGACGCTGGTCTGCACCTGCTCGATCATCTGCCGCGCCAGGTAGTGCGGGTCGCTGACGATATCGGCGGCGGTGTAAGGGTAGCCGGCCGGCACGCGGGCGCTCTTGAGCGCTTCGATCACCTCATCGCGGCCACGCTGCGTGGTCCATTCGGCGATGGCGCCGTCAATCAGCTCGGCATGCTGGCTGCGTCCGTCGTTCTGCGCCAGGCGCGGGTCGTTGCCCAGGTCGTCACGGCCGATCAGGCTCATCAGGCGCTTGTAGATGCTGTCGCCATTGCCGGCGATCAGCACGTAGCTGCCGTCGTTGCAGGGGTAGGAGTTGGACGGCGTGATACCGGGCAGGGCGCTGCCGGCCGGCTCGCGGACGTAGCCGAAGGCGTCGTATTCGGGGATCAGGCTTTCCATCATGGCGAATACCGACTCGTACAGTGCCACGTCGATTTCCTGGCCTTCGCCGCTGCGCGCACGCTCCTGCAGGGCCAGCAGCACGCCAATCACACCGTACAGCGAGGACAGCGAGTCGCCGATGCTGATGCCCACGCGTACCGGTGCCTGGCCGGGGTAGCCGGAAAGGTGGCGCAGGCCGCCCATGGCTTCGCCGATCACGCCGAAACCTGGCAGGTCGCGGTAGGGGCCGGTCTGCCCATAGCCGGAGATGCGCAGCATGATCAGCCGCGGGTTGATCGCCTTCAGCGCCTCATAGCCCAGGCCCCAGCCTTCCAGTGTGCCGGGGCGGAAGTTCTCCACCAGCACATCGGCCTCGGCCACCAGCTTGCGCACGATGTCCTGGGCTTCGGCCTGCTTCAGGTCGAGGGTCAGCGAGCGCTTGTTGCGCGACTGCACGTGCCACCAGAGCGAGGTGCCGTCCTTGATCTTGCGCCATTTGCGCAGTGGGTCGCCGACGCCCGGCGGCTCGATCTTGATCACGTCGGCGCCGAATTCGCCGAGCAGTTTGCTGGCGAAGGGACCGGCGATAAGCTGGCCCATCTCGATCACCTTGAGCCCCTGCAGGGCCATGTTGCGGGTGTTGTTTTGAGTCATGGCTGCACCTGATTTGCCTGTGCGTTTCTCGTGGTGCGCAGAATGGCGCAGCGGCGCGGTGCCGACAATTGCCCAATGGTCAAGCTAGGCTTCGCGTATCACGAAGTGGCATGCTGTAAATCAGCTTTCTGGTAGCTTCGCTTCGCCAGGCACGAAATGGAGACCCTCATGCGCCGCATCGATTTCGTCACCCTCAAGCTGTTCGTCGCCATCGCCGATGAGCGCAGCCTGACCCGCGCTGCCGAGCGCGAGCACTTGGCCCTGGCGGCGGTGAGCAAGCGCGTCAGCGACCTGGAAAACCAGCTCGGCATCGCGCTGCTCTATCGCCAGCTCAAGGGCGTCGAACTGACTCCGGCCGGCCATGCATTGCTGCACCACGCGCGCAACATGATGGACAACCTCGAACAGCTCAACGCCGACCTCAGTGAGTTCAGTGAAGGGGTCAAGGGCCATGTGCGCATTCACGCCAACACCTCGGCGGTGATCGAATTTCTGCCCGAGGATCTGGCCAGTTTCAGCCGCCTGCACCCGCAGGTGAAGATCGACCTGGAGGAGCGGGTCAGCAGCGAGACCATCCGCGCCGTACGCGAGGGCCTGACCGATATCGGCATCTTCGCCGGGCATGTGCCGGCCGAGGATCTGCAGGTGTTCACCTACCGTCACGACCAGCTGGTGCTGGTCACCCCGCATGAGCATCCACTGGCCGAACGCGACGGCCTGTTCCTGCGCGAGGCGGTAGGCTTCGATTTCATCGGCCTGCAGCAGGACGCCTCATTACATGGCCTGTTGCAGCATTCGGCGCAGAGCCAGGGCGTGGCCCTGCGCCTGCGTATTCAGGTACGCAGCTTCGAAGCCATCTGCCGGATGATCCACACCGGTATGGGCGTCGGTGTGTTGCCGGACCTGGCGGTGCGTACCTATTTGCCGGCGCTCGATGTGCGAGTGATCCCGCTGCACGATCCCTGGGCTCGGCGCGAACTCAAGGTGGCGGTGCGTAACCAGGACAACCTTTCGCTGACCGCGAAGCAGATGCTCGACCATCTGCGTAACAGCTCATCAACAGAGGATCTTTCAACACTGCCTTCGTGAATGCCGAAGGCTCGGTTGTTCAAATGTGAATTTCAGGCGGGGGGAGGGCGCAGTAGAGTCCGGGCCAATCGAAGGGTTTCTCCCTCGACGCTCAGACAAAAACAACAGGAGCCTTCCATGAAGTTTTATTTCGTCCGTCGTGGCCTGGCCGGTGTGCTTGCCGGTTGCGCACTCTCGGCGCACTCTCGGCACACGCAGCCGATCCTATCTTGATCAAGTTCTCCCATATCACCGCCGACAGCACGCCGAAGGGCCAGGGTGCGCTGCTGTTCAAGAAGCTGGTAGAGGAGCGCCTGGCCGGCAAGGTCAAGGTCGATGTCTATGCCAACTCTTCGCTGTATGGCGATGGCAAGGAAATGGAAGCCCTGCTGCTGAGCTTCCTGATGATCATCACCTACATCCCGGCCGTGTCCATGGCCCTGCCGAACTGGCTGGGGATGAGCTGAGCAATTGTGTCTACCTCTGCGCCCGGCCTTGTGCCGGTTTTTTTATCTGCGCGCCTCGACGTATCCATGACGCTGTCGAATTGGCTCGCCATATGCCAGGCAGGGCTTCAAGACGATGGTCTTAGAGCGGTAAGACCATGGTCGAATGGCCTCACGAAGGGTCGGGGGATACAAAAGGCACCATACAAAAACAACTCCCCGTCGAGGTGATTCCATGAGTGCTGCGTCTCTTTACCCTGTGCGTCCCGAAGTGGCCGCGCGGACCCTCACTGACGAGGCCACGTACAAGGCCATGTACCAACAGTCCGTGGTCAACCCCGAGGGTTTCTGGCGCGAGCAGGGCAAGCGGATCGACTGGATCAAGCCCTACACCAAGGTCAAGCAAACCACCTTCGATGACCACCACGTCGATATCAAGTGGTACGCCGATGGCACCCTGAACGTCTCCTACAACTGCCTCGACCGTCATCTGGAAGAGCGTGGTGACCAGGTCGCGATCATCTGGGAAGGCGACGATCCTTCCGAGCACCGCGAGATCACCTATCGCCAACTGCACGAAGAGGTGAGCAAGTTCGCCAACGCCCTGCGTGGGCAGGACGTGCACCGTGGTGACGTCGTCACCATCTACATGCCGATGATTCCCGAAGCCGTGGTGGCGATGCTCGCCTGCGCGCGCATCGGCGCCATCCATTCCGTGGTTTTTGGCGGCTTCTCCCCGGAAGCGCTGGCTGGCCGCATCATCGACTGCAAGTCCAAGGTGGTGATCACCGCCGACGAGGGCTTGCGTGGTGGCCGCAAGGTGCCGCTGAAAGCCAACGTCGACGATGCGCTGACCAACCCGGAAACCGCCAGCGTGCAGAAGATCATCGTGGTCAAACGCACCGGCTCCGACATCAAGTGGAACCAGCATCGCGACATCTGGTACGAAGACCTGATGAAGGTCGCTGGCAGCGTCTGCGCGCCGAAGGAAATGGGTGCTGAAGAAGCCCTGTTCATCCTCTACACCTCCGGTTCCACCGGCAAGCCCAAGGGCGTGCTGCACACCACCGGCGGTTATCTGACCTACGCTTCGCTGACCCATGAGCGCGTGTTCGATTACCGTCCGGGCGAGGTCTTCTGGTGCACCGCCGACATCGGCTGGGTCACCGGCCACACCTACCTCGTCTACGGGCCGCTGTCCAACGGCGCCACTACCCTGATGTTCGAGGGCGTGCCGAACTATCCGGACGTGCGTCGCGTGGCGCAGATCGTCGACAAGCACAAGGTCAACATCCTCTACACCGCGCCGACCGCGATCCGCGCCATGATGGCTGAGGGCAAGGCCGCAGTCGAAGGTGCCGATGGTTCCAGCCTGCGTCTGTTGGGGTCTGTGGGTGAGCCGATCAACCCGGAAGCCTGGCAGTGGTACTACGAGAACGTTGGCCAGAGCCGCTGCCCGATCGTCGATACCTGGTGGCAGACCGAAACCGGTGCCTGCCTGATGACCCCGCTACCAGGTGCTCACGGCCTGAAGCCGGGTTCTGCCGCACGGCCGTTCTTCGGCGTGCAGCCGGCGCTGGTGGACAACCTGGGTAACATCATCGAAGGCCCTGCCGAGGGCAACCTGGTGATTATCGATTCCTGGCCGGGTCAGGCACGTACCCTGTACGGCGACCACGACCGCTTCGTCGACACCTACTTCAAGACTTTCCGCGGCATGTACTTCACCGGTGACGGTGCGCGCCGCGACGAAGATGGCTACTGGTGGATCACCGGTCGCGTCGATGATGTGCTCAACGTCTCCGGCCACCGCATGGGCACAGCCGAAGTAGAAAGCGCCATGGTCGCCCACCCGAAAGTGGCCGAGGCCGCGGTGGTTGGCGTACCGCACGACATCAAGGGTCAGGGCATCTACGTCTACGTCACCCTGAACGCTGGCGAGGAGTCTTCCGAGCAGTTGCGTCAGGAGCTGAAGAACTGGGTGCGTAAGGAGATTGGTCCGATTGCCACGCCGGACGTCATTCAGTGGGCGCCTGGCCTGCCGAAGACTCGCTCGGGCAAGATCATGCGCCGCATCCTGCGCAAGATCGCTACCGCCGAATACGACTCCCTCGGCGACATCTCCACGCTGGCCGATCCTGGCGTGGTGCAGCACCTCATCGACACGCATCGGCAGATGCAAGCCGCCTGCGCCTGATCGGTAACGGCAACCGAAAGCCCCGCCCGGCCACAAGCCCGGCGGGGCTTTCGTTTTGGGTTATGCCCTCCTTCGCCGTCGGCTTCTGCCGGAGCCGGCGGCGCCTCGCAAGGGCGCAGCGGCGCCGAACAACTGGTCGGCGCCGCGCAGAACATCTCCAGCGCCTCCAGCCAGCTGTCGGTGTCCACTCAGGAGCAGTCCCACGCAGCCGCCAGCGTGGTCGGTGTGGTGGATCAGATCTCCCTGGCGCTGCGTGAGCAGACGGTCGCCAGTCAGGACGTGGCGCGCAATGTCGAGCGCATCGCACAGATGTCGATGGAGAACAGTGAGGCGGTGGCCGATACATCGCGTACCGCACAAGGCTTGCAGCAACTGGCGTTGTTGCTGGAAAAACAGGTGGCTTCCTTTCGTTTTTGACTAGGATGACAATGACGGAGTCTCCACGTCTTGTTCTATAAGGAAGCGCCTATGGGTATTGTCAGTCAGAGCATCTTTCCTCAGCCATTTCGGGCTGTGGGCTGCGCCGAGTGTCGCAACCCCGAGGCACTGGGGTTCGACTTCACCATGGCCTTTCAGCTGATTCTGGATGTCGAGGAGCAGCGACCCTTCGCCTACGAGGCGCTGGTGCGTGGTGTCAACGGCGAGTCGGCGGGGGAGATTCTCGGACGGGTCAACGATGGCAACCGCTACCGTTTCGATCAGGCCTGCCGGGTCAAGGCCATCGAGCAGGCTGCGAAGCTCGGGCTGCTCGACATTCCGGATTGTCTGCTCAGCATCAACTTCCTGCCCAATGCGGTGTATCGCGCCGAGACCTGCATTCGCGCCACGCTGGAGGCGGCGCAGCGCTTTGACTTCCCGCGCGAGCGGCTGATGTTCGAGGTGACCGAAGGCGAGCAGATCCATGATGCGGAGCACCTCAAGCGGATCTTCGCCGAGTATGGCAAGCAGGGCTTCACCACCGCCATCGACGATTTTGGCGCGGGCTACTCCGGGCTCAATCTGCTGGCCGAATTCCAACCGCACCTGCTCAAGCTGGACATGGCCCTGACCCGCGGCATCGATCAGGACCCGGTGCGCCAGGCCATCGTCGCCGGTATCGTGCTGGTCGCGCAGCGCCTGGGCATTCGCATCATCGCCGAGGGTATCGAAAGTGTTGGTGAGCGTGATGCGCTGATCGAGCTTGGTATCCGCTACATGCAGGGCTTTTTCTTCGCCAGGCCCGCGTTGGACAAGCTTTGTCTGCCCTAAGCGCAAACGCACCGCTGGTGGGGACAGTTAAGTGCTGACGTAGCGAATGTGAGCGGCACCCTGCCGCGAATCAGGGCGGCGTGCTATGGCCAAAAACGGATAACCCGCAGGTCACATCACCCCGTAGGAGCCGCGCCTCGCGGCGAATAGAAAGATCACCGCAAAGCCAAAGGCTTCGCCCCGGGGCGGGGCTCCTACTCAGGCTGCGTCAAGGGCTCTTCTCAGAGCGCGCCGAACACCTTCTTCGCCAGGCTGGTAGCGGCACCGGCCGGGTTCTGGCGGATGCTGGCTTCCTGCTTGGCAATCATCTCGAACAGGCCATCGAGTGCTTGTTCGGTGACGTAGCTTTCCACCGTGCTGCTCTTGGCGTCGACCACGCCAAAGCTGGCGGCCTGGCCGGCGAAGGCGTTGTACTGCTGGGCCAGGCCGACCTGGTCGGTGGCCTGCTTGACGATGGGCAGGAACTTGGCGCGGATCTGCTCGCGGCTGCTCTTGTTCAGGTACTGGGTGGCCGAGTCCTGCGGGCCGCTGAGAATCGACTTGGCGTCGGCTACGGTCATCTTCTTCACCGCGTCGACCAACAGAGCCTGAGCCTGCGGCACGGCGGCTTCGGCAGCCTTGTTCATGCTCGCTTCGAGCTGATCGACCTGGGCACCCATGCCCATCATCTTCATGGTCTTGGCGGCTTTGCCGAGTTTGCCGGGCAGTTCGATGCGCACGTCCGGGTTGTTGCTGAAGCCGCCGGGCGTGCCCAACTGCTTGACGGCCACCTGAGCGCCCTGGATCAGCGCGTCTTTCAGGCCGCCGCTGGCGTCCTGCTGGCTCAGATCGGAGAGGGACAGCGCGAAGACGTTGGCCGAGAGCAGCAGGCCAGCGGCAAGAGTAGTGAGGCGCAGCATGATGGTGATCCTTGCATCGGGGGAAATGCTGTGAGCTTAACGGACTCTGCGTTACTGGCAAGTCGGCCGATAGCCGTGGATGGGCAGCGCGTTTCGCTATGGCTATGATCAGGGCCATGAATTCGCCGCTGCTGTTCCGAAATCCTTGCCCGCCAGGCGCTTGCGACTGCCAGCGTGATGAGCTGCTGGACAGGCCGGGTGCCGATACCCGCGTGCTGCTGTTGACCCGGCAGGAGGAGCAGCGCCTGCTCGAACGCCTGGAAAACCTGCAGAGCTTGGAAGACCTTGAGCGCATGCAACAGCGCATGTTCGACAACCTGGGTATTCGCCTGCACATCGAGCCGGCCCATGGCGAGGTGCGCAGCATGCGCGGTATTCACATGCGTTTCGAGGCGCACCCGGGGTTGTGCCGCAAGACCCGGCAGAACATTCCGGCGGCAATTCGACGAGCCATGGAGAAAAAGCCGGAAATCGCCTGGCGCCTGCTGGATTCTTTCGACCTGTTCGGTGGCTTGTAGGTGGTGCTACCAGGGCAGTGGTTGGCCGTCGTAGGCGTGGAAGCTGCCACTGTGTTCCGGCCCCAGGCTATCGATCACACGCAGCATTTCCGCTGCTGCCTGTTCGGCCGGTCGTGCCGCTGTGGCGCCGCGAAAGGGCTGTGACAGGGGCGAAATCACTGTGCCGGGATGCAGGCTGAGCAGTCGTGCCTTGGGCTTGCTGCGTGCCAGCTCGATGGCTGCGGTCTTGATCAGCATGTTCAGCGCCGCCTTGGATGCACGGTAGGCGTACCAACCACCGAGGCGGTTGTCGCCGATGCTGCCGACCTTGGCCGAGAGCATGGCCATGGCACCCTGATTGTCCAGCAGAGGCAGGAAGTGGCGCAGCACCAGCGCCGGTCCCAGTGCGTTGACCTGAAATACCGCCTGCAGCGCATCGGCCTCGATGGCAGCCAGGCTTTTCTCTGGTGCGATACCGTCGCGGTGCAGCAGACCGGCCGTGTGCAGGATCAACTGATACGGTGCTTCGCCGGCCAGTGCGACTGCAGCTTCGGCGATGCTGGTGGGAGTTTCGAGATCGAGCGCAGGTGAGCTGCTGCGGCTCAGCTCACGCACGCTGGCGCAGTTTGGGTCGGCGCGCAGTAACCGGCAGAAGGCCTGGCCAATGCTGCCGCTGGCGCCAATCACCAGCGCCTTGTAGCCGTTGCCCAGGCTGTGCAGGGTCATGGTGTGGCAGCGCCCCGACGGAAGAACAGCGTGACCTGGCCCAGCTCGATGCCGAACTTGCTCATGGCTGAGCGGTTGATCAGGGTGTCGTCATCCATCAGGTACATCCAGTCGTCGAAGTAAACGACATAGGTTGTATCGTCCACCGGCAGGTTGAGGTGATAACGCCAGCGCAGGGCGTTGCCGGCCACTTCACCGATGGCTTCGCCGATCACATCGTCAGCGGTGCCGATCCAGCGTCCTTTGCCGTCCGGGGTCAGGGTCCAGACCCGGCGCTGACGGGTGCCGTCGCTGTACAGAAAGCGCTCGTCGAGGATCAGCTTGTCGCCCTCGCGGCGGCTCTGGATATCGACGTGGAAGCGCTTGATCACCTCACCGGAGCGATCCTGGAACATGCCCCAGGCCTGCACCGGCCCGGAGAAGTAGGTGGGCAGATCCAGCACGGGTTTCTCGTTGGCGTAACGCTCGACCGGGACCTGGCCGCAGCTGATCAGCAGCAGGCTGCTCAGCACGATCAATAGGGCTTTCATGTAGTACCTCATGGGTTAAGGCCAAGCAGGGCGGCACGCAGTTTCGGGCTGCGGGTCTGCGGGTCGAGCCAGATGGAGAAGAAGGCGCGGGCGAACTCCGGGTCGTCGATCACGTGCTGCAACTCACCGTCGACGTAGAAGCGGCAGCCCTCGCCGGGCAGGAATACGCCGGTTATGCGCCTACCATCCTTCACGTCGACGAAAGCCTGGCTCATCTGCTGCGTCCACTCGGCCTGCTGTTCGCTGTCGAGGGGCTCGCCGTTGATCCGGCGAATTTCGTCGAGGCTGGTATCGACCAGGGTTTCCCGGCTGATGGTGCGCCGGTAGGTTAGCTCCAGAGCGAAGGGCTGGGAGAAATCCACGCGCTGCACTGGGCTCCACAGCTTGGCGTTGTAGACCGAGAAACCGAACCAGCTGAAGTCGCCGCTGCCCACCAGACTGGCCTGCGGTAGTTGTTCACGCCAGCCGTCCTGGGTGGTGGCCTGCACTGGCTGGCCGAGCAGCAGAAACAGCAATACGGCAGGGGGCAGAGGTCGAATCAGGGTGGCCATGGTCGTTGCCTCTGAGGCGGCTGACGGGGGCCGCGTCCAGCCGTTGATTCGGAGCCCGGCGGCGACGGGCATTGAGTAAAAAAATCCGGCAACCAAAAAAGGGGAGAGAGTGTTGCCGGATTGCGCAGCTTGTTTGGGCTGTCGTCGGTCGTGGCAAGCAGGCCTGGAGCAAGGTGTGCAAGCGTTGTACGAGCCCTGTTTGAATCCAATATATGTACAAAAAATAAAGTTGTACAGTTTTTGTATAGATATGGGGCGCGAAGGTCGGCCTTACCGTTCATATGAGCGGCGCGTCTGGCGCGGCGGTAGGTGGGGCAATAGCAGCGCACGGGGGCGCTGTAGGCGGTGGGAGGGGTATCACCATGGCGGAGGCCGATGGACTTGATGGCCGAACGCTTGGCCAGTGAGGCGCACTGGCAGCATTAAAAGCATCTGGGAAACTTGCATTCGGCCAGGCAGCTTCAAGAATGAAGTGATCGGATCAGGACTTCATCATGCCATCACTCTCCAGCTTCGGCAGGCGCGTTCGCAAACTCTGGCATGGTGCAGACCTGGCTCTGGTCGGCCAGCGCCGTGAGCGTCGGATGCGCATGCTGTCGAGCGTGGTGATGATCGTGATGGGCCTGCTCTGGGGGGCTGTTCTTTTCCTCTCGCGGCTACTGGGCCATCGTCATCATGGATGTGGCTATCGTCTGCAGTGGTGTGGCGGTTTTCGCGCTGACCCTGCGCGACAGGGCACGCAGTGCCAACCTGATCCTGTTCAGCGCGCTGATCCTTATCGTCGTCGCCTCGACCCTGCTGCTCGATCCGCCGACCCTCATGGCGCCGCGTGCGACTCATCTCTATCTGCTGCCGGTGGCCGTCGGTGCGTTGATGGCCTTCCGCGATGAGACCTCGTGGCTGCGTTACGGCATGTGCCTGCTCTGTCTGCTGCTGTTCGTTGCACTGGCCGCGTCCAACTGGCGGCCCACCGATCTCTATGCGTTGCCGGACGACGTGCGTATCGTCGGCTCCTGGGTGCAGGGCGTTTCCGCCATGGCGCTGTTTTTCCTGCTCCTGCACATCCTGCAAAGCGATACCGCCGAGCGCTCGGAGCTGGATCGTGACCTGCGCGCGGCCGTGCGTGAGCGGCAGTTCGTGCTGTATTACCAACCGCAGCTCAATGACGCCAACCGGGTGATCGGTGCCGAATTGCTGATTCGCTGGCAGCACCCACAGCGTGGTTTGCTGGCGCCGGGTGAGTTCATCGATCACGCCGAGAACACCGGGTTGATCATCCCCATTGGCCAGTGGGTGCTGGAGCAAACGGCCGCGCGCTTGCGGCAATGGAAGGATGACCCGCTCTTCGGCGACCTGGGCCTGGCGGTGAACATCAGCCAGAAGCAGTTCTCGCAAAGCAGTTTCGTCGCCGAAATTCTCGGTCTGATCGAGCACCACAGTATCGATGCCCGGCGCCTGGAACTGGAGTTGACCGAAACGCTGATCGTGCATGACATGGAAGACCTCACGCGCAAGATGACGGCGCTGGTCGAACATGGCGTGCGCTTCTCGCTGGATGACTTCGGTACCGGCTTTTCTTCCCTCAGCCACCTCAAGCGTCTGCCGCTGAGCAAACTGAAAATAGACCGTTCGTTCATCTGCGACGTGCTCACCGATGCCAACAGCGAAACCATCGTGCGCACGGTGATCGCTCTGGGGCAGAGCATGGGCATGACGGTGATCGCCGAGGGCGTGGAAACTGAGGCGCAGCATAGGTTTCTGGCGGACAACGGTTGCACTCAGTTCCAGGGATATCTGCTTGGCCGGCCGATGCCGTTGGTGGATTTCTCTACCTTCGTCCAGCGCCACAACGGCTGACGCCACCTTCCGTCCATCTACCATCTCCTGCCTGGAGTGAACTCCAGGCAAGCGGCCAATGTCTGTCTGCTGTCGGCCCATACCGGCAGAAATAGATGGCTATTGGCCGCTAGCGTGGCGTCTACGTCGCGGATTCTGCCTGGATCATGCTCGAGCGTTTTGTTCAGCGCGTGGCCGGCAACGTCCATCCCGTTCGCCGGGTTCGTCTGACTGCCACGTGAAGATCGCCCCATGTTTTTATCTCGTCATACTCCATTTCAACCTCGCATTCTCGGTGCCTGTCTGCTGCTCGGTGGCCTGCTCGGCGGCGCACAACCGTCTCTGGCCGAAGAGACGTCTGGCAACCAGCGCTGGGTCAGCGACAGCCTCAATACCTACGTGCGCAGTGGCCCTACCGATGGCTACCGCATCGTCGGCACCCTGGTTTCCGGTGAGAAAGTGGAGCTGTTGCGCACCCAGGGCGACTACAGCCAGGTGCGTAGCGCCAGCGGCAGCAGCGTCTGGATTCCCAGCCGCGACCTGCAGTCGGTGCCAGGCCAGGCCGAGCGTCTGCCGCAACTGGAACAGAAAGTCGCTGACCTCAGCGCTGAGCTCAAAGGCATCGACGACGCCTGGAAGGCGCGTGTGCAAGGCATGCAGGAAACCCTGGACTCGCGCAAGAAGCTCATCGACGAGCTGCAGGCCGCCCGTGGCGCGCTGGACGCCGAGCTGACCACTACCCGTTCGCAGCTACGCGATGCCCAGGCGCAACTGGGTGAAGAACAGCAGCAGGTGCTGATGCGCTACATGGCCTATGGCGGCAGCATCGCTGGTGCCGGGCTGCTGCTCGGGCTGATTCTGCCGACCATGCTGCGGGTCAAGCGCAAGCGTAATGATCAGTGGGTGTGATTGATCAGGCGCGAGCGGTGAGATGACGGGCGATGCCCTTCTTCAGCGGTAGCAGGCCCTGTGCCACGCGCAGGCCAGCGCCGCGCAGCAGGCGCGCGGGCAGCTGATCGTTGGTGTACAGCTCCACCAGCAGGTTGGTGGCCTGGTACAGCGGCCAGGTGGCCAGGCGTAGCTGGCGCTCGTAGCGCGCCAATGGCGCAGGCGCACCGATGTCCCGGCGTTTGCCATGGGTGGCCAGCAGTGCGTCGCTGAGCAGTTGCACACCGATCAGGCCGAAGTTGAATCCGTGTGCGGTGACCGGATGCATGCCCACGGCGGCATCGCCGAGCAGGGCGCAGCGGTGGCCGACCATGCGTCGCGCGTAGGCGCCCACCAGCGGATAGGCGTGGCGGCTGCTGACCAGTTGCATGGCACCCAGACGGCGCTCGAAGCGCCGCTCCATCTCGCGGGCGAAGCTGGCTTCGTCGAGTTTCTGCAGGCGTTCTATTTCGCGCGGCGGCAGGGTCAGCACGGTGGACGACTGCCGGCCGTTCAGAGGCAACAGGGCCAGGGTCTGGCCATAGCCGAACCATTCCCAGGCTATTTGCTGGTGCTCCCGTTCGTGCTGCATGCGGCACACCAGCATGCTCTTGCCGAAGTCCTTGAGCTGCGCGCCGATACCGAGCTGGCGGCGCGTCTCCGAGAAGCGGCTGTCGGCGGCGACCAGCAGGCGTGGTTGCAGCACCTGGCCATCGTGTAGCACCAGTTTCACTTCGCCTGCACGCTGTTCGATGGTGCGTACGCTGGCGTCGCACAGCAATTGCACGTCGGCGCAGTCGCTGACCGCCTGATAGGCTGTGCGACGAATGGCCTGGTTGGCCACCAGATGGCCGAGGTGCTCGGCGCCGGCTTGCTCGGCGCGGATCTTCAACGCGAACAGCGAGGGGCCGTTGAACACCTGGGCATCGCGCAGCACGGCAACCTCTTTGCTGGGCAGGCGCGCCCACAGGCCGAGGCGTTCGAGCAGCGTCTGCGAGCCATGGGTGAGGGCGATCTCGCGGCCATCGAAGGCCGGTTCGGCCAGTGCCTGCTCGGCCTGGCGCTCCAGCACCACGATGGACAGGCCATGTCCGGACAGGGTGCGTGCCAGACACAGGCCAGCCGGGCCGGCGCCGACGATGACGATATCGGGTGACATGCTGCAGCTCTCCGTGCGGATGACCAGTAGGGCGGGTGAAACCCGCCATGCGCCGGTGCGAGTCTAGGTCGCCGCAACGCCGCCGATATTGTCCGGGATCATGCCGAGGGCTGAATCTGTTGTGTGGGGCGCAGGCGATGAGTTGGCATTAAATATTGTTGTTATTACAACTTTATCTGGCTTGATAGGCGTAATTATCGGGTTTGCTGTGGTGTGCGTTGTCTGAACTACAAAAATAATTCGGATTTGGAGTCGATGCTATGCATCCTCAATTTTCTGCAGTTGCCGATCAGCGAACGGCCTTCGCTCAGGAGACGTTCTCGTGAAACTGGCTCTGGTCGGCGATATCGGTGGTACCAACGCACGCTTTGCCCTGTGGCGTGACGAGCAACTGGAGGCGGTGCAGGTTCTGCCGACCGCCGATTTCGCAGGGCCGGAACAGGCCATCGTCGCCTATCTGCAAGCCCAGGGGCTGCCGCTGGGGTCCATCGGCTCGGTGTGCCTGGCCTGCGCCGGGCCGGTCAGCGGCAAGCTGTTCCGCTTCACCAACAATCACTGGCGTACCGATCTTACGGCGTTCTGCGAGGCATTGCAGATCGACCGCTTACAGATGATCAACGACTTCTCCGCCATGGCCCTGGGCATGACCCGCATCGCCGAGCATGAGCGTGTGCAGGTGTGCCCGGGCGAGCCGCAGGCAGACCATCCGGCCTTGGCGATCGGCGCCGGCACTGGCCTCGGTGTCAGTACGCTGCTCGCGCAAGCAGATGGTCGCTGGCTGGTATTGCCGGGGGAGGGTGGTCACGTTGATCTACCCATCGGCAGCCCGCGCGAGGTCGAGCTCTGGCAGATTCTTTATCGGCAACTGGGCCATGTGCGCGCCGAAGACGTGCTCAGTGGCAACGGCCTGCTGGTGCTGTATCGAGCCATCTGTGAGCTGGACGGTCAGCCTTTGCTGCACGCGACGCCAGCGGCCATCACTACCGCAGGTCTGGCCGGCGAGCCCGTCGCCGCTGCGGTGCTGGAACAGTTCAGTTGCTGGCTCGGCCGCGCTGCTGGCAACAATGTCCTGACGTTGGGCGCGCGCGGTGGGGTGTACATCGTCGGCGGCGTGGTGCCGCGTTTTGCCGAGCGTTTTCTTGCCAGCGGTTTTGCCAAGAGTTTCCGCGACAAGGGTTGCATGAGCCATTACCTTGACGGCATTCCGGTGTGGCTGGTGACGGCTGAGTACCCCGGCCTGACCGGCGCCGGCGTGGCCTTGCAACAGGCGTCGGAGCGTAGCCCGTAGCCGGATGCAATCCGGGGCGATTCCTGCTCCGGTTCCCGGATTTCATCCGGGCTACAACAATCCCGCCACCAGGCGCCCGAGCACTTCCATGGCCTGTTCGCTGCGCGGGTTCCACGGGTGGCCGTAGTTCAGCCGTGCGCAGTGGCGAAAGCCCTGGCTGGCGGAGAAGATCGGCCCCGGCGCCAGGCTTATGCCCTGGGCCAGGGCCAGGCGCAGCAGTTGTAGCGAATCCAGGCGTTCGGGGAATTCGAACCAGAGGAAGTAGCCACCCGAAGGTCGCGTGACCCGCGTGCTGGCGGGGAAGTGCCGGGCGGCAGAGGCGAGCATCGCGCTTTGCTGCATTTCCAGGGCGTGGCGCAGCTTGCGCAGGTGGCGGTCGTAGCCGCCGTGCTGCAGGTAGTCGGCCAATGCCGTCTGGGCCGGTACCGAGGGCGAGATGGTGGTCATCAGCTTGAGCCGGGCGATCTGCTCGGCATAGCGCCCACCGGCCACCCAGCCGATGCGATAGCCCGGCGCCAGGCTCTTGGAGAAGGAGCTGCAATGCATCACCAGCCCGTCGCGGTCGAAGCTCTTCACCGGCTTGGGCGGGTGGCTGCCGAAGTACAGCTCGGCGTACACGTCGTCTTCGATCAGCGGTACCTGGTGTTCGACCAGCAACTCATACAGCGCCTGCTTCTTCTCCTCGCTCATGCTCGCGCCCAGCGGGTTCTGCAGGCTGCTCATGAACCAGCAGGCCTTGATCGGCAGTTGCTTCAGGCTCTCCGACAGGGCGCCCAGGTCGATGCCCTCGCGCGGGTGCACGGGGATTTCCACGGCCTTGAGCTGCAGCCGCTCCAGCACCTGCAGGCAGGCGTAGAATGTCGGCGATTCGATAGCCACCAGGTCGCCCGGCTGGGTGACGCACTGCAGGCAGAGGTTGAGCGCCTCCAGGGCGCCGTTGCTGATCACCAGCTCCTCCATCGGCAGCATCACGCCGCTGACCATGTAGCGCAGGGCGATCTGCCGGCGCAGGTCGGCGTTGCCGGCGGTCATGTCGGCGATGATCTCGTGCGGCGAGAGCCTGCGCAGCGCGTGCGCCATGCTCTTGGCCAGACGCGGCAGGGGGAACAGATCCGGGCTGGGGAATGCCGAGCCGAAGGGTACGGTGTGTGGGTCCTTCAGCGAGGCGAGCACGGAGAACACCAGCTCGCTGACGTCGACCTCGGTGGTTTGCGCGGCGTGGGCGGTCAGCCCCGGTTCGTGCAAGGGGCGCTTGGCGTGTTCACGCACGAAGTAGCCGGAGCGGGCGCGCGCCTGGATCAGGCCGCGATCTTCCAGCAGGTAGTAGGCCTGGAACACGGTGGACGGGCTGACGCCGTAGGTGCGGCTGGCATGGCGCACTGAGGGCACCTTCTCGCCAGGGCCGAGCACGCCGGTGCGGATCAGCTCGGCGATCTCGTCGGCGAATTTCTCGTAGCGTTTCATCCTGTCCTGGTTCACCGAGGCAAAGGGTACGGGCGAACACTTTACGGGGTGAGCGGCAGACATGGCAGTGTCTCGTGAAGGTGGACGTATCTCGGTTGTGGCAACCGTAGCCCGGATGCAATTCGGGGAAGGTCCTCGAACCGCCCCGGATTGCATCCGTATATGGACTCCTCCCGTTTTGCCAGTGAAATAATCTGCCTCTGAACCTAGGTACGACTGCTTCCGTATATTCGACTTCTGATAAGGCGTTAGCCTTGAGCCATGATGAATTTCGCTCCTGTGCGCCTAACCGGGCTAGCGGCCTTGCAAAGCAGAGGGCCGATGGATGCAGCAGGTTACACACAGGTCGGTGCGACCGGTTCGTCATCAGTTCATGTCACTGTGCAATCGAGTGGATCTCTACTACG
>NZ_QASO01000005.1 GCF_003052605.1 Ectopseudomonas oleovorans | reverse complement strand
CTAGGAGTCTGTCGGACTTTCCAAGTCTTCCGCGCGTTGGGGGTATCCGCGACAATCGGGGCTCTGCTACCGAGAGCCCGTCCCTATGAGCCGTTTTGTCCCAGTTGACCGTGACACCGCGTACCTGCTGCCGCCCTCGGTAGACGAATGGTTGCCGAATGATCACTTGGCGCGATTCGTGGTTGAGGTCATCGAGCAACTCGATCTGCGCGAACTGACCGGCCAATACGCCGGCCGGGGGTCGGCCGCACACCATCCGGCCGTGCTGCTTGGCCTGCTGATCTACGGCTACGCCAACGGCGTGCACTCCAGCCGCAAGATCGAGCGCGCGACCTACGACTCGGTGGCGTTTCGCTATGTGGCGGCCAACACTCACCCCGACCACGACACCCTGGCCACGTTCCGTCGGCGCTTCCTGACGGCGGTCGAATCGCTGTTCGTCCAGGTGCTGCTGCTGGCACGTGAGATGAAGCTGCTCAAGCTTGGCCACATTGCGCTCGACGGCACCAAGATCGATGCCAATGCCAGTAAGCACAAAGCCTTGTCCTGGGGCTATGCCAACAGGATCGAGGTGCAGTTACGCGAGGAAGTCCAGCAGTTGTTGACGCTGGCCGAGAACAGTGACCGTGCCGCCGTGCCCGATGGCATGGATGTACCGGCCGAGATTGCCCGGCGTGAAGATCGGCTCAGCGCCATTGCCCAGGCCAAGGCCAAGATCGAGCAGCGCGCGGCTGAGCGACACGCCGTCGAGCAGCAGGAATTCGAGGTCAAGACGGCCAAGCGTCAGGCCCAACGCAAGGCCGGCAAGAAGCCGCGGGGCAAGGATCCCGAACCACCTGCGGCCGGCCCCAAAGACAGCGATCAAGTCAATCTAACCGATGAAGAATCGCGCATCATGCCCGCCTCAAGCGGCGGCTTCGAGCAGAGCTACAACGCTCAGGCCGGGGTGGATGTCGAGACGATGCTGGTCATCACACAGCATGTCACCCAGGCCAGCAACGACAAGCGCGAAGTGGTCCCTACGCTGCAGCGCATTGCGGCCTTGCCCGCCGCGCTGGGCGAGGTGCAAACGCTGATTGCGGACAACGGCTTCTTCAGCCAAGCCAACGTGAGCGCCTGCCACGCAGCCGAGATCGAACCGCTGCTGGCGCTCAAGCGCGAATCGCATCATTTGCCCGTGCTGGAGCGCTTTGCCGCCGACTCGCCGTCACCGCAGACGAGCGACCCGGTCGAGCAGATGGCCCATTGCCTGAGCACGCAAAGTGGCCGAGCGCTGTACAAACTGCGCAAGCAGACGGTTGAGCCGGTGTTCGGCATCATCAAGCGGGTGATGGGCTGGCGGCAAATGAGCATGCGCGGACTCGCCAAGGCTCAAGGTGAATGGAGCTTGGTGACCATGGCCTGGAACATCAAGCGCCTGCATGTACTGCGTGCCGCGTAAAGGTAGAAAGGTACGCCCTGAGGCCGCTCAAACGGCGGCCCAGGCGTGCAGATACGTCCTTGGGGTCGCGCCAGCGGACTCAGATGTCTGAAAGGAACGGCAACGCGTCAAAAAGCACCTTGATCCCGCTCTATCCTTTCTTGCGGGGTCAAGTCCGACAAGCTGCTAGCATGGATGAGTTGGACAAATTGCTCACCTACTTTTTTGATCTCCAGGCGCGCAGGCCAAGCGCGATACACATGCCTAAGGTCATAGCTTTCGCGATTTTCTCTACACGCAGGCAGGAAGAGATCACTCGGATTCGCTGGGAGGATCTGGATGAGCGGCGGCAGGCGGTGCTTGTTCGAGATATGAAAAATCCCGGACAGAAGATTGGTAATGATGTCTGGTGTCATCTGCCAGATGAGGCCTGGCGGATTGTTCAGAGTATGCCTAAGTCTTGCCGAGAGATATTTCCTTACTACTCGGACTCAATTTCTGCGGCGTTCACTCGTGCTTGCAAGTTTTTGGCTATCAAGGATTTGCATTTTCACGATCTGCGCCATGACGGCGTGAGCCGGCTGTTCGAAATGGAGTGGGATATACCGAGGGTTGCCAGCGTATCAGGGCATCGCGACTGGAACTCCATGCGTCGTTATACACATTTGAATGGGCGAGGAGATCCTTACAAGAACTGGTCTTGGCTAGAGAAGATAGTCGAGGCCCCTGTGGTGCTCGGGGCACGTGTGGAGCCGGATTTTGCAGAAGATGGAAAGGGTGGGCTTCAGGCTAGGCGTCGTCGATCCATCAACTGATCCTGCTCTCGGATTGCGACCTCGCGTTGTCTATCGATGTAGGCAGCTAGATCTTCCAAGTGCACGCCGAGGTTGGCCTTCTGCGAGTTAGCGCCCAGGCGCATCACGGGAAGGTCGATTTCTCCCATCAGGCGCTTACGCTTGAACTTGTCTACCGAAAGGCCGAGGAAGTCTCGGCACACCAATTCGATAGGAATTACGGCTTGTCCGTCGTACTGAGCCATCAGCAAAAACAGTGTCTTCATTGCTCCATGCCATAGCGTCATTTCAATTGGAGTCAGCCTATTGGCGCTATGTCTGATGGCAAACAAGCTAAGTCGTAGATGGGCGCGGGGGCGGGTAATGCCTTGAGCATCGCCGGTGCCGTGTATCCAGCTCGCCAACGGCCCGGCAACGCGTCTGAACTTGTTGACGAGCTGGATCCGCTGCAGGCGTTGCTGGAATGAAAGGGGTCTCAAGCGCGCTGAGACTGATGCTATCTGGGTTTACGAAATGCGGGAAATGCTCACTGATAGTGAGCATTTTCTGGATTTTATAAACCTGTCGACCCGGAGGTATGTGCCTGTCCCTTGATGTGTATTCAACGGCCGTGACGTCGACCGATGCCTGCGTCAGTCGAGGCGCTTGCGGATTTCGTTGAATGCCTGCTGAATTATTCTCTCCTGATTGGGATCGATCTCAAGTTCAGTGCATAGTGACGACCATCCGGAGAGAGCATCGAGGGTCTGCTCGATATAGATGTCCGGATCTAGATATCGGAAAGCAGCGCAGACTTGTTTGAGGTTTTTACGTGTTGCCAGCCCGGAGCCGTTGAAAGAAGTCGTGTGCTCGTCCGCGAAACCCTGGACAGGGGCGTAGGTCAGGTCATAGGCCGGAGCTAACGTCCACCGTCCTTGGTCGTGTAGGAATGCGAAGTTCTTGGCGTGATCATCATGGTTGTGGGTCAGCGCATTAAAAACCATGAGTCTTGCCATGCGCTCTACCTCCGCTGCATGGTTGGTGACCGCGTGGGTTGTTTTCAAGAGATCTGAATAGTCCAGTGAGGGCGCGCGGTGATCTGCATAGAGAATACCGCTGGCAGTCATCATGTGGAGTTTGCTATTGCCGTGTCGGTCGAAACGTTGGGCAGCAAAGAATCGCTCGGTGCCGTTTGCAGAGCTGACTGTGAGCAAGTCGCTCGCAGCCATCTTCACTCCAGCACGTTCTGCCAAGAGCGCGTAGGCATATTCGATGGTGCCGGTATCACGATGTTCGGTTGGTGATCGGAATTTCACTAGCCAGTGTTGGTAGCCGGCTGGGAGCTGCCGGAAAGATGTATTGCATTGTTTTCTATCTGGGGACAGTGCAACGACGACCTTGGGGCGAGCGCCGGCAGGGGAGCCACCAGCGAGGCGCAGAGCATCAAGAATGGACGAGGTGTCTCCTTCGTAGACCGCCTGGGACTCCTGGTAGAGCTGGGCCAGATCAATATCATCTTCACCGGTGGCGTGCTCAAGCACCGGGCGATATTCCAGTGCACCCATGCCCCTGTCTGCCATGTAAGCCAGCCGATCGAGCGGGGAAATGTGTCTACGGTCTATGCCATGATTGGCAAGGAAATAACGATCCATTAGCAACATGCCCCATCCGTCTGGGAGGGAGTCGGCAATCGCGCCTGGTAGGCCTGCGAAAAGGACTGGATCAGCCGCTTTCTGGGGTTGGGTTGTGAAGTCCATGTTCAGGGGTGACAGATTGAAGCCTTGCGCCACCCACTGTGGATGATAGGCAAAGTAGATACCCTGTCGACTGGCAACCAGCTCACCGACCGGCGTGCCTGCGAGCAATACCTCTACGGTGTTTATGGATTTCATTGGCGCCCCCGGGTACGTCCTGTTTGTTTGATTTCTTCAAGCGAGACAGGCCGCTCATGCTTGAACAGTTCAGCGATTTGGCGTGTTGCACCAAGTGCTGTAGCGATGAGCACCAGAGCATCAAGGGTGATCTGCCCAGTGGACTCGAATCGCTTGATGGTCGATTCTGAAACACCCGCCATCTTCGCCAAGGATTTGCGGGAGAGGTTCTGTGCGAGTCGCGCTTCTCGAGCGTTGGCGCCGATCTTCTGGGCCAGTTCGCCTGGAGCGAGCAGAGAATGGGTTAGGGCCAAGGATAAGCCTCGTATAATGGTTCATTATAGATCCATTATACGTCATTATGGCTATTATTGGTTCAAATATGGCCTATTGTTTTTTGCCTGACCTAGATTGATCTGGGGTGGAGACACCGCACGCCCTGGCCTTCAATGCTCAAGCGGACTGTGCTGTCATAAGTCTGTTCCAGTCATCAATCCGCATGATCGTGAGGATTAAAGGTGGTGGACCATAGATAGCATTGAAAACCTCACGATCTTGAGGATTTTTATCAATTCAGTCCGGCGCATGAAAAAATCCACTTTCCGCTTTTAGCGTGGATCGGTGGTTTGCGGCGCAGCGGGTAGTGCAGGCTTGTTAGTTCTTTTGAATACCCTATCCCTCGCCATGAAAGCTTCCAGCATGTGCGGGATGAGCGTCAGAGCGTCGACTTCTTCACCATAGGTTTGCGAGTGCAGCGCCGCGTAGCGCTCGAGGTCAGCCTTCAGGCTGGCCGGGCAGGTGAAGGTCAGCTTCAGGTTCTCGGTTTTCGGCAGCGGGCCGAGACGCAGCTTGGTCGTGCTCATTGCAGGCTCCTCTGTTGAGTGGAGAAAGGTTGAAAGGGGCGCAGTACCAGGTCGCGGTTGACGATCACGCGCAGGGGCAGCCCAGGGCGCTGGGTCAGCGTGGGCTGGATATCGAGGTTGCGGCGGGTGACCTCCTGGCCGACCTGGTTCACTGTGTCCTGCAGGCTGTCGCGCCCGGCGATGATGACGCGGTCGCCGTCGGTGCGGTTGGCCGGTGCCGCCAACTCGGCACCGATGCCCAGTAGGCTGGTCATGGCCGCGCCGGCGACGATCCGATTCCAGTGCCAGTCGACGCCATCCTCGAGGCCGGCATAGCCGGCGGCGTCGGTACCAACCAGATTGTCGAGCTGGAAGGACGAGGTGTCCGGCAAGATCACCCGCTGCCATACCACCTGCACGCGGCTCTGCCCGTAGTTCACCTGGCTGTTGTAGCGACCGAGCAGGCGGGCACCTTGGGGGATCAGCACGTGTTCACCGGTGGCGCTGTCATAGACCGGCTCGGTCACTGTGGCGATCACGTCGCCGGGTAGATCCGACTTGATGCCAGTTACCAGTGCTGCCGCGATGACGGTGCCGGCCATCACTTGGTAGGGCGATTCAGGCATCTGCAGCAATCCGGAATTACGGATTTGTGCGTTTACGGATTTACTGAGAAACGCCTCGTTCCGCTCCTGCTGCGTTGGTGTTCCTGCGGCGGCTACTGCGCCTGACGAAGCCATACCCAGAGCCGGGGAATCGAGTTGAGCGCCACTAACAGATGCGACGTTCGATTTCCGCGCGCTGCTGGTCTGGAAAAACACCGAGGACTGCGCTGCTTCCTCAGCTTCCTTGAGCAGGGCCAGGCGCTCTGCTTCGACGGCATCTGGCCCATGTCCATAACCTTGCGCCTGCTGCTCCGCCCTGAGGATTGGCCCGCCCAGATCGCCGGGCAGCGGCGGGCCCAGTTGCGGCACCTCGGGTGCAGGGGGAGGCGGCAGCTGCGAGTAGTCTGCCGGCAACTGCTCCAGCCCCTCGGAGCGTGCCACGCGGTCGACGTTGTATAGCTCGTTCGGCTCGGCGCCCTGGCGGCGCTGCTGCGGCTGCAGCGACCACAGCATGGCTCCGAGTACTGCAGCCGATAGGCCGCCGACCACTACCGCCAGCATGCGCGGATTGAGGCGAGTGACCGGGCGCGGCTTGGCGCGCAGCTCCAGCGACTCCGGCGCTTCCTTGGGCGGTAGCGAGGTTGCGGCGGTTTGTTTGTCGTCCTTGGCCGTCATGCTCAGGGCCTCCGTGCCACGCCATCGGTGCGCTCAATCCGCACCACGTCACCCTTGTCGGCGCCCAGGCGCAGCTCGGCTGCGCCGAATAGACGGTCGACGATGTAGTAGGGCGAGCGGAAGCGATAGTTGACCAGCTGTCCATCACCTTCGGGGCCAATTACGAACAGCGGCGGCAGCTCGCCTTGGGCGATACCGGCGGGGAACTGGATATACACCTTGCGGCCGTCATCGAAAGCGCGCAGCGGTTTCCAGGGTGGATTGCTGCCGCTGATCGCATAACGAAAGCGCAGCTGCTCCAGCGTTAGGCCGGCATCCACCGGCGCTGCGGCCTGGGCGATGCTGGCGCGGCGTTGCAGGGCGAGCATGTGATCCTTCGGATAGTCCCAGGACACCGACGCCATCCAGGCCTGCTCGGTGGAACTCAGCTCGATCAGGTAGGTGCGGCGCGTGGTGGTGATCACCAGGTTGGTCTTGAGGTCGACCCGCGTCGGCTTGATCAGCACACTGGTGCGCAACTCGTCGCTGCTACCACTGGTAGTGTCGCCGACGATCCAGCGCACGGTGTCGCCGGCGGCCACAGTGATCAACTCTTCGCCGGGCTGCAGGTTGATCGCGGTCACCCGTCCTGGGCTGGCGTATACCTGATACAGCGCGCCATCGGAGTAGGGCCAAACCTGGATGGCGTTGATATAGCCTTCCCGACTCGGCGCGACTCGAGCGTCGCGATTGGCGCGCGAGACCCGCACGCGCTCGTCGGCCGGTTCCTTGGCCGGCTTGCTGCGCTGAGTTTCCGGCAGTGGCTTGAGCTGTGCGGGCAGGGCCAGGGGCTTGGGTACTTCCACGACCTCGATGGGCTTGGGCGGTTCCGGCAGGCGCTGCGCTTCTACCGGTTCATCCAGCTCGATCACTGGCGGCTGCTGGCTGGCACAGCCGACCAGCACGCTCAGCAGCAGAGGGCATATACAGAGGTTAAGGGAGGTTTTCATGGTTTCTTGGCTCCTTCCGTAGTGTCCAGCTCACGGCTCCAGGACAGGCCGTTGACGTAGATGCCGAGTGGGTTGCGGCGCAGCTTTTCCTCGGTGCGTGGAGGCTGCAGCACCAGCGAGATCACCCCCGTCCAGCGCTCCAGGCCGGCTGCCGCGCCATTCACAAAACGGCGTTCGATCCAGCGCACCTGGAACGAGCTGTCGCTGGCACGTACTACGCTGGTGACTTCCACCGACACCGACTCCTTGCCGACCCGGGTGAAGGGATCGTTGGCGCGGGCATAATCGTTGAGCGTGGCCGCGCCGCGGTCGGTGGTGGAGTGATAGGCCTCCAGCCAGTTCTGCCGCACCACCACCGGGTCGATTGATAGCGAGCGCACCTGCTCGATAAAGCGCGCCAGGTGATGGGCGATCTGCGCATCCTGGGGTTGGTAGGGGCTAGCGGCTTCGCCGACGGCGCGCACCTGGCCGAGGTTGTCGACCTCCACCACGTAGGGCGTGACCGACGACTGCGCCGAACGCCAGACCAGGCCGCCCGCCATCAGCAGCGCCAGGCCCAGGCAGCCGAAGGCCATCAGTCGCCAGTTGCGTGCCTGTGCCAGGCTGCTGCCCATGCGCAGGTCCCAGGCCTGTGCCGCTGCCTGATAAGGGGTGACAGGTTGAGGAGTGTCGCTGTAGCGCACCCGTGGACGTGTGAATCGCATCTTCGTCCTCCTTTACGAATTCGATGGGTCGCGGATCTGCGGCCCAGATGATGAGCCACCGCCATCGCCGCCACGAAGGGTGTGGGCGACCGTGCTGGTGGCCTGTGAGAGTTGCTGCCTGCGCTGCAGACGCCTGGCCCAGTCGGGCTGTTTGGCTGGGGCAGTTGCAGGATCGGAAGCTGCGGGGGCGCCACCTGCTGCAGCGCCGGAGGGGACACCTGCCAGAGAGCGAGCGCCGCCCATTGCCAAGCGTGCTGCACCGGGTGCCATGCGCGCGCCGGCCAATACCGCGCCGCCGACACCTGTGGCGACTGCAGCAGCACCTGCTGCCATGCCCGCCGCGCCGAGTGCAGCACCGGCTGCTGCACCAGCACCCAGTTGTGGTGCCCCGGCGACCAACCCGGTAGCAATACCCGGCCCGAAGATGCCCAGGCCGAGCAAGGCCAGCGAGGCGAGCATGACCACCAGTGCATGGTCGATGGAGGGCTCGTCCGGCATAGACTGGAACTCGGCGAACAGCCCGCTGCCAATGCCGACGATCACGGCCAGCACCAGCACCTTGATGCCGGACGCGACCACGTTGCCCAGCACCTTCTCGGCGAGAAAGGCAGTCTTGTTCCAAAGCGCGAAGGGCACCAGCACGAAGCCGGCGAGGGTGGTCAGCTTGAATTCGACCAAGGTGACGAACAGCTGAATGGCCAGGAAGAAGAAACTGACGATCACCACCAGCCAGGCCAGGAACAGCACCAGGATGCTGTCGAGATTGCCGAACACCTTGGGAAAGCCGCTGAGGCTGCTGATCTGCTCAAGTAGCGGCCCTCCGGCATCAACCCCAATCGCGGCCAACCGCCCTGGCTGCAGAAACTCCGCATGACTCAACCCGGAACCTGAGGCCAGCAGGCCCAACCCGGCGAAGGAGTTGAAGACGATCTTGGCCAGCACGTTGAAGTTGCCGATGATGAACGCGAAGGCACCGACATAGAGGGTCTTGCGGATCAGCTTGGCGCTGACGTCCTCACCGCCCATGGCCCAGAACAGCCCGGCCAGGGTCATGTCGATCACCACCAGGGTCATGGTGAGAAAGGCCACCTCACCGCCGAGCAGGCCGAAGCCGGTGTCGATATACAGCCCGAACACCTCGAGGAAACGGTCGATCACGCTGACGTCGTTCATTGCACGTCCTCGTCGAAGCTTGGCGGGATCGCGGGCAAGTCGGTAAGCCGGAGAAACTCGCTGGGCCGAGCACAGCCGGAGTAGAAGCGCTTAGTCGCATCTTCTTGCCGGGCCATGACCCCTTTGTCGTCCTGTCCGCAGGCGACCAGTACCAGCAGCGGCAGCAGTGTCAGGAATCTCATGAGGACGCCTCCCTACCGATAGAACTGAACGGGGTAGGGGGTGTACGGCGTGCCATTGCCCATAAAGCGCCGCCGCCGTTCGCGCGCCTCCTCGGCTGCGGCAGCCTGGCGGGCCAGCTCCAGGGCGACGGCGCGGTTTTGGGTGATCTGCAGTTGCTGCGCCTGGATCGACTGCTTGGCCTGTAGGGCCAGCAACTGGTTGGTGGCCTGGGCCGCCTGTAAGGCGCCACCCGAGGACTGGCTCTGTTGCACCAGAGCGGCCAAGGCGCTTTCATCCTCAGCCAGGCTCTGTTTCACCTGAGCCTGTACGCGCAGGGCCGTATGCAGCCCGTCGAGGCCCTGCTGCCAGCGCTCGCGGGCTTCTTCTGCCAGGCGTTGGCTGCTGACGTCAGCGGTGTACTCGTTCGGGTAGAGTCGGCTGAACTCCTGATCCAGGCGCTGTACTTCGTAGGCCAGCCCTCGCGCCTCGGCGAGCAGCCGCTCGGTATTGGCCAAGCTCGCGCGCAACTGTCCGACCACGTTGTAGTCCAAGCGCTGCAGATGACGGGCCTGGTTCAGCAGCATCTGGGTCTCGTTCTGCAACTGGCGAACCTGGTTGTTCGCCATCTCCAGGGTGCGCACCGCAGTGAGGGTGTTCTGCACCAGGTTGGTCGGGTCGATCACGGTGAAGGCGCTGGCCGGCTGCAATACCAGCAGGCCCAGCGTCAGCAGGGCGGCGGATGGATAACGGCGGATTCGGTGATTCATGGCAGGCACTCCTTGCGTGGCGAGGGATAAGTGGTGAGCAGGTCGGCGGCCCAGTCCAGGCCGCGGTGACGCAACCAGGCAGGGGCGAAATCGGCCGCGCCGGACGCCTGCAGGATGCGGTCGATCTCGCGCTGCTCGGCCGGGCTGGCCGAGGCGGCGAAGGCCAGCGCCACCGGCCCCAGGTCGAGGTCGAATAGGCGGTTGCCCAGGCGCGACTGGTAGTAGTAGTCACGCTTGGGCGTGGCCTGGGCGATGATCTCGATCTGTCGCTCGTTGAGGCCGAAGCCTTGGTAGATGTCTCGGATCTGCGGCTCGCCCGCCTGCGGGTTGGGCAGGAAGATGCGGCTGGTACAGCTCTCGATGATCGCCGCGGCGATGTTGGAGTCCTGAATGTCGGCCAGCGATTGGGTGGCGAAGACGACGCTGACGTTCTTCTTGCGCAGGGTCTTGAGCCACTGGCGGATGCGCGCGGCGAACAGCGGGTCGTCGAGAAACAGCCAGGCCTCGTCGAGGATCAGCAGGGTCGGCGCGCCGTCGAAGCGCTCCTCGAAACGGGCGAACAGGTAGCTCAGCACGGCAGCCACCGCCGCCTTGCTGTGCATCAGCTCTTCCATCTCGAAGCACTGTACGTCGGCGTTGCCCAGCCGATCCTGATCGGCGTCCAGCAATGCGCCATGGGCACCGCCCAGCACGTAGGGTTGCAGCGCCTGGCGCAGGGCGTTGTCCTGCAGCAGCACGGATAAACCGGTCAGTGTGCGCTGCGCCTCGGGCGCGCCGGCCAGGCTGTCCAGCGCCGTCCACAGCGCGGCCTTCTGCTCGGGGCTAACGGCCACGCCTTCCTGCAGCAAGCGAGCCTCCAGCCACTCGGCGGCCCAGGCGCGGTATCCCGGCCGATCGATACGCGCCAGAGGCTGGAAGGCCAGGTCGCCGTCGCCGCCCAGGTCGTAGTGCTCGCCACCCAGCCCCAGCACCGTCGCGCGCAGCGAACGTCCCATATCGAACAGAAACAGGCGCGAGCCCGGGTAGCGGCGAAACTGCAGGGCCAGGGTCGCCAGCAACACCGACTTGCCCATGCCGGTGGGGCCGGCCACCAGGGTGTGGCCGACGTCGCCGACGTGGGTAACCAGGCGAAACGGCGTTGCGCCATCGGTGCGGGTGATCACCAATGGCGGGCCATCCAGATGTTCGTTGCGTGCCGGGCCAGCCCAGACTGCCGAGACCGGCATCAGGTGCGCCAGATTGAGCGTGGAGATCAACGGCTGGCGGACGTTGGCGTAGGCGTTGCCGGGGATCGACGATAGCCAGGCCTCCACCGCGTTGAGACTCTCGGTGATGGTGACGAAGCCGCGTCCCAGGATCACCCGCTCGACCCGACGCAGCTTCTCGTCGGCGACCTGGGCGTCGGCATCGTTCACCGTCACGGTGGCGGTCACATAGCCGAAGGCGACCTGATCGGCACCGAGTTCCTGCAGCGCTGCGTCGGCATCGCTGGCCTTGTTCGCGGCGTCGCTGTCGAGCAGTGGGCTTTCCTGCTGGAAGATTGCTTCGCGCAGCAGTGCCAGGACGCCCTTGCGCTTGGCGAACCACTGCCGGCGCAGGCGCACCAGTTCCTTCTCGGCCTCGTCCTTGTCCAAGCAGATGAAGCGGGTCGACCAGCGATAGGCGAAGCCCAGACGGTTGAGATCGTCCAGCACGCCTGGCCAGGTCGAGGTGGGGAAGCCACGTACTGACAGCACGCGCAGATGCTGCTCACCCAAGCGCGGCGCCAGGCCAGTTGTCAGCGGACTGTCAGCCAGCAGGGCATCGAGGTGGAGGGGCACCTCGGGTACGGCCACCCGCTGGCGGTGGGTCGAAATCGTGGTATGCAGATAAGTCAGCGTCTGGCTGTCATCGAGCCAGGCGAGCTCTGGCATCACTCCGTCTAGCAGATCGAAAAAACGATCCGTCTCAGCGACGAAGGCGGCTAGCCGTTCGCGCCAGTCGACGCCGCGCTGCGGCCTATGCTCGTAGAGCAGGCCGGCAGCGCGCGAGCGCGACTCCTCCGGCGGCAGGTAGAGCAGCGTCAGGTGATAACTGCTCTCGAAATGACTTCCGTGAGCCTCGAGGGCGGCGCGACGCTCCTCGTCCACCAACCAGGACAAGGATTCAGGAAAGTCGCTATCGGGGTAATCCGCCGCCGCCAGACGCTCGGCCTCGATAAACAGCGCCCAGCCCGAGCCAAGGCGGCGCAGGGCATTGTTCAGGCGCGCCGAGGTGGCAACCAGTTCGCCTTGGGTGGCGCTGTCCAAATCTGGCCCGCGAAAGCGCAAGCTACGTTGGAACGAACCGTCCTTGTTCAACACGACGCCGGGGGCGACCAGGCCGGCCCAGGGCAGCCAGTCTGAAAGCTGTGTGGGGCGGCGCTGGTATTCGGTGAGGTTCAGCATGGCGGCCTCCTCACACATCCAGCAGCGACGGCTGCTTGATGTGCCGGGCAAACACCTGCAGGAACTGCGGGTCCAGACGGGCACCCCACACCGCCAGCGAGTGGCCGACCAACCAGAGCGCCAAGCCCGGCAGCCACAGCTGCAGGCCCAGGCCGACCACTGCCGCCAGAGTGCCGTTGAGGATCGCCACGTTGCGCGGCGCGCCACCGAGCAGAATCGGCTCGGCCAGCGAGCGGTGCAGTGGCACCTCGAAACCGGGGATGAGTTCGCGCTCGCCGTTCATGCGATCACCGCCCCGCCGGCAAAGCTGAAGAAGCTGAGGAAGAACGACGAGGCGGCGAAGGCGATCGACAGGCCGAAGACGATCTGGATCAGCTTTCGAAATCCGCCGCTGGTGTCGCCGAAGGCCAGCGTCAGGCCAGTGGTAATGATGATGATCACCGCGATGATGCGCGCCACCGGGCCCTGTACCGAGTCAAGGATCGATTGCAGCGGTCCCTCCCAGGGCATGCCGGAGCCGGCGGCGAGCACGGGCAGGGAAGCGCCCAGGCAGAAGGCGCCGAGCATCAAGGCACCGATGACGCGGCGGCGATAAGCAGCGGAAAGCTGAAGGACAGTCATGACTGAGCTCCTGAAGCAGAGGTAGAGCGAAGGAAGGTGTCGAGGGAGCTGAGCTGGTAGCCGCGCTCGTCATGGCCGATCACGCGGGCGATCTGCTGGACATGGCGCGTGCGGCCACGCCCGGCGAGGAACACCACCAGGTTGACCGCTTCGGCGATCAACGCCCGCGGCGCGGTCAGGGCGACTTCCAGAATCAGTTGCTCCAGGCGCAGCAGCGCGCCCTGGGCGGAACCGGCGTGAATGGTGGCGATGCCACCGGGATGGCCGGTGCCCCAGGCCTTGACCAGATCCAGCGCCTCGCCGCCGCGCACCTCGCCGACCACCACGCGATCGGGGCGCAGGCGCAGCGTGCTGCGCACCAGATCGGCCATGGACACCACGCCGGGTTTGGTACGCAGGGCGACATGGTCGAGGGCCGGGCACTGCAGCTCGACCGTGTCCTCCAGCACCAGCACGCGGTCGCCGCTGCCGGCTACCTCGGCCAGCAGTGCATTGGCCAGGGTGGTCTTGCCGCTGCTGGTACCGCCGGCCACCAGGATGTTCTGCCGCTCACGCACGGCCACGTGCAGGTGCTCAGCCTGCGCGGCGCTGAGAATGCCGTCGGCCACGTACTGCTGCAGCGGGATGACACCGGCGGCGCGTTTGCGCAGGGCGAAGGTCGGCCCGGCCACTACGGGCGGCAGTACACCTTCGAAGCGCTCGCCGGTTTCCGGCAACTCGGCGCTCAGCAGCGGCTTGTTACGGTGTACCTCCTGGCCGACATGCGCTGCCACCAGGCGGATGATCCGTTCACCATCGGCAGCCGCCAGCGTGCCCAGATGGGAGCGACCGGCGGACAGGCGATCCAGCCAAAGCACGCCGTCGGGGTTGAGCATCACCTCGACCACGTCCGGGTCGTCCAGGGCGGTAGCGATCAGCGGGCCCATCGCTGTGCGCAGCATGCGGGTGCGACGATCCAGGGAAGTTGCCGCGGCGCTCAGCACTGGGGAGGAGGGGACAGTCATGAACGCTCTCCCGAGACCTGAGCCTCTGCCTGAACCTCTTCGTGTACGTCTCTGACCAGGCTGCGTCCGCGCTGCAGGTGGCGCCCCAGTTGTTCGACGAACTGGCTGAAGCGCAGCTTGCCCTGCGCGCGTGCTGCTTCCTGATGCGCCTCTGGTACCGGTGTGCTCACCGTGAGGTAGTAGCGCACGTAGAGCGCCACGGTCTCGATCAGGATGTGCTGGTCGCGCTCCAGGCGCTCGAATTGGCGCGACAGGCGATCCAGGCGTTTGGCCATGGCCACCTCGCGCTGCTCGCCCGACTCGGGCGACAGCCAGGAAGCCAGCGCCGCGGCGATGATCGAGGATTTCGACACACCCTTGGTGATCGCCAGTTCGTTCAGGCGCTTGGCATGCTCGGGTTGGATAAACAGGTTGAGGCGGGCTCGGCTCATAGGGCTATTCCATCGTCAGGGTCGAGGGCGGCCAGCCGCGCCACGCGCTGCAGGCGCGGATCCGGCTGGGTGGGGAAGGGCGGTGGGATGTCGTCCTCGTCGAGCAGCAGCAGGTCGCTAGCTAGCTCGTCGTGATCCGGCAACTGGGCGAGCTCCTCTAGTTCGGGCTGACGGCGTGGGCCGCCGTCCTCGACGCTCTCTACATCGGCCAAGTGAGCCGGCGCAGCGCCGGGGGGCGAAGGCACGGCCAGGTCGCTCCAATCGTCTGTGCGTGGCGACGGTGCGTCGGCATAGCGGCCCGGCTGCAAGCGCGGGGCGGGCAGCACTCGGCTCTGGAAGTTGGCATCGGTGAAGTAGCGCAGCTTCTTCGCGCGGATTGGCGCCAGGCCGGAGAGCATCACCACGGCCTCCTCGCTGGGCAGTTGCATCACCTCTCCCGGGGTCAGCAGCGGGCGTGCGGTTTCCTGGCGCGACACCATCAGATGGCCGAGCCAGGGTGCCAATCGGTGGCCGGCATAGTTGCGCTGCGCGCGCAGTTCGGTAGCAGTGCCCAGGGTCTCGGAGATGCGTTTGGCGGTGCGTTCGTCGTTGGTGGCGAAGGTCACCCGCACATGGCAGTTATCGAGGATCGAGTGGTTCTGGCCGTAGGCCTTGTCGATCTGGTTCAGCGACTGCGATATGAGGAAGGCGCGCAGCCCATAGCCGGCCATGAAGGCCAGCGCCGTCTCGAAGAAATCCAGCCGCCCCAGCGCCGGAAACTCATCGAGCATCAGCAGCAGCTTGTGCCTCCGCTCGATGCCGTCGGAGCCGTCGAGCGACTCGGTCAGGCGCCTGCCTACCTGGTTGAGGATCAGGCGGATCAGCGGCTTGGTGCGGCTGATATCCGAGGGCGGCACCACTAGGTACAGCGACACCGGATGCTCGGCCGTGATCAGGTCGGCGATGCGCCAGTCGCAGCGAGAGGTGACCTCGGCCACCGTCGGGTCGCGGTAAAGGCCGAGGAAGGACATCGCCGTGGACAGCACGCCCGAGCGCTCGTTGTCGCTCTTATTCAGTACCTCCCGCGCCGCCGAAGCCACCACTGGATGCGGAGCATCGCCCAGGTGCGGCGTGGTCATCATCCGGTGCAGCGTCAGCTCGAAGGTGCAGGCCGGATCGGAGAGGAAGTTGGCGACGCCGCGCAGGGTCTTGTCCTGGCCGGCGTAGAGCACGTGCAGGATGGCCCCGACCAGCAGCGCGTGACTGGTCTTCTCCCAGTGATTGCGTCGCTCCAGCGCGCCTTCAGGATCGACCAGGATGTCTGCGATGTTCTGTACGTCGCGCACCTCATGGGCACCGCGACGTACTTCCAGCAGCGGGTTGTAGGCGGCTGAGGCCAGGTCGGTGGGGTTGAATAACAGACAGTGTGAGAAGCGTGATCGCCATCCTGCGGTAAGGCTCCAGTTCTCGCCCTTGATGTCGTGGATGACCGCCGAGGCCGGCCAGGAGAGCAGGGTGGGTACCACCAGGCCGACGCCCTTGCCCGAGCGCGTCGGCGCGAAGGTCAGCACATGCTCGGGGCCTTCGTGACGTAGGTACTGATCGTCGAACTGGCCGAGGAACACACCCGCGGGCTGGGTCAGGCCGGCCTGGCGCACCTCATCGGCATCGGCCCAGCGCGCCGAGCCGTAGGTGGTGACCCGGCGCGCTTGGCGGGCGCGCCAAATCGCCATGCCGATGGCCACTACCAATGCCAGCAAGCTGCTGCAGGCGGCGATGCTGCCGCCGACGTTGAAGACCTCAGGGGCGTAGGCATCGAAGGCGAACCACCACTCGAACAGACGCCAGGGGTAATAGACCGGCGTGCCCAGCAATTCGAACCAGGGCGCCCCCAGGCGAGCTTGATAGCCGAGCGCAGCAGCCGTCCACTGCGTGGCACCCCACACCCCGGACAGGGTAATGGCCAACACCACCAGCACTTGGCCGTACAGAACCGTTGTTGCATGCATCCCTGAACCCAACCTCCCAGGCAATACGCACGGCACGCAGATGTGCCGCGGGCGAAAGGTTCGGTACTGGAGGAGTCGGGGTCAAAGACCGTTTCGGCGAGGACTAAGAAGGATGGGGCAACACAGCAGACTGTGGCGGTTAGCAGATAAACTCAGCAGGGTGTGTACATGAGGTAGATGTCGATCCGAAGCCGCATCTGGCGACTGGCAGATACCGGCCAGAAGGCGACGTTGACTACACGCTCATTAGGAGTGGTAGTAGATACCGCCTAGCTCAGTGCCCTAGATTGCTCAGATAACCAATCCTGACCCCATACGTTCTTTAGTCCCCGCCTGCTTGGAAATCAACGCAGGGGGCTTCTCAGCTATCGCAACAAAGTTTAATGTAGATATAACATCAATTTATGTTTCACTCTCTACATGAAAAATCACTGGCTAGCGCTCGTTATCGGACTTCCTACGGCAAACGCCACAGCTCGTATGCGGGCGTGGCGTGCGCTGAAGGCCAGCGGCGCCGCCGTCCTTCGCGACGGCGTATACCTTCTGCCGAACAATGAAGAGTGCCTAGAAGCCTTGTCTGCTGTTGAGCGCGATATTCTCTCTATCAACGGCACGGCCTTTCTGCTTCCTATCGATGATCCGCAGGGCTCTCGGTTTGTTGAGCTGTTCGACCGTAACGAGGATTACGCCAAGTTGCGAATCGAGATCGAGGCGTGCCAAGCGCAACTCACACCGGACAACGCCCTTGCCAGTACCAAGCAGGTACGCAAGCTGCGTAAGGCGTTTGCTCAGATTACCGCCATCGACTTCTTTCCCACGGCGGTTCGACAGCACACCGACGCTGCGCTGCAAGCGCTGGAACTCGCCATTAGCCGAGCGCTGTCGCAGGACGAACCGAGCAGCCATGACCATCCCATCGAGCAGCTTGAGCGACACAGCTATCAAGGACGAGTTTGGGCGACCCGCAGGAGACCCTGGGTAGATCGCCTGGCCAGCGCCTGGCTGATACGGCGCTTCATCGACCCGAAAGCCACGATCCTCTGGTTGGAGTCCCCAGGTGATTGCCCGCCTGATGCGCTAGGTTTCGACTTCGATGGTGCGGCCTTCAGTCATGTCGGGCCGCTCGTCACATTCGAGACCCTGCAAGCCTGCTTTGCCCTGAATGAGCCGGGCCTGGATCGCGTTTCAGCCTTGGTGCACTACCTGGATGTAGGGGGCTCGCAGCCGCCCGAGGCCTCGGGGATCGAGCGAGTATTGGCTGGACTGCGGGAAACCATTACCAACGACGACCACTTGCTGACAGCAGCTTGCGCCATCTTCGATGGGCTACTGGCGGCCTTCGAGAAAGAAGAGAAAGGCGATGAGTGAAGTCACCACGAGCAGTACCCAGGATCTGGAACGCGTCGAATCCGTCAGTCTGATTCAGGCTGTGCTGTTCTGGCTCAAGATTGGCTTCATCAGCTTCGGGGGGCCCGCCGGGCAGATTTCGATTCTGCACCAGGAGTTGGTCGAGCGCCGACGCTGGATATCCGAACGCCGGTTCCTGCATGCCCTCAACTACTGCATGCTCCTACCTGGGCCAGAGGCGCAGCAGCTGGCGACTTACATAGGTTGGCTGCTGCATCGAACCTGGGGTGGGGTGATCGCCGGCGTACTATTCGTGCTGCCCTCGCTGTTCATCCTGATCGGGCTGTCGTGGGTATACATCGCCTATGGTGACGTTCCATTGGTGGCCGGGATCTTCTATGGCATCAAGCCAGCGGTAACCGCCATCGTCGTGCAAGCAGCCCATCGGATCGGTTCCCGGGCGCTGCAGAACAATTGGCTGTGGGCTATTGCCGCGGCTTCCTTCGTCGCCATCTTCGCGCTCAACGTACCGTTCCCATTGATTGTGCTGGGTGCGGCGATCCTCGGCTTCATAGGCGGCAAACTGGCCCCGGAGAAGTTTCGCGTAGGTGGCGGACACGCTGCCGGTAAGAAGAGCTTTGGCCCGGCGTTGATCGACGATGACACCCCCACGCCCGAGCACGCACGTTTTCGATGGTCGCGTCTGGCAATGTTACTGGTGGCAGGTGTGGCGCTCTGGGTGCTGCCGATGGGGTTGCTGATCATCTCCTTCGGCTGGGACGGCACCCTGACCCAAATGGGCTGGTTCTTCACCAAGGCCGCGCTGCTCACGTTCGGGGGTGCCTACGCGGTATTGCCCTACGTGTACCAGGGCGCTATCGGCCACTACGGCTGGCTGACGCCTACACAGATGATCGACGGCCTGGCCCTTGGGGAAAGTACGCCTGGCCCACTGATCATGGTGGTGGCGTTCGTTGCTTTCGTGGGGGCATACGTTCAGCAGGTCTTTGGGGCGGATCAGGCTTTTCTCGCCGGAGCGGTGGCCGCGACACTGGTCACCTGGTTTACCTTCCTGCCGTCATTCCTGTTCATCCTTGCCGGCGGCCCTCTAGTGGAATCCACCCACAATGAGCTTAAGTTCACTGCGCCGCTGACCGGTATCACGGCCGCTGTCGTGGGGGTGATCCTCAACCTTGCCTTGTTCTTCGGCTACCACGTCCTCTGGCCTCAGGGCTTCGGTGGGCAATTCGACTGGCCTTCTGCGTTGATTGCGCTGGGCGCCGCTGTCGCTCTGTTCCGCTACAAGCGCAGCGTCATTCAAGTACTGATCGGATGTGCCCTGACAGGGCTACTGACGTATTGGCTGCTCTATTAAGAAAGAAGTTAATCGTTTAAAGAGCCAAGCCGCCAATCATTGGCGGTTTGGCCTGTACCTAACTCAATGGCAGTGGTTGTCGCCAGTCTTATGGTTACGATGGCATCCCTTTGAGTCAGTACCACCGCTGTGGGCGAGTGCCGTTACAGAGGTCAGGGCAATTAGGGCGGCGATAAGTGCAGCAGAAAGCTTTTTCATCTGGAACTCCTATTCCTTGATGTTCTCACTCACAGCATCAGGCCATGAAGTCGCAGTATGGCAAAAGGCCTTCATAGCGCAAGACGCGCCAGGAACAATAGTTTTTACACCACTGACCGAAGGCCTGAGAGCATGAGCAAATGAGCGGGATAGAAGAAGTATCCCCACCGCCTCACCGGCCAGATACGCCACATGATGGGCGCACGCAGTAGCCATAAACCGATCAGAGGGGCCGTGAACTCCGCGACAATACTGGCCTCCGCAGATTCGAGCCCCCAGCCTTCAGCCCAGCGATTACGGCTGTTGGCCAAGACACAGAGCACTGCTGGAAGAAGCCAGGCTGGGCCCGGGCGCTGTATGGCCACAACCAATGCGGCAGGAAGCAGTACTCCAAAAGAGCCATACATGAGCCGGTCATGCAGCATGAATGCGACAGCTAGGCTCACAACACCGATAAGCAAGCCGTCTCGTCCTTGATGATGGACGCTCCAAGCTATCAACAAGCCCAGCATGAGCGTAGGCATGATGTTCATCGAACTGCTTTCGGTGGAAAGCATGTGATAAGGCAGCTCAGATACAACCGAGAAAACCCCCAGCCATATCAGGTATCGAGCATTACCTGTGGTGTACAACTGCCCTGGGCGTGAACGGGATACGTTGGCAGCAATACCCAGGCAGAACAGCGGAAAGGCCAGCCGGCCAATAAAAAACAACCACCCTTCTGCTTGTGGCCACAGGTAGCGTAGGTGGTCGATGACCATCGTCAGCATGGCCAGCCACTTAATGAGATCTAGGCCTGCGTCACGCCTCATCCCGCGATACCCAGAGTCAGTGCTGCAAGTACCATGTAGCGAGTAGCTTTGGCGACCAAGACGATCAACAGGAAGCTCCAGAGTGGCTCGCGCATTACCCCAGCGATCATGGTTAGCGGATCACCAATGACTGGCACCCAGCTCAACAGTAACGACCAGCGCCCGTATCGGTGATAGGCACGTTGTGCACGGCCTAGCTTTTCTTCACTGAGCGGAAACCAACGTCTACTCCGGTATCGCTCGATATAGCGACCGAGTACCCAGTTGACTGCTGAGCCTAGGACGTTGCCGGCAGTGGCCACCAGCAACAGTGCAGTAATGGAGTAATCGCTTGTCAGCAGCAGGCCAACCAGCACCGCCTCTGACTGCAGAGGCAGAAGGGTCGCAGCGCCGAAGGCTGCGATGAACAGGCCGAGGTAGGCCGGCAAGTCCCACACATAGACTCCCTAGGTGACTAAGCCAGTCCTGCCATGATCGAGAAGATGTGAGTCGCCATGGTGGGCTCTACAGGTACTTGGTTATCTGCTTGAACTCTTCCAGTGGTGCGCGTTCACCGCTGTTTAAGGCGCCGACGGTGTGCTCCAGGCAGTGATCAATGTGATCCTGAATCAGAGTGCGCTTGGCCTGGCAGACCGCTTTTTCAACCGCATACAGCTGTTGGGCGATGTCCACACAGGCGCGACCGTCTTCGATCATGGTGACGATGCTGCGCATGTGTCCTTCAGCGCGCTTCAACCTTTTGATGATGTCCTTATGACTTTGGTGCTGGTGTCCGTGTTCGTGCTTGCTCATCGATGAGGTCCGTGCAACCATACTGGCCGCGGCATCCTATCCCCCAGGGGGGATGCGGTCAAATCAACCGTTTCGCCTTGTCGCGCTCTGGTAGCTCGGAATGCTAAGTAGGACCGTCACAACCCGTGTGGTATTTGCACTGCTCCTGACCATGTTCATGGGATGGGTAGGGCATGCCTCGGCTTTGTTGATGCCTGCCAACCAGCAGACGGTGATAAGCGACGGGCATCCTCACTCCCACGACGAGCCGGAGATAATCGCCTGCCAGGCATGCTCCGACCATTTTCATGCGCCTTTTACCGCAGACCATGTGCATGAAACGCCTCATCTGAATGCGCTGCTCGACCTGGCTTCCTTGCCAGATCGTCGCATTCTCGACGTGCCACAGATTTCCGTCCGCCCTACCGGCCCGGTGTTTCTCATCGAACGCCCACCCCGCTCCAGGTTCGTGCTCTGAAACCAGCCGCTTTGCGGCTCCAGATCATTAGTTCCAGGAATACATCTCATGCATTCGTTCCCGCTGAGCGGTGCAGGCGCATTCTTCGCACGCCTGCGCCGACCGCTCTACTTGCCTCTGCTCGCCATCATTTTGTTGCTGGTGTCGGTTCCAGAAGCGCTCGCACATGGTGTCCCCGAAGGTGACAAAGGCTTCATCCAGGAGAGCACCGGTGTCCTGTTGATGCCCTTCATCTACATGGGCGCCAAACACATGATTACCGGCTATGACCACCTGCTGTTTCTGTTCGGGGTGATCTTCTTCCTCTACCGCATGAAGGACGTCGGGCTGTACGTCACTCTCTTTGCGGCGGGCCATTCGGTCACGTTGCTGTTTGGGGTATTGAGCGACATCAGCATCAGTTCCTATGTGATTGACGCCATCATCGGTTTCTCCGTGGTCTACAAGGCTCTCGACAACCTCGGAGCCTTCCAGCGCTGGTTCGGTTACCAGCCCGACACACGCGCTGCCACGCTGATCTTTGGCCTCCTACATGGCTTCGGTCTTGCGACCAAGATCCAGGAGTTCGAGATATCCCCGGACGGCCTGATAACCAATCTGATTGCTTTCAACGTCGGTGTCGAAATAGGCCAGCTCCTGGCCCTCGGAGGCATCCTCATCCTGATGGGCTACTGGCGACGTACCGCCAGTTTCTGGCGCCACGCATACAGCGCCAACGTCGCCATGATGAGCGCAGGCTTCCTGCTAATGGGCTACCAGCTCACCGGTCTTATCGTCTCCCAGTAAGGAATTCTCAGCATGTTCAATACCAAACTCCCGACGCTCAACGAACTCCCATCCTCGGCCCAACTGCTGCGCTCCACCGTGATCGCCCTGATCGCTGCTGGCGTGCTGCTCGTGACTGTTGTGATGCCATCGGAGTACGCAATCGATCCCACCGGTGTAGGCGGTGCCCTTGGGCTGACCCAGATGGGTGAGATCAAACTGCAACTCGCTGAAGAAGCGGCTGCTGACGAGGCGGCTGCCCAGGCGATCGCTACGCCGTCGGCCCCAGCGGTGGCTGCTGCACCGACTCCACCAGTTGCAGCTCCTGCTCCGATGCCAGCCCCCGCCCCCGCAGTAGCTCCCCAGGTTCAAGCCCCGGCGCAAACTCAGCCGGCTGCGCCGGAACCACAGGTGGCAGGTCAGCAACATGAAATGAGCATCACGCTGGAACCGAGCCAAGGCGCTGAAGTGAAGCTGGAAATGAAGGAAGGTGCCAAGGTGAACTATCTGTGGACTGCCAACGGCAGCGTCGTGAACTACGACACCCACGGTGACCCCTACAACGCTCCGCGCGACTTCTACCACGGCTATGGCAAAGGCCGTGCTACCCCAGAGGATTCTGGCGTTCTGGAAGCGGCATTCGACGGCAAGCATGGTTGGTTCTGGCGTAACCGCACCAACAAGCCAGTCACTGTCACCCTGCGTACGCAGGGCGACTACATCAGCATCAAGCGTGTGATCTGAAGCGAGGCGCCCCTTTCCCATTATCGGGAAAGGGGCGCTGTCATACCCCTGAATCCTTCCCGCCGCCCCGGTGCGGGCGATACGGGAAAGTCATGCCTGCGTAAATCTGCACCTGCAGAAACCGACTTTCACTTATTAGCCACTCGACCCGCCGCTGGAGATTGAGCATAAACGCCATCTCCAAGGGGAAACCTATGCCTGTAAAAACCATTCTTCCGAGCCTGATTGCCGGCCTTCTGGCGATCAATGCTCAAGCCGACAACTTCCGCTATAGCGACACGCACCTGCATTACGTCGACTTCTTCCAGAGCACGGCAGGGACAGCGTCACTGCTCAAGGAAATGACGGCTGCCAGGATTGATCACGCCATGCTTACTGGTATCTCGGTCGCCAAGGAGTGGGATGAAAACGAGCCCACTCGACCCCGCTACTACGCAGGTGACGATGCCAGAGCCTACTGGTACAGCGCGACCGACACATTGATTGCCCACGCGTACAAACAGTTGCCCGAGGATGAGCGAAGGCGCTTTCACCCATTCATCTCCGGATTCAATCCGAACGACATGAATGCCGATGTTCAAGTGCGACGTTTATTGGAGCTCGATCCTGGCCTATGGCAAGGAATCGGAGAGGTCTTTACCCGTCACGACTACCTGACAGCCTTGGTCTACGGCAAGGCACCGCGGGCAAACAGCAAGGCGCTTGCGAGAGTCTATCGGGTCGCTGCCGAATTCGACCTGCCGGTTCTGATGCACTCCAACATCACCTCCAAGCGAGAACGCTATCCGCTCTACCTGGAAGAGTTTGAAGCGGCATTACGCGACAACCCGGACGTGCGCTTCATCTGGGCCCATGCAGGAACGAGCATGGAAATCCATCGCACACAGGGCAAGATGGACTTCCTTCTTCCAGCCCTGGCGCAGTTGCTTGCCCGGTACCCGAACCTCTACATCGATCTGTCCTGGACGGTGCTGACCCCTTATCTGCTGGATGAGCAAGGTGACCCAGATCCAGCCTGGATACAGCTGGTTAGCCGCTACCCGACTCGCTTCATGCTGGGCTCCGATGTCGTGGGTACTTTTGGCAGCCTGAAAAAGTACATGTTCAGCTTCGCCCCCTTCCTGAATGCACTCCCACACCAGGTGGCACACCAGGTCGCTCTGTCGAACTTCCTCGCTATCTTGCCGGCAGAGCGACGCAGGTCGATTCAGTGAGCCCCGATCACACCGTCCTCAGTCCTTTGGCCAGCGTTGGTGCTCATCGTCGATGACGAAGGTATGAGCATGGGTTTTGCCACTGGAAACATGGGGATGGCTTTCCGGCAGATCCTCATGGCGATGTTCAACCACATCACGGTCATGCTCTGGCTGCCAGATTCGCAGGCTGACAAGGAGAGCGGCCAGAGCCAGCAGGCTCAGTCCAACGAAGGATGCGGTCATTCCCCAATTCGCCCCGACCCACCCGGCCAGCGGATAAGTGATCAACCAGCAGGCGTGGGACAGGGCGAACTGTGCAGCAAACAGCGCCGGCCGATCCTGAGTACTCGATGAGCGCCTCAACACCCGACCGGATGGGGTCTGAGCCAGTGAGTAGCCTGCGCCGAGCAGCAGCCATAGCACCAAGAGGCTCGGGTAACTGGGCAGGAGTATCCCCAGGAAGAGGCCTGCAACCAGAACACCGCCACCGGCCAGCATGACCTTGCGATCATCAAGCCGATCCAGCAAGCGCGGCAGAATCAGAGCCACCAGCATGGAGCCAGCCCCAAAGGCCATCAGGGCCGTGGCTGTCGAACTTTGCGGCAAGCCAAATCGGGATTGCACGAGTACCACGGTGTTGACGATGACCATGGCGCTGGCTGCAGCAATAGCCAGATTGAGTGCCAGAAGCCCGCGCAGGCGCGGTGTCGCCAGAAATATCCGCATCCCCCTGGTGGTGCGCTCGTAGATACTCCTCTTGGGCCCGGCAAGCGCAGCCGGCAAGGTAACGCTTGCGACCATTGCTGCCGAAATCAGGAAGCCTACGACGGTTCCGCCGAACAGACTGTGGAAGCTGACCACGGTGAGTAGCAGCGCCGCCGCCATGGGGCTGATGACACTCTCCAGGTCATAGGCCAGCCGCGAAAGAGAGAGCGCCCGCGTGTACTCTCGTTCGTCAGGAAGGATGTCTGGAATGGTCGCCTGGAACGTTGGCGTAAAGGCCGCGGACGCAGACTGCAGAACGAAGATGAGCACGTAGACCTGCCAGATCTCCGTGACGAACGGCAGCACGACTGCCACAGACGCTCGAATCAGATCCAGGGTGATCAACATGCCCTTTCTTGGCAGGCGCTCGGCAAAGGCTGCCGCAACGGGAGCCACGCCAATGTATGCGAGCATCTTGATGGCCAGCGCTGTACCCAATACGGCACCGGCCTGCGCCCCGGCAAGATCGAAGGCCAACAATCCGAGAGCAACAGTCGCCAGGCCTGTACCGACTAACGCGATTACCTGGGCAAAGAACAAATGCCGGTAAGTGCGATTGGCCAAAACGGAAAGCATGTGAACCTCCAATACCAAGTCACCGCAGGGCAGAACTGATGTTCAGCGGCGCGGCATAGGTTCCGGGTAGACGAAATAGCCCTTCGGATGACCAGAGGTGCAGAGTTACTGATCTTCGCCATGGCCGGCGCCCAGAAGAGAGCGCTGGTCAAATCCTATCCCCCCCAGGGGGATATGGTCAACGAAGGGAGGAGGAATGTGATTCGCTTCAGGCTCACGCCAAAGCAATGATGAAACGAAGCTCCATACCCTGGTGCGGTATCAGCACCAGGACATGGACGGGATGTGAAAGGTTATCGATAGAGCAGGACGATCATGCTTCGTTACCGCGGCTGCCCATGCTCACCCGGTTGTTACAGCTGCTCAAGGCACTCCGCCAGATCACTGCCAAGCGATGACAGTAAGCGCTCATACCCAACTGCACTCACTTCGATGTCATAGCCAAGCGCATCCAGCACCGCCATTCGCACCGGCAAGCCTTCACTCAAGGTTTGGGCCAGACGAGGCTGTACTGGCGGTTCACTAAACACGCAACTGGGGCCAGCAGAAACCAAGCGGTTACGCATATTGGCCACCTTCCTGGCGCCGGGGGGCACATCAGCGCTGACTGCAAACACTCCCGCGTGCTTCAGAGCGTAGGCTTCTTCGAAATAGTCGAACGCCTCATGAAAGACAAAGAACGGCTTGCCTGCGAGCGGCTTGAGCCGGGCTTTCAACTGACCATCCTGATTCGAAAGACGCTCGTTGAATGCAGCGAGGTTGGCGTCATATCGACGTGCATTGCTTGGGTCAGAAGCCGATAAATCGTCTGCCATGCGCTTGGCAATCAGTCGTGCGTTGTCAGGTGCCAGCCAGAGGTGGGCATCCAGAGTTCCAGGTCGGTGGAGCTCATCATGCGCGCCCTCCGCATCCCCATCAGCCTGTGACTCATTTGCATGCTCGTCTGCGTGGTCGTCGTGCCGATGTTCGTCGCCAAAGCGACGCAGGTGAAGACCATCGATGTGCTGTACCGCCAAGCTGGGTGCATTTCGCCCTTCCAGAACCTTTGGCATAAACGTCTCGAGATCAGGGCCAATCCAATAGAACAAATCGGCCTCCCGCACCTTGCGGATGTCGGAAGGCCGCAGGGTGAAATGATGGGGAGATGCGCCTGGCGGGAGTAGTACCTCAGGCGTGCCAACGCCATCCTGTACCGCTGCTGCAATGAGTTGTAAGGGCTTGATGCTGGCTACGATACGTACCTCTGCTAGTGCAGAGGTTGTGGTTAGGTATGCAATTGTGGAGAAGATGAAAAAGAGGCAGCGCATGGGTAACCCGCAGGGGAGATTATGTTACTACATAACATAACAGTGGCATTAAGTATCAGGAAGATTTGCCCATGACCGCCCGACGAACAGTGAATTCAGTATCAAAATGACTAGAGGCTTTTCACTCCGCCCCTGAAACAGGGCTCCCTTTCCATCTCACGATCCTTCTTGCAAACGTCCGCTTTTGGCCGGTTTCTGCCTGTCTCATCGGCTGCTAGGGGGCCGATTTCAGCCCACTTTGAGCTACGTGGCTAGAAGGGTAGTGATCTGATTGACACTGATAACTTGCCCGCTCCAGATCATCTCGAAATGCGCGGCCTGGATGATCGAGGTAACAGGTCGCGGCGTCATCAGCGCCCAACAGATGTTGCTCGGAGCGCGAACCGAGTTGTAGCGCAGGCCTGGGTATCCCGCTCGTTTCACTTCGCTTCCCAATCGATTCGAATGTGCGTAGTCGTCCGGCGCATAGATGGGGTCTGAAAGCGGCACCGCGGTGGCGTCCCTCATCCCGCTGTCGCTGAAGCTGGCGGTCAGCCCTCTGAAGACGAAACGCTCATAGTTAAGCTCCGGCACATTCGACCAGTAGCTCTCCTGGTGATGACGCACCTCGGCAATCGCGGTGTCCATTCTGTCAGCCAGGTAGAGCACGCCGAAGCTGCCGTTGCTGAAGCGCGAGCCGGCGGGGTTGACGTGGGTGAAGGGCGCTGTCGCATACGAGCAACCAGGAATGCCAAACGGAATCTGGTCGCGGGGAATAAGCTCCAGGCGACCAATCTCGTTCTGCAGCCGTGGATTGGTCAGCGCCTGGATCTGATAGAGGGCTTCGAAGTCCTCGGCGTCGGCGACATCGTCGAATAAGGCAATGGGTGGAAACTTGGAGTTGACCAAGCGGTATGCCTGCAGGCTTTCACCTTCCAACACGGGAAGGTCTCCGAGCATCACCACTGGGCACCTCGCAGTGCGTCGATCCGCCGGAATGTCTCGTACAGCGAGATCATGTCGCCCTGCGCCATGATGTCGAGCGGCGCACGGCCGTTGAAAAACTCATTGCGGTTCTCCATCGTGGGGAAGCCGTAGACGTTCTCGGGGTTGTCGAACACAACGCGCAGCGCTGCGTGGATGTTCAACACAAGACTGATGCGCTGCATCTGATCGGAGTCCAGGCTCACCGCCCACGCCGAATCCTTCTGACTAGCGCGGGTGTAGGTGCTCCGGGAAATCCGCAGCACCCGGCAAGCCTGCTCGCAGGTGGCTTTCCACTTGTCCAGAATGTTCAGCGCTGCACGCAGGCCGGCGGCGCACTGGCTTTTCGAGAAGTCCTGAGTTTGGATAGCGGCAGCTGTCATGGAGAGCCCTCGATTTAATCTATAGATCAAAATATAGCATATTTGAGTCTGCAGACTAAAGGTGGCTATTTCACTGGCGCCGCCCCTGGCGTCCATTGTCAGTGTCCGAGTGGAAGAATTGGACGGGGTGAGGAGTGTAGGGTGTGCCTTTACCCATAAACCGTATGCGCTGGGCATCGCTGACTGCGTTGCACTGGGCCTCACCCAACTCTGCTCGATTGTCCCGGCACTGCAGCAGCAGTTCCTTGAGCCGCTCGGGATTCTCTGCAAGCGCTTTAGCCGACTCGAACGGCATCGGTTTTTCGCATGCGCTCAAGAGCACGGCAGTTAGCAATAACGACATTTTCTTCATCAAGCGATCTCCTTGTGAGAAACGTGATCAGGAAGCAACGCTTGGCTTTCCGCCGGATTCACCCGCCCGATAAACCGGGCCAGTTGCTCGGCCGGATCGCCTTCGCGCCTTACCAAGTAGGTGGTTAGCATCGATGCACAGCCGTCTAGCGGTCTGGCCACGACGTCCGGATTGTTCAGTTCGCTGATGCGCGCCAGGCTGGAGAAGCCGAGGCCGTAACCCGCGGCTACCAGCGCCATCATCAGATCCAGAGTGGGAACGTGGTCGGCAATGGTCAGTCGCGTATCTACGGCGCCCAGCACCCGCTGCAGCTGTTGCCAGAAGCCCTCACAAACTTGCGGATCGCAAAGGATCAACGGGTAGCGCACGACATCATCGAGCGGCACACGCCGGTAACTCAGCAGTGGGTGGCGGGCAGGTACTGCCACGACCAATGGATCGAACCAGACCGGCTCGGCCACAAGTCCTTCGCCAACCTCGTCGGACTGGGCGAGCCCGATGTCGAACATGTCGTCGTTGAGGCCTCTGACCTGTTCGCTGAAGGTAACCTCCGACAGGCAGATTTCGACTTCGGGTTCCTCTTCGCGGCACTGGGCGAGCAGGGCGGCCAGGCGCGCCTGCGGAATGCCATCGGATAGCGCGACTCGGATTCGCCCGCGGTAGCCGGCAGCCGCACTCTTGACGCTGGCCTTGGCCTGGTCGACCACGGCGAGCACCCGACGCGCCTCTTCCAAGAGCACCTTGCCGGCCCAGGTCAGCCGAGTGCGCCGCGTTGTGCGCTCGAACAGCTGTACGCCCAGGCGGTACTCCAGTTCCTTGATGATCCGCGACAGGGGCGATTGTTCGATATGCAGGCGCGCGGCGGCACGGGCGAAATGCAGTTCTTCTGCGACGGCGATGAAACAGCGAAGGTGGCGCAGTTCCACGGCCTTTCCTCCGTCAGTTGTAGGGTTCGGCTTGCACGTCGCCGTTCCAGTTTGGCTGACGACGCAGGTTGACGATCTGCAGCAGGGCGCCCAGCGCGGCGACACCGCCGGCACTGGCAGCCAGGGTCCAGGTGGGCAGCTGTAACAGCAGCACGAAACCGCCAGCCGCGGCACCAATGGCGCTGCCCAGGTACAGCGCCGACTGTTCAGGGCGATGGCCAGGTTGCCGTCGCCTTGGGCCTGGCGCGCCAGGATCAGCTCGTTATTCTGCGGCACCTGCAGCGCCCAGCCGACCGCGCCCCACAGGGCGATGGGCAGCATCACCAGCCAGGTGCTGAGGGCCGCCGCCAGCGGCAGTACGAACAGCGACACGGCGAGGATCAGCATGATGGCAAAGGTAAGCATCGGGCCCTTGATGCGATCCACCAGCGGGCCGATCAGGAAGCTGCCCAGCACGCCGCCGATGCCCCAGACCCACAGATAGGGCGTGACCGAGCGCACCCCGCCATAGGCCGGGTCAGCCAGCAGCGGGGCGATGAAGGTGTACATGCCCAGGCTGGCAATGGCGGCCAGCAGCGACACCAGCAGAATGACCAGCACATGACCATCGCCGAGGATCGCCAGCTTCTGGCCCAGCGTGGTGGCGGTGGCCGCAGGCAGTGAAGGGAGCTTCAGCAGCAGGCCGAAGAAGGCCACCAGGCCAAGCAGGGTGACCAGCCACAGGGCGGCCTGCCAGCCGAGCTGTTCGGCGATCAGCAGGCTGAGCGGCACGCCCAGCACCACACCGCTGGCCATACCGCCCATGATGATGGCGATGGCCTTGCCACGGCGTTCCGGCGTGGACACGGCGGCCGAGGCGCCGATGCCCATCGCCAGGTAGACGCCGGCGCCGATACCGGCGATGGCGCGCCAGACCATCAGCACGGTGAAGCTCTCGGCCAGTGCACTGGCGGCGTTTGCGATGACGAACAGGCCTAGGGCCAGTAGCAAGCCGGCGCGCTGACGGTGTGCTGGGGTCAGTGCGACGAAGATTGGCGAGCCCAGGCCGTAGGCCAGGGTGAAGGCGGTGACCAGCTGCGCGGCCACCGCGACGGAGACCGCGAACGAGGCCTCGATCATCGGGATCAACCCGGCGGTGACGTAGGAGGCCATGCCGAGGGCAAAGGCCCCCAGCGCTATGAGGTAGATGGGTGATTGGTTGGGTGTGTGCATGCTCGGACTCGCTTGCGTTGCAGGAACGCGTGGGTGGTACAGCGGAAGGATGCGGCCCCGCACCGGGGCCTCACCCGGTTGGGGACTAAAGTTCGAGGCTGACGTCGTACTCGCTCAGCCAGGTGTTGAGGCCGACCGCCAGCTCCATGCCCATGCGCTCGTACATGGGCGAGACGCTGCCGAGCGGTTTGGCCAGGGTTTGCTGGACACGGCCGCTGTCGAGCAGGGGCGTCACCGGTGCATTGCGATCCGCCTGGATGGCGGCCAGGGCATCACGCAGTGCCTGCTCGTAGGCCGGATCCTGGGTCGAGGGGTAGGGGCTCTTGACCCGTTCGCTGATTGACTCCGGCAGCAGGTCGCGGGTCGCCGCGCGCAGGATGCTTTTCTCCCGCCCGTCGAAGGCCTTCATCGCCCAAGGGATGTTGAAGGCGTACTCGACCAGGCGGTGGTCGCAGAAGGGCACTCGCACCTCGAGGCCGACGGCCATGCTCATGCGATCCTTACGGTCGAGCAGGGTCTGCACGAAGCGGGTCAGGTTGACGTAGCTCATCTGCCGCATGCGCTGGTCGACCGTGCTCTCGCCAGGCAGTACCGGCGCCTTGGCTATGGCCTGGGCATAGCTGTCGCGCAGGAAGCTGTGCATGTCGAGTTGGGCCAACAGGCCCGGGTCGAACAGGGTCTTGCCGTCGAAGTACTTGCCGGTCACCGAGGTCAGCCAGGGGAAGGTGTCGGCCTGGATCGCCTCTGGATCGTGGAACCAGCGGTAGCCGCCGAACACCTCATCCGCGCTCTCGCCGGACAGTGCCACCGTCGAGTGCTTGCGCACCTCCTGGAACAGCCGATAGAGCGATGGCCACATGTCGCCCCAGAACGCCGGCGGTAGGTCGAGGGCGCGGACGATCTGCGCACGCAACGCCGGATCGGCCAGCTCGCGGCTGTCGAGGACGATCTCCTGGTGACTGGAGCGGATCTTCTCCACCAGGTCGCGCACGAAGGGTGCGTCCGGCGTGCCGCGCACGGCATCGCCGGTGAAGCCGCTGCCGTGGTCGACGAAGTCGACGGAGAAGGAGCGGATGTTCTCCTTGCCGGCGGCCAACAGCTTCTTTGACGCCAGCGCGGTGATGATCGAGGAATCCAGGCCGCCAGAGAGCAGGCTGCACAGCGGTACGTCGGCGACGATCTGGCGGTCGACGATGTCCTCCAGCAGATCGCGGGTATTGCGGATGGTCTCGTCCAGCGTGTGTTCGTGCTCGCGTGCTTCTAGCTTCCAGTAGTGGCGGCGGCCCAGACCCTGACGGTTGATGCGCACGATCTCGCCCGGCATCACCTCGCGCATGCCATCGAACACGGCATGGCCTGGCGTCTTCACCATCTCCAGGATCTCGCGCAGGCCGTCTGCACGCACCTTGCGCGGCACCAGCGGGTTGGCCAGCAGCCCCTTGGGTTCTGAGCCGAACACCACGCCGTCGGAGGTGGGGAAGTAGTACAGAGGCTTGACGCCCATGCGGTCACGGATCAGCAGCAGCTCCTGCGAACGCAGGTCCCAGATGGCGAAGGCATACATGCCGTTGAGCCGCTCGACGAAGGCCTCACCCCATTCGACATAGGCACGCAGCACCACCTCGGTGTCGCTGCGGGTCTCGAAACGATGGCCAAGTCGTTGCAGTTCGGTGCGCAGCTCGCGGAAGTTGTAGACCTCGCCGCTGTAAGTGATCGCGGCGACCTCGCGCGGGCCACCGTGCATCGCCGTCATCGGTTGGCGACCGCCCTCCAGATCGATGATTGACAGGCGCCGGTGACCCAGGCCGACCGGGCCCTCGATCCACAGCCCGCCAGCATCCGGCCCGCGCAGGGCCATGGTGTCGGTCATGCGTTGCAGGGTGTCGCGTTGCGTTTCCAGGTTCTGGCTGTAGGACAGCCATCCAGCGATTCCACACATAGTCGTTCTCCTTGTGATTGAGTTACCCGAGGCTTTCCAGGTCGCTGTCCTCGGCCAGCAGCACGCGCGTCTCGCCATGGACGTAGCGCGCCGGTGCTGGGGTTTGGGCGTGGGTTTCTAGGTCGTTGAGCAGGCGCTGCAGCGCCACGGCGGTATCAAGGCCGGCGAAGGGCTGGCGGGGTGGTTCCTTGAGCGCTACGGCACGTACCACCTGCCGGCAAAGCCGCGAAAGCTTGTGCAGGGTGTCCAGGCCTGGCTCGTCGGGAGCTGTGGCGAACTCGTGCAACAGCTCCTCGCTGCCGTCGGCGGCGCGCGTCCAGATGCGCAACTGGTCGTGATCCCAGCGCGGCGTGTCGAACACCAGGCGCGCATGGATCAGCCGGGCGTCGCGGTCGATGAAGCTGAAGTCCAGGGTGCGCTGGCGCACGATGTTGACGAAGCTGGCGTAGCCGGTGACCCGCGCCTCGCCCAGGCTGGCGGTGAGTTGCACGGTGTCGAGTACCTCTGCGCCGGAGATGGAGAAATCCGAGCGCACTCCGAGCACGCCCTCGAGCCGGAGCTGGCCGGCGCGAGGGCAGATCCAGCCGAGCAGGTCCAAGGCATGGATCACCTCGCTGGTCACGCCGCAGGTGGGGCGGTAGTCGTTGATGCGGTCCTTGCCCCAGTGGAAGTTGGCGCGGACCAGTTGCCAGTCGTGACGCTCGACCCACTCACGCAACTGCTGGGTCGCGTCCGAATAGCGCTCCACCAGGTCCAAGGCAAAACCGCGTACCTGGTCCAGTGCACCGTACAGTTCGTCCAGGTTGTCACCGGGCGTGACCAGCGGCTTCTCGCAGAGCACGAAGCCCTGGTAGCCGGCCAGTTGCTTGAGCACCGGCGCATGGCTGTGGTCGTTGACGCTGACCACGACGATGTCCGGCGCGAAGCCTTCCAGTGCGCGGGTGACGCTGTCGAAGTAGGGCAGTTCGGTCGTCTTCTGCTGGCGCCCGACATAGGCCAGCGACAGCGGCAGGCCAGTGCTCGTGGCGATATGCTCGAAGGCGCGGCGGTAGCGGTTGCCGGCGTAGCCCAGGCCGATGATCAGGATCTTCATGCCGAGGCCTCCTGACGAATCAGCAGGCGCTCGTCGCTGACGGCGAAGCCAAGGGCCTGGTACAGCGTGCCGGCATCCGCGGTGCTCTGCAGCACCACGCAGCCGATGCCGCGGTTGGCGAACCAGCGCAGCAGGTGTTGCATCAGTTGCTTAGCGATGCCACGGCCCCGCCACTGCGGTTCCACCACCACCGACTGCACCCAGCCGGACAGGCCGGTGAGGCAGCCCGGCGCTGGCGCGCGTTGGTCGATGATGGCCGTCGCGCAGCCCAGCACCTGGCCGGATTCCTTGTGCTCGGCGGCGAGGATCTGCACGCAGTCACTGTCGTTCAGGCGGCTGCTCAGCCAGGTACGGTAGGCCGCCCGCCAGCGCGCCGCGTCCTCCGGCGTCTTGCTCGAATAGCTTGCGTTGGTGCCGTCCAGCAGATACGCGCGCAGTTCAACCAAACTGGCCAGGTCGGCCTGGGTCGCCGGACGTACTGTGAAGAAGGACTGTGCCATCTCACGCCACCTCCGCAGCAAACACCTCGGACGCCAGCGGGATGCTGAAGTAGTCGAAGGTCTCGCGTAGCGACACGGCCAGATGCTCGATCTGCGCATCGCTGTGGTTCGGCGTGGCGTTGACGCGGAAGCGTTCCGTCCCTACCGGCACGGATGGATAGTTGATCGGCTGTAGGTACACACCATGGTTATGCAGCAGACGTTCGGCTGCCGCTTTGCAGCGCTTGGCTTCACCTACCCGCACCGGTAGCACGTGGGTCTGCGAGCAGGGCATCACCGGCACGTCATAGTGCTTGAGCCGCTCGCGCAGCTTGGCGGTCTGGGTATGCAACTGATCGCGCTCGAAGCGGCTGGCCTTGAGATGCTCGACGCTGGCCAGGCAGCCGGCGGTGATCGCTGGCGGCAGCGAGGTGGTGAAGATGAAACCCACAGCGAAGGAGCGCACGGCATCCACGATCACCTGGTCCGAGGCGATATAGCCGCCGATCACGCCGATGGCCTTGGCCATGGTTCCCTGGATGATGTCGACCTGATCGGCCACGTCCAGCTCGGCGGCGATACCGGCGCCGCGCGGGCCGTACATGCCCACCGCATGCACTTCGTCGAGGTAGGTGAGGGCGTTGTAGCGCTTGGCGATCGCAACGATTTCGGCGATTGGGGCAATGTCCCCATCCATCGAGTAAATCGACTCGAACACCACAATCTTCGGCTGACCCAGCGGGTAGCTGGCGAGAATCTGCTCCAGATGTTCGACGTCGTTATGGCGGAAGATCTTGCGCTCGTTGGGCGTCGAGCGAATGCCGTTGACGATGGAGGCGTGGTTCAGTTCGTCACTGATGACTACGCAATCGGGGATACGCCGCAGCAGACACTGGAGGGTGGCGTCGTTGGAGCCGAATCCGGTGGGGAAGACCAGCGCCGCCTCCTTGCCGTGCCAGTCGGCCAGGCTAGCTTCCAGACTGGTATACACCTCGTGCGAGCCGCCAATATTGCGCGAGCCGCCGGAGCCCGCTCCGTAGGTCTCCAACGCATCGTGCATTTGTTCGCGCACTGCAGGATGTTGCGACATTCCGAGGTAGTCGTTGCTGCACCAGACCACCACGGGTTCCTGCTCGCGGCCATCCAGCTTGGCCAGCGGGTACTGGCCGCAGATACGGCTCAGGGTGGTGAAGGTGCGGTACTGGTTAGAGGACTTCAATGTCTCCAGTTGTTCCCGAAGAAGTGCTTGGTACATCCGTTTATCTCCTTAGCGAGTTGATGACACGTCTCTGTGTGGTTCCTCATCAAGCAAGAGCCCTGGCTCGGGCATTCGCGGCCAGGTCGGGGTATTCTTCTCGGGATTTATAGGGGTTACAATTTGACTGTTTATCCTAGTACTGGAGGTAACCGGATGAGCGCGCCTCGCACAGCTGAACGCACTCGGGTAGAGCTGGCCGAATTCCTGCGTAGTCGCCGCGAACGCATTTCGCCGGAGGAGGTGGGCCTGCCCGCCGGTAGTCGGCGGCGCACGCCGGGGCTGCGCCGCGAGGAGGTCGCGGCCCTGGCCGGGGTGGGTTTGTCCTGGTACACCTGGCTGGAACAAGGACGGGACATCAGCGTGTCCGCGACCTTCCTCGACAACCTCTCGCGCACGCTCAAGCTGGATGCCACCGAGCGTCGTCACCTGTTCCTGCTCGCTCACCAGCGTCTGCCGCCAGAGCCGGGCAAGACCTGGTGTACGGTGCCTGCGCTGATTCACCGACTGATGGGGGATCTGCCGTCCCGCCCGGCTTATGTGCTCAACCTGCGCTGGGATGTATTGGCCTGGAACGCTGCGGCAGATCGGGTGTTCGGTTTCTCTGCGCTGCCGGCGGATCGCCGCAACCTGCTGTGGATGCTGTTCACCAGCCCGGCCATGCGCGAGTTGTTCAACCCTTGGGATGAGCAGGCGCTGCAGATACTCTCCAGCTTCCGCCGTGACTTCGTGCGGGCGACCCAGGATTCGGATATCGCCGCGCTGGTGAAGGATCTGGAGAAGGCCTCGCCGGACTTCAGGGAATGGTGGCGGCAGCAGGACATCCACGGCCCGTGCCAGGGGATCCGCCATCTGAAGATCGATTCGGTCGGCCAGGTGGTGTTCGAACACACCACGCTGACCATCGACGAGGATCGCCACCTGCGGCTGGTCTACTACGCAGCCAAGGAAGGTATGCCGCAGAGCCGCGACTTCGAGCAGTGGCTGCAACAGGAGCCGGCGCTGGTATAAGCCCCGGCGCCTGTTGCTCAACCAATCGACGGCCCGCGCTGGCGACCCAGTTGCCAGGACACGCTGTTGCCCTGAATCACCGCCGACACGCTCTGCCCGAGCCTCTGCTCGATCACCGGCTTCCACGGCGCCAGGCTGAAGCCGATGCCATCGTCGAGCAGGGCATAACGGCCGCTGGCCAACTGCACGCTGCGCCGGTAGATCCCACTGACGCGCTGGCCCTCCGTCGTCGGGCGGTACTGCATACCTGTCTGCTCCGAGATCTCGCGCGCCGTTGCGGCCAGCTCCCGTCCTCGCAGGGTGGCCAGCAGGTTGCGTGAGAGCGCCACGCGTTGGCCTTGGCGTTCGGCCAGCCCCAGTTCCACCAGGAAGTCGGCACGCTGTCGCAACGCTTCACGCACCTCCTTGCCGAAGCCCTTGTCGACCAGCTCGCGGTTGCCGCCGATCAGCTGTTGGTCCAGCCAGGTCGCGCCGACGGCGCGTACCTGCTGCTCGAGGGGCAGCGGTGTGCGCAGCTCGACGGCGACATCGCCCAGGCGGCGAGCATCATGCTGCCGGCCTTGCTCGGGCAGGTCGGCCGGCACGCGCCAGACACCCTCGGCCAACCGCTCGACGATACCGGCCCGGCGCAGGGCTTCCAGACGCCGTACATGGCGCTCGACCAATGCCTCGGTGTCATGCCCGTCGCTCGACTGCGAGCGTGCCAGGGCCAGGTGGTGATCGCTGCGATAAAGGCCGTCCGCAGCCAGCGAAGCAATCGAGCGATCCACCGCGCGCGGCTCGCTCAGACTGCGTGTTTCCACCAGGCCGCCGATTGGGTAGTCGGCCAGTTCCGCGCGGGTAGGCAAGGCCAGGTAGTGAGCCTTGCCGTCGAGACCGTCGACCACCAGGTAGCCGCGGTCGTGTAACTCGTCGGCCAGCCCCTTGGCTACGATCCGACCTACCACAACAGAACTATCCTTGCCCGGCTCGAAGACCGCCAGCTCGCGCTGCACGCTACCCATGGCCCGCTGCATCGTGCGCACGATATCGCCGCGTTCACCCATGGCACGCAGAGTGGCCTCGGCGTCGTCATGCAGGAGCCATTGTCCGGGCCGACCTTCATGGGCGAGTTCAAGCTTCTGCAATTGCTGCAGGCGGCCGATCAGCAACTGCCGGCGCGGATGGTTGGCGAGCGATTTCAGGCTGAGCACGCCGGCCAGGCGTTCGCGCAGCAGGGTGCGATCCAGGCTGGTGAAACGCTCCTGCTGCACCTCGCGCTGCAGACTCTGCTGGATCTCCAGCTCGGTACGCGGTCCCAGCCATTCGGTGGCCAGCTCCGAGGCGCGGTTGCGCATGCCCTCGGCGATGTAGTCGCGGGCGATCACCAGGTCCTTGCCGTTATCGTCCTTGCCGCGCAGGACGATATGGGTGTGCGGATTGTCGGTGTTCCAGTGGTCGACCGCCACCCAGTCGAGCCGGGTGCCGAGGTCGGCCTCCATCCGGCTCATCAGATGGCGGGTGTAGGTGCGCAGGTCGTCGAGTTGCTCGGCATCCTCGGGCGAGACGATAAAGCGAAACTGGTGGCGGTCGTCCCGGCCACGCTCCTCGAACGCATTGAGGTCGGCCTGGTCGGTCAGCGGCCCGTAGGCCTTGCCCGGATCGCCCTCGCGACTGACGCCGTCGCGCTCGATGTAGCGCAGGTGGCTCGCGGTCGAGCGCTTGCCAGCCTGGCGTAGGTTTACCAGGCGCGTCTTGATGGTAACGCGACGGGCGTTGGACGGCAGTTGCTGTGCGCTGAAGCGAGCGGCGACATGCCCGCGGCCGAGACGGGCGCCGGGCTGCTGGCCCGCCTTGCGCGGCTTGCCGGTGCCGGCCTTGTTGGCGTGGCGCAGCACCTGGTTGACGAAGGGTTGGCCGCGTTGCTGCGGCTTGCCCGGCTGCGGGCGAAAGCGCAATTCGTCGTCCTGACGACTTCCCTTGCTCATGTTTGGACTCCTCCAAGTTGATCGCAGTACGGCGTGTCAGGCACGCTCCCAGGCCGTTGCCGCTGCGGGGCGAACACGATTGTGGCACCTGGCGACACCGGCGCTGTGTCGCCGCCAACCCCCGTGCAGACTGCTTTCTGGGCCAACGAAGTGCCGCCCCCTTTTATCTTGCCCTCCGCTTTTTCCGTGCCTTGGCGCTGCTGGGCTGGGTAATCAGGAGAGGCGGGACGGCGACTTCCAAAGCTCCTGGCCGGCAGGCGAGGGCAGAGGTATCTGCAGCCAGGCGGCGCGCGAGTGCGCACACCGAGCGCATGCAGTCGGCAGGCGGATCGCCACGGAGAAGGTCTGCTCATCGACGCGACTCCAGCCACAAGGGCTGCGCCCGACCGATCACCGCGTCGGCGGATATCGGGCCGAAGTAGCGGCTGTCGAACGACGCCGGGTTTTTGCTGCTGAGCAGGAATAGCTCGTCGCCCACCAGGCGCCGACAGGTCTGCCGGCTTGGCAGCGCGCGACCCTGTAGATCCCACTTCAAGCGCCTGGCAACAACGACGCCATCGATGCGCACCTGATTGCCCAATATGCACACTCGCTGCGGCGCCATCGCCGCAACGGTCTTCAGCAACGGCACGTTCGTCGGCAGGTAGCCGCGCTGCGCTGCCAGCGACCTCGCCTCCGGCGGCAGGCCAACCAGTACCAGATCGCCCGGTGCCAACGAGTCGGCTGGCGAAATGCGGTACCAACCGATGGGCACGCTGTCGGAAGCGTTGTAGACCAGTCGTGGTGGCGACGCCGCAATTGCTGCCCAACCCAGGGCCAACAAGCTGCAGGCGATCAGCGCCAGTGGCCACCGCACGCCGTGAGCACCCTGCATCATGACGTGGCCTCCGGAAACTGCCGCTCCAGTACTTCACGCAGCATCTCCGCCATGGTCACGCCGCGGTCGAAGGCCGCCAACTTGATCCGCGTACGCAGTGCCGGCGTCACGTCCAGCGTCAGCCGGGCGCTGTAGCGCTCGGCCTTGCCGCTGTCGACGGCGGCGCCCTGGCGTATCCAGGCTTCGGCGTTCGGATCGGTCAGCGGGCGTGCGCCGATACCGATGCGCTTGCTGCTCATGGCGACCACCTCAGCAACTCGTCGACCAGACTGCTGACCTCGTGCGCGGCGGCGCTGTCCGGCGCCAGTTCGCGTGCCAGGCGACCGGCTGCCACGCTCTCGGCGAAGACGATGCGCTGGCGTACCTCGGCCTGCAGCGCCGGCAGCGGTTGGTCGGCCAAGGCGCCGCGGGCTTCGCGGCCGATCACCGTGGTGCTGACGCGGCGGTTGATGGCGAACGCTGCGCGCAGTGTGGGCCTGAACACCTGCGCTTCGCGGATCAGGTTGACCATCTCCGCGCTGGCCCACAGGTCGTAGGGGCTGGGCTGCACCGGGATCAACACGCGATCGGCCGCCAGCAACGCCGAGCGGGCGAGGGCGGCGATGCGCGGTGGCCCGTCGATGATCACATGATCGGCGCGACGAGCCAGCTCCGGTGCCTCCTGGTGCAGCGTCTCGCGCGCTAGGCCGACGGCGCTGAACAGCCTGGGCAAGCCCTGCTGGCTGCGTCGCTGCGTCCAGTCCAGCGCCGAGCCCTGCGGGTCGGCATCGAGCAGGATGACGTTCTGTCCGCGCAGGGCCAGTTCGCCGGCGATATGGGTGGCGAGGGTGGTCTTGCCCACCCCACCTTTCTGGTTGAGCAGGGCGACGATCATGGCCGGATCTCCCCGACCAAACCGCCCCAATCAGCAGCTGTCCACAAACCGGCGCTGCCCCAATAACAAGTTAGAGCTTTTAAGTTAGTTAAGTTAAGGGAGGCTGGAAGCCCTGCCAGCCGTGGCCTGCAGCGGAGTTCGTGCGCCCGATAGCACGAGGGGGATGCGCCTGATAGCACGTGCCGGCGTGCGCCTGATAGCACGACTGCATTCACAGCTTTTCCCGAAGTTATCCCCGTGCCGTCTACGGCACGCGCCGGAAGGCCAGCAGCTCGGTCGATGGGGGCAGGTGAACAACCTCCAGGCGATACCCTGGAAGTGGCTGACGGGCGACCAGAGCGCGCACATCCAAAGCAAAGTCCGAATAGCGCGCAGAGCTGCCGGATTTGCGGTACAGGTGGCGAAAGTCGAACTGCCAGCCGTCCTCCTGCTTGCCGCCGTGCTTTCGCACTAGGCGGTACAGCCAGCGCTCGATACCGCCGGTGAGGCGGAAGTAAGCCGGGTCGATGGTCAGCACCAGTGCCTGATCCAGTACCCCGCTGTAGAACCAGTCCGGCAGGATCAGCTCGATACCCAGTGGCCGGCCATCTACCGCGGCCAGCTCCTTCCACTCGTTGATCCAGGAAAAACGATGTAGACGTCGGCCGGTGGTCTCGCGGATCGAGGTGGCCACGCTGGTCGACTGCAGCCGATCCAGGGCGGCCTTCAGGCGCTGGTAGTCGCGTAGCGAGGTGCCCCGGCCGATGAAACGCAGGATCTGGAAAGGCGTTGCACGCATCAGTCGCGAAGTGGGGATGCCCGCATCGCGCGCCTCGACAAGCTGGCTGGCAGCCCAGATCAGGATGTCGGCATCCCAGATCGTGGCGATGCCATGCTCCAGCGTGCCCTCCACGCGCACCGTCACCTCGCCCGAACGAAAGTCGATCGGCACTGTGCGCCGCGACTTGGCCAGCGAGAAGAACGGATGCGCCATCAGATCCTGGGCATCGCGTGGCGCCATATCTCCCGGCAGGGCGCGGAACAGATCCAGTTGCTCGCTCTGCGAAGTCAAATCTAGATGCCGACAGTTCATAGGCGAAGGTTTCACTGATCATCACGCAGCGCTCCCGGGTGGCGGTCGATGTACTCGGGATCGAAGGTGGTCTCGAAACTGCGCTCACTGGCCCAGGCTTCGAGATCGGTAAGCGCATACATCACCCTCCGGCCGAACTTGTGGAAGCGCGGCCCGCCGCCGATCACCCGCTGCTTCTCCAGCGTGCGCGGCGACAGCCGCAGGAAGGCCGCTGCTTCGTTGTTGGTGAGGTAGCGAGGGGCAGGGCTGGCCTGTAGCGCTTGCGCCTCAATAGCGCCCTCCACGGGCCGCATGGCATGCACCTTCGGCCCGGCCTTGCGATGCAGCGGGGCATCGAGATCGATGCGACGTGGCTGACGGGAAAGATTGGTTGAGTGCGACATGGTGTGTCCTCCGTTGACGTGGGAGGTGCACCGTGCGGCAGCCGTCGCATTCGATCATGCCGGGTTGGGTCTGGGCGAATACGCAGGGAGGAGGGGCGAGGATTGATACCGGGAAGGTCTGGACGCTGACCGTGTACGCCCATCTACGCGCGTCACCGGCCATGGTGCTCAAGCACGCCAAGCTCCGCACGCGTAGCCCCACGGATATATGGATCTGCGGCTTTCCATAAAACCGGAAAACCGCATCGGCGGATTTCCGTAAATCCGTAAAAGCGTAAATCCGCCTCCCAACCAATCCGTAAATCCGTGGATACGGATCGACGGATTTGGGCAAAACCGTAAGACCGTAACGGTCTCAATCAGCGGACGACCCAACGAGGTTGCTCCAGGCTGATCGCTGGGTGCAGACGCCTGTGCATCAGCCGTCCGGGTGGGGCGCGCGGGTGGCCGGCAGGACAGGGGCGCAAAAAACAAGGCACCGGGTCGCCCCGGTGCCTTCTGCTGGGTTAGCGATTCCAGAACACATGCACCTGCTCGGAGGCGGTCTCCAGGGTGAACACGTCGCCGCTGTACTCCATGTCGCGGGCCATGGCTCGGTAGTCGATGTACATAGCCAGTTGCTGAGGGATGCTGTTGGTTTCCTCGGTCAGCTCCTGGGCGTAGTCGGCCAGTGAGCTGTAGCAGCCGCAATAGTCTTCCTCTGCCGCCTTACGCGCCTGCTCCAGGTCGTTGAAGTGAGCGAGCAGGGCGCCGCCGAACTCGGGGTACTCCTCGACGAAGCAGGCGATCTCATGGGCGCATTCAAGGCCCTCGTACTCGCTTAGGCAGTAGCCGTCGAAGCCCTCGAAGTCGTGGATGGCGTATTCCTCCGCACCCTCGACCGGCGAGGCCGCCAGCATGGCACTGACCTGCGCCTGGATGTCGTCCAGCTCCAGGGTGGCGTCGATCCAGACGCCATGCAGGTGACCGGCGTTGTAGGCGGCCAGGTCGGCAACGTAGATCCTGATGTGTTCGCTCATGGCTTTCGCTCCTTCGTCTTCAGGGTTCTGCGCTTGCGCTGCGCATGAACCCCTGCCGACTAGGGCGACTAAGGCGGTCGTGAAAAAATCAGGAAAAATCGCGGAGGATCCACCCAGCGCAGCGGCCGGGTGGAAACCGTCTATTTTTCTTGATTTTGAGGGGGCAAGAACCCCTGCTCTTAGTGAAAAAGTGGAGTCGACGACATCGTTGCGTGTCAGAAAAGGAATATCAGATAACCAAATGCGGCACTGATAAAAATTAGGCTACCTACGTTCAACCACCAGAGGATATTGGCCTGACGTGCGCAGTATGCGCATTCGTAAGCTTCATCAGGCACGATATTTTACACTCTGGACATCGCCTCTGTTTATCGTCCATCGGAGCGTTAATCCTAATTTGAGTACTGCCTGGCGTTATCCTACCGGAACTGAAACTCCTCAACGGTAAAAGTGCAAGCTAAACACCGTCCCCGCATTGTCGCTTTCGACGCTGGCCTCACCCGAATGAACGTGCATGATTGATTGGACAATTGCCAGCCCCAGTCCGCCGGAGTCATCAGGTTGATTGCGTGAGGCATCACAGCGATAGAAACGCTCGAACAGGTGAGGCAGGTGCCTTGCCTCGATGGGGATGCCCGGTTGTGGACCATGATTTCCAGGGTATTCGCCTCCATCTTTGTACTGACTGTGACTAGGCTATCAGCGGCACCATAACGAAGAGCGTTAGAAGAAAGGTTAGCCAAGGCCCGACGCAGGAGCTCCGGTTCTGCTTCCAACTGTCCATGGCTTTGGTTAGGGGCGGCCCTCCGCTCGCTCTACAGTGGAAGAGCCGTGTCCTGGTTGGTGTTTCGCGTTGCTTCTTGGTGCACCTCCTCGGACCTCGGAGAGGGCGCGGCGATAGAGCACGACCATTTCATCGAGCAGAGCCAGCGCAGAGTAAGCAGCGATGCGCACACGCAGATCGGCTGGCTGCAAGCCGTCAGGTTCAGCCACTTGATCGAGCAGATTGCCGAGCATGACGCCACGCAGTTCAGCTGCAGCGTCAGAGGGAAGAGGAAAGCGTTCGCATTCATGCAGCGGGCGTCGCTGGAACGGGAAAGGTACAACGCAGGATTCGAACTCAGCCATGGCGCACCTCCTGAGCAGAGGTGGACTGCAAGACCTGAAGCCAAAGACGGAGCTCTCGGGTAAGAAGGGGGAGCGCATTGCTTGTGCGCCTCGGACACTGGGAGGTGGGCCAGCCGATCTCGCGGTTGATGGGGTAGAAGGGCAGGGGCGTAATCCAGCTATGGCTATTGGCCCTTCCTAAACAGCCGTGTATCGGACTTTGTGCGATAGCGTACAGAGTGCCCGACTATTGGGCGTATGCTGGAGCCCTTGCGCTGCGTTTTGCACCGAGAGAGTCCGATCATGCACGAGTTGCATCAGCCGCAGCAGAACCATCTGCTGGCAGCCCTGACAGCCGAGGTGCGCCAGCGTCTGTTCGCGCACCTCGAGCTTGTACCCTTGCCGCTTGGCAAGGTGCTCTATGAATCTGGCGATACCATGCGCCATGTCTACTTTCCCACCGATTCGATCATCTCGCTGATCTATGTGATGGAGAGTGGCGCTTCTGCGGAAATTTCCGTGGTCGGTAATGAGGGACTAGTCGGTATCGCCTTGTTCATGGGCGGTGAGAGCACGCCGAGCCGGGCCGTAGTGCAGAGCGGTGGGCATGCCTTCCGGCTCAAGGGGCCGCTGCTCAAGGCCGAGTTCGATCGCCACGGTGAACTGCTGGTGCTGATGCTGCGTTATACCCAGGCGCTGATCACCCAGATGGCGCAGACCGCAGTGTGCAACCGTCACCACTCCATCGACCAGCAGTTGTGTCGCTGGTTGCTGTTGTCACTCGACCGCTTGCCGAGCAACCAACTGACCATGACTCAGGAGCTGATCGCCAACATGCTTGGCGTACGGCGCGAAGGCGTGACCGAGGCGGCTGGAAAATTGCAGCGCCAGGGCGTGATCGAGTACAGCCGTGGGCATATCACCGTGCTCGACCGGCACCAGTTGGAACAGCTCAGCTGCGAGTGCTACGCGGTGGTAAAAAAGGAGACCGACCGCCTGCTGCCTTACTTGCCGCTGCGTCAGGGCAACTGAGGCGTTGCGTGCCGTAGCGAACAGAGCGCCGCCACCGGCTTGCCCCAGACTGGCGAAGCGGGATGGTCAGGCACCTGCTCCGCACCCCTCCTATTCGCCCGTGCCGCAGGGATTCGCCCATGTCAGGGGTCATCCAGAACCTGCTCCTCGCCGGCTTGCCGGTCAAAGAGCGTACTGCCGTCCTACAGCACTGCGAGGTGGTTCAGCTGCAATTCGGCAGCCTCCTGTGTGATGCCAACCAGCCGATGCACTATCTGTATTTTCCGCTCACCGCCTTTATCTCGCAGGTGAACATCCTGAGCGGCCATCATCCACTGGAATTGGGGTTGATCGGCCACGAAGGCATGCTCGGTGTCACGCTTGTCTTGGGGGTAGAGACGGCGCCCAGCCGGGCTGTGGTGCAGGGCGCAGGCAGCGCGTTGCGTATCACGATTGAAGCAATGCGCGAGGAACTGCTGGCCAGTCCGCGACTGCAGCGTCGACTCAAGCGCTATCTCTATGTGTTGCTGGTACAGCTCTCGCAGAACGCCGCCTGCGGTCACTTCCATGCCCTGGAGCCGCGTCTGGCACGCTGGCTTCTAATGACACACGACCGCGCCCATGCCGACCATTTCCACCTGACCCATCAATACCTGGCAAACATGCTCGGGGTGCGCCGCAGTGGGGTGACCATTGCCGCTGGCGCGCTGCAGTTGCGTGGGTTGATCCACTACAGCCGCGGCGAAATCAGCATTCTTGATCGACCGCGACTGGAGGCGGCGGCCTGCGAGTGCTATGCCGAGATGCTCGACGACTACAGCCGGCAGTTCAGCCTGCCGCTGCGCCATTTGGCCTGAGTCAGGTACTGTCTGCGCGGCTTACCGGCTGCCATCCGCGCGCACCTCAATGCTGTCGTGGAAGAACCGATAGCGGTTGTGGCCGGCCTGCTTGGCCTGATACATGGCGCTGTCGGCATGGCGCAGCAATGCCTCGGAACTGCCGCCGTCGGCCGGGAACAGGCTGATACCGATGCTGCAGGTGATCTGTACCTCGACCTGCCCGATACAGTGCTGCGTCGCCAGGGCGTCGAGAATTTTCCGTGCGCTGATGGCTGCATCCCGTTCGCCCTGGATTTCGCTCAGCAATACGATGAATTCATCGCCGCCGGTCCGGCTGACGGTGTCCGAGCTGCGCACGCAGGCAAGCAGTCGTCGGGCGACGGATTGCAGCAAATGATCGCCGACAGCATGGCCGAGCGAATCGTTGATCTGCTTGAAGTCGTCTAGGTCAAGAAACATCAGTGCCAGTGAACTGGCATGCCGCTTCGCCAGGTGGATTGCCTGGGCAATACGGTCGTCAAGCAACAGACGATTGGGCAGGTGGGTAAGGATGTCGTGCTGGGCCAGGTGCGTCATCTTGTCCGCCATCGCCTGCGCCGCACTGACGTCGTGAAAGACGACCACCGCTCCTCTGATTTGCCCATCGCCATTGTGGATCGGTGACGAGGAGTCCTCGAACGCTCGCGGTGCACGAGTGCCCTTGTCAGGGGGCGTTGGAAAATGCTCTCTCAGGTTTTGCGGTGCCGTGGCAGCGCAGCGGCTGGCCTCGCCATCGGGCGACGGCATCACTTCTGCGATGGAGTGCCCGCGCGCTTGTTCCAGCGTCCAGCCGCTGATGCGCTGGGCTGCGCGGTTGAGGTAATCGACCCGGCCTAGCAGGTCGGTTGTAATCACCGCAGCGCCGATAGAATCGAGAATGACCTGGGCGTGTGCGTGCTCATGAGCAAGCCGGTCTGCCGGGATCAGCGCGCAGAACGCCTGCGTGGTCCGAGAATCGCGGCCATCACCGAGGGCTCGATAGAGCATCAGCGGTACGGCCGCGGCGATGCGTGATAACAGCTCGAAGTTGGTCAGAGCGTTACCGGGGTAAAGGCTCTGCTCGAACAAGGCGATATCCAGGCCGCCTGCCTGCGCGCGCGTGACCGCATCGTCCAGCCGATCCAGACATTCGACGACGAAACAGCCGTCGCCGGCCAGGTTCAGTACGGCCTGGAGCTCGCAGCCGGCTGCGGCATCTGCCGTGACCAGGAGAATTCGATAGGTCATGGCGTTTCCCCTTACTGATTGCCGGGAGCCTCGCTGCCGGCCGCTTCAGCGCGCCGAGGTGAGATTGTTGCTGATGATGATCTCGACCCGACGGTTCAGTTGCCGCCCCGCGGCCGAGTCGTTGCCGGCCACCGGCGAGCCTTCGCCCTTGCCTGAGGCGAGCAGGCGGCTGGCGGCGATACCCTGGCTTTGCAGGTGAGATTTCACGCTGTCGGCACGACGTTGAGACAGATCGAAGTTGGCGCTCTCGCTGCCGACGTTGTCGGTGTGGCCTTCAATTGTCACCGTGCGTTCCGGGTGACGATTGAGGAAGTCGGTGAGCATGGTCAGGTTATGGTTGGCGTTGCCATTGAGCTCCGCTCGGCCGCTGGCGAATAACAGGTCCCCCAGGGTTACCAACAGGCCGCGTTCGGTTTCTTCGGCGTTGAGGCCGTCGATCTGTCGTTGCAGATCGACATTGCGTCGCTGCGCTTGATCGGCTTCGCGGGTGCGTGAGTCGAGGCGGGCGCTTTCGCGTTGCTCGCCCAGTTGCCGACGTTGGTCCTCATAGAAGCGCTCCAGGGCGCGAGCACGGGCGATCTCCACCTTGCGATCAGCCATCACCACAAGGTGTTGGCCCAGGACTTCATCGGTTCGTGGCTGTTCGGCAGCCAGTACGGCGATTTCTGCAGCCTCCAGTGAGACCGGTACACGGCTGGCCAACTGCGGGTCGTTTTGCAGCTGGGTCAACCGGTTGCGTGCATCGGCTGCGCCCGGCGGTGTCACTGGTGTAGCTGCACAGCCAACGAGGGAGAAGGTGGCAACCAATAGATAGACTTGCGTGTAGTGCACGTTCATGGCCTCACTCCCGTGTTGCGTTGCATTTCCTGCTTCAGGCTTTCGGTGCCGTCACGCATTTCCTGATTGACGATGAGCGCCTTGGTCATTTGCGAACGGGCCATGGCCAGCTCGGCTTCAGCCCGCGATTGTTCGGCCATGCGTGTGGCGAGCGGCATGTCCTCGTTCTGCACCGCCACTTCTGCGGCTGCCAGTTTCTCCCGGGCCATGCCTAGTTCGAAGGCTGCATGTTCGCCGGCACGGCCCTGTTCGGCACTCTGGATAGCAAATTGCGCGGCTTGCAGTTCCTGGATAGGCGGCACAGGTTGCGATGCGCAGGCCGCGAGCAGCAGGGTGGTTCCTGCAAGGCCCAGTAGCGCTCCGATGCGGGTGGTTTTCCTGGTCTTGTTCATCTAGTTGTCCTCGGGCCGGCGGAGCCTGAGCATCCGCCTGCACAGTGATAAATCGACGGCGCCTCAGCGGTGTTTGGCGTCCAACGTATGGCGCCCGTCAGGTGCCCCGGCCAATGACCCCGGCGACTGCTGCGGGGGCATGCTCTTGTCCGTATCGCCCCGGCGCTTGGGTTGAAAACCGGGCTCAGAGAACGAGCCCGGCTCCGGCGGGCGGCGGCGCTCGGTCACCTTTGGTGGTTGATAGGTGGGGTCGGGTTGCGTGGGGTCGTGCATCGTGCACCTCTGCTGGGGAGCGGGGCCGACGGGAGTGCCTGACCCTGATGCAGCAGATTGCCTGTTGTACGGATCGGCGTCGGTACGTTGCCGCGCATAGAGGGGCGTTGCGTCGACCTGCTGGGGAACGGCGTTCACTGGCGCACAGATGTGCCTGCGACGGCGGAGCAGGTTGCTCGTCACCTCAGTTTCAAGCACTCGGCCAAAGTTCCTGAAGTAACGTGTCTGGGAAGTACGCTGGCGTACATACAACGGCTTTGCACTGGGCACAGCATGAAGCTGACCAGAAACAGAGCGGCCAGCGCCGCAGCAGGTTTCGTCATGCATGGAATGATCGAATCCCCCGTCAGGCATATCAATGCGCAGTGCTAGCCACTCGCGCTCTACCTGCACAAACCCAGTGGCATGCGCTATGCCGCCAGTCTCGAGTCGGCCTGGAGCTATGAGCTCAATCCGCTGTACGGCCAGGCGCGCCACGCCACACTCGACGATCTGGCCGATACGGAGGTCTGGCAGCGCCTGATTTGAGCCCGCTGGACGCCTGATCTCTGGCGCCGTTTGCGGCTACAGCCTAGCCAGCCAGTGTTTTAGTTCCTTTGAGACGGCGTCCGGCTGCTCCAGCGGAGCCAGGTGGCCACAGGTCTCGATAATGGCCAGATGCGCGGCGGTGATGGCGTCGGCCATTTCCCGGTGGACTTCCGGTGGTGTAATGGCATCGTCGCTGCCGCACAGCACCAGGGTTGGACAGGCGATCCGGTAAAGGTCCGGACGGCTATCTATACGGCCGATCATGGCCCGCTGCTGGTTGATACAGACTTGCGCACCTTGACTGTTGGCCATGGCACGGATCACCTCCAGCAAGCCCGGATCATCCAGATGTGCCGGGTGCACCAGTTTTGGTAGCAGCCCTTCGATGACGGCAGGAAAGTCCATTGCCGCCAGGCGTATCGACTGCATTCTGGCTTCGCTATTTCCGTCCGTGTCAGGCCTGGCGCTGGTATCCAGCAAGGCCAGGGCTAGCACGCGCTGCGGTGCCTGGCGGAGAATTTCCAGGGCGACATAGCCGCCCAGGGAAAAACCGGCCAGGGCGAACTCATCGGCCGGTGCCAGGGCGAGCACCGCGCTGGCCATGGCGGCAATGGAGTCTTCATCGCTGATGTCGGCGACCGAAACGTGCGCGGTGACGGCGAGAGCTGCGGCCTGATATTGCCAAAGGCGTGCATCGCAGAGTAATCCCGGAAGCAGCAGCAGGTGTGGTCTGGTCATGGTCGGCCTCGCAATTTTATCGGCAGATGATGGGAATCTGGACAGGCTGGGCACAGCTTCCGCTCAGGTTGCGCCATGCGCAGCGTGGCGACCGTGCGTTAGCACACCCAGGGGCGGCGGCACTGATCTGTGGAGGTACGCGAACGCACAGACGCCACGCCACCGTGGCAATAGCCTGAAGTCGTACGCGCTTTGTGCGTGGAGCCAATCGGGAGTAGAGCGATGGACACCTATCGTCATAATGTATCCGCCAGTTTTGCCCAGCGTGCAGCGGCCGATCGCGTCCTGTCTAAGCTGCTCAAGCGCGGCTTATCACGTGAGCAGTTGCAGATACTGGATGCTAGTGAGCACACGCCGCTGGGCCTGGCGGCTCGGCTCAAAAGCCGCTCGGTGCGCAATGCGATGCTGACCTATGGCGCCATCGGTGCTGTGGTCGGCGGGGTACTGGGCGCACTGGCCCAAGCTGCTCTGGTCATCTCGGACATGGGCCTGCTGACTGCCAGCCCATCGCTTGCGCCGATCATGCTGATGGGCTGGGGTGCTTTTCTTGGGGCCTTGCTAGGTGCCCTGGCCGGCCTCGCTGCAGTTGTCCCGTGGCGTCCGAGCCTGACTCCAGAGGAGATAGCCGCCGGCGGTAGCGTGCTGTTGGCCAATACCCGCAGTGCCGAGCAAACCAGTATGGTCCGTGAAGTGCTGACGGCTTCCAGTGGTACTTGCAAGGATGTGGATATGCTCCAGAGTGGGCGTGACGGCTGGTTAAGCTAGTGGGCTGAGAGGGCGGTGACGGTCGCATTCAGCGCCTGCTGGCGACTGCCTCGTGCCAGCAGTACAGCCGCCGCGTTGCGCGCCATGTCCGGCATCAGCCCGCTCGGTCTGCCTGATACATGGCAGCTAGCGCGGCGTAATTTGCAGTGGCGATGGCCGGTCAGCCTGCTAGGGCTGACCTGGCATATCCTCCTCGTCTTAGAAGGTCAGCGCCTTCGATTGCACGCTTCTCACCCCGCGTACATTTTCCGTAAGTTTCACCGCCAGGGCTCGTTCGGCACCATCGTGAACCTTGCCGCTGAGAGTGACAATACCGTTCTCGGTGCTGACATCGATCCCCGTACTGCCCACATTGCGCGAATAGAGCAGAGTGGATTTCACCTTGGTGGTGATCCAGCTGTCGGCGATGTCGTCGCCGGCTTCGCTGGCGGCCTGCTTGCCGCTGTCGATCATGCCCGGTTTGTCCGCCTTGACTCTGAGCTGATTGTCGACGGCAGTCACGCCATTGGTGCTCATCGCCAGACTAACCGCGTGCTCGCGGGCTTCGCTACTGCCCACGGTGCCGCTGAGGGTGACCTTGCCGTCGCGGGTGACCACCTTGGTATCCATACCTTCAGCATATCGGCTCCAAAGCAACTTGGACTTGATCGCCGCCGTGGTGCTGGCATCGTCTATGGTGTCGCCGAAGCTGCGTTCGCCGCTGGATTTGCTCGGGGTGAACTTCGCATCGACGACGATGTTGTTGGTCACCGAATCGATGCCGCTGACGCCGAGCGCGATCTCATTGGCCAGTTCCTTGTTGGCTTCTTCGGTCACTCGGCCGCTCAGGGTCGCCTTGCCGTTGTCTACCGAAACCTTGAGGTCGCTGGCGCGCAGATAGGGGCTGATGGAGTAGGCTGTCGAGATCTGGCTTTCCTGGCGTGCCTCAGTGATGTCCTGGGACATGTTTTCCGCTAGCGCACCACCGCTCGCTGTGGCGATGGCCAGAGCGAGCGATGAAGCCAGCAGAAGGGGGCGCGGTTGCGTGTGCATGATAAGAGTCCTTTACGAGAGAACCGGCGGCGATGCGCGTGCAGCTGGCGCCTGGCCGATGGTAGGTGGGAGGGCGTTGCACCGGTATCGGCTATGGCCGATACCGGATGATGCAGCTTGGCAGCCCGTGGGCCGGCAGTCGGTGCGTTGGCGAACCGAGGGCAGACCCAGGTTCATATCCGGCCGAGCAGCACCAGAATGACGAGGATGATGACGATCAGGCCCAGGGCGCCACTGGGCATGTAGCCCCAACTGCGGCTGTGGGGCCAGGTGGGAATGGCGCCGACCAGTAGCAGGATCAGCACGATCAGCAGAATGGTGCCCAGGCTCATGGCAGGCTCCTTGCGGTATTGATGATGGGGTGGGTGTAGCAGGAGCGCGGTGGTGGGTCCGTGCTCTACATGACATCAGCATGGCGTAGACAGGGCTGCCGATCTGTACGGCTGCGCACGTAAGCTGGCGATAGCGCTGCAAGCTGTTGCGGCGGGCAGGAGAGGGGAGCTTGGCGCTGAACGCCAGGAAGCCAAACGCTCCGCAGAGGGCGGAGCGATGGAGTGCGCGGTCAGATCAGCTTTTGCATTTCTGCAGGAAGCTCTTGACCTGTTTGTCGGCCTCGTCACGCGTGAGGGCGTAACGCTCTTTGATCAGACCAGCCAGTTTCTGCTCCTGGCCTTCGGTTTTCAGCAACTCGTCCTCGGTCAGTTTGCCCCAAGCGATCTTGGCGGCGCCGACCTGTTGCTGCCATTTGCCTTTGAGGGCATCCGTACTGGGCAGGCTCATGACTTTTTCGGCTCCCGGTTCTGCGCGTTGCGCTTGTCCTGAGTGGCCTGCGGCTTGGCTTGGTTGGCCGCTTCCTTGGGTTGTTGAGGCGACTTGGCGGGCCCCTCGAAGGTGTCCTTGCTGATGACCGGATCGCGATCCGCCTTGTAGAACGGCTGGGCGGTGCTGGCGGTTGACGGTTTCTGGGTTTGGCCTTCGGCTTTACCCGAATTCTTGGCCGGTTGTTGATAGGTGGGCTTGTGCATGGTGACCTCTGGTGAAACCGGCAACTGCAAAGGTGCGAGGTGCCGGGAAGAGGACTGTGACAGGCTGGTAAGGGCCAGTCGGTGCGTTGTCGCGCTTAGGTTGGAAGTCAGTGCTCGGTCAGCGTCATCAGAATATCGGCGTACCAGGTGCAGTTAAGGCCCAACGCCTCGTCCAGCAACAGGTCACGGCTGCCCAGGTCGACCCGGGACGAGTGAATACCCAGCAGGCGCCACGGCAGGGATTGCTGCCCGGCCGCGGGATTGCTGGTCCGCATCACCACCGGTGAGCCACTGGTGCCGCGGTGAGTGCGAGCGTCGGTGAGAAAATAACCGAGACCCTGAAAGCGAAGGCCGAAAGAGGACGCGAGAATTGCGTGGCGTACCACTGGCATGTGGTGAAGGCTGTCATGGAAGCCGAGCGGAAAACCAACCACCAGCAACTGGGCGCCGATCTCGATATGTTCCTGAGGCTGCACTAAATGTTCCGGTCTGAAGGCGTGGTAGGCGATGGCATCGGGCAGTGCTGAACGCTCGATTTCGATGGCGGCCACATCGATCTCGCCGGCACTATCCAGGCCTTGGCGCCATAGACTGCCGCCGTTGCGGTAAAGAGGGATGGAAAAGCCTGTGGAACTGGCCATGTTGCTCGAATCGGTGTGGACCTCTATCTCCAGGCTGTCCGGGTGATGACCAGTGGGCTCATCGATCAACACGTGGCGGCTGGTGACCAGGAACAAGCGCTCATCGCGGGCGAAGAAGAAGCCGCTGGCATTCGTCAGCACCTGCGTACCCGCAATGGTGGTGATACGTGCCACGCTCAACATCAGGGAATCGATCATCGTCTTAAGGGCCTCCGGTCGATAATTTGCTTACCGACTGACATGTTGCATCAAGTCCTTGGGCTAGCCCGCAAACAGTCAAACCAGCGGTGCTACTTGTGCCATTGCGTCCTGATCTTTCATCCATTCTGCAGCCAGCCATGGCATCACCGATGAATGCGAGGCCATCCCTCGTTTCGGTGCAGTGCAGTCTATCGGGTGAAGACCGCAGCGTATGCGTGCCAGCGTACGGATCGAGTGAATACGGGGTGGCAGTATCCGTATGGATGGCGCGTCTGCTTCGCGTCGGATAATTCCGATTGGTGAACGATATGCACAAGCCCAAGAAATCTGACCAACCAAGTAAACCTGCTGACCAGTACTTGCCCGGGAGCTCTGATTCGAGCAGTCACCAGCAAGAGGTTGAGCAGCGTGAGCGTCGACTTCTCAGGCGCGATAAGCGCGAACAATCGACACGAGACTTGCAAGATGACTTGATGGATAGCTAGCTCGGCTGGTGGCTTTTGCTCGTCTGCTCGGTCATTCCAGCAGGCTGCGTCTTCAAGACGTGCGTAGGTATCAGGTGGTGCGATTGCGCTCGAAGAAGCTCAGCACCTGTTTTTCTGCTTCTTCGTGGGTCATGCCGTAGCGTGCCTCTACGAGGTGGGTCAATTTATCTTGATCCCCTTCGGATTTGATCAGTTCATTAAGGGTCAACTCATCCCAGTTGATCATGGCCGGACCAGCCAGCTGCCGCCATTTTCCTTTGATGATGTCGCTAAGTAGTCTGCTCATTTGACTTACTCCGTGATGTCCAAAGGCTGAGTGGGCGGCATGACGGGATTAGGGCTGCTGATGAGATTCAGCGGCAGCTTGATGTCCACATGGTGTTCCCGATCATCATCACGCATTGGCACCCTATCGCCTTCAAGACGGATGTCATCGAGGTCGATCGTCTGTTCTTTCTGCTCTGTGCGTAGCACCGTGATTCGGTAAGGCGTGGCGCCATAGCGGTAGTGCAAGGTGAAACCGGGCCAATGTGCCGGCAACAGCGGACGAATATGCAGGCAGGCGCCGTTGCGTTGCACACCGAGCAAGGACTCGACGATCAAGCGGTACATCCACCCGGCGGAGCCGGTGTACCAACTCCAGCCGCCACGCCCCTCATGAGGTGGCATGCCGTAGACATCGGCAGCCATCACGTAGGGCTCGATCTTGTAGGTCGCAATCGCAGTGGCACTGTCACCATGAGTGATGGGGTTGATGGCGTGGAGGATTTCCCAGGCCCGCGCGCTGTCGCCCAGCGCGGCGAAGGCCATGCTTGCCCAGACCGCAGCGTGGGTGTACTGGCCGCCGTTTTCGCGGATGCCGGGTAGATAACCCTTGATATAGCCAGGATCCATGGCGCCGCTGTCGAAGGGCGGGGTGAGCAGCTTGATCAGGCCCATGTCGCGACGAAACAGGTGATGGTCGAGCGACTCCATGGCCATGCGCTGGCGCTTCTCGGGGGCCGCGCCCGAGAGTACGCACCAGCTCTGGGTGATGGAGTCGATACGGCACTCATCGTTGCTGGCAGAGCCCAGCGGCGTGCCGTCGTCGAAGTAGGCACGACGATACCAGGCACCATCCCAGGCGGATGCTTCCAGGCTGTTACCGAGGGCTGCGGCTTGTTCCAGGCAGAGGCGGGCAAAGTCCGGGTCGCCATTGAGCTCGGCGATTGTCGCGAACTGGCGCAACACCTCGTGGCCGAAGAAACCTAGCCAGACGCTTTCCCCCTTGCCCTGTTCACCGACCCGGTTCATCCCGTCATTCCAGTCACCATGCCCCATCAGCGGCAGGCCGTGAACGCCGCGTGGCAGGCTGTGGTCGATGGCACGCACACAGTGCTGATAGAGGGTCTCGTACCGGGCCGACTGGCCGGGCAGGTCGTAGTAGGATTCCTCTCCGTTATTGAGTGCGCGCCCTTCCAAGTATCCAACGCTTTCCGAAAGTACGCTGTGGTCACCCGTGACTTGCACGTAGCGGCTGGTTGCCAGTGCCAGCCAGAGATAGTCATCGGAACAGCCAGTACGCACACCACGGTTCATCGGTGGATGCCACCAGTGCTGCACATCGCCCTCGATGTACTGGTGTGCTGCGCACAGCAGCAGATGTCGGCGCACCGCTGCCGGCTCGGTGTGCAGCATGGCCATGCCGTCCTGCAATTGATCGCGAAAGCCGATGGCGCCGCCAGACTGGTAGTAACCACTGCGTGCCCAGAAGCGGCTGGCGATGATCTGATACATCAGCCAGCCGTTCACCAGGACATCGAGCGCCGGCTCGGGTGTTTCAATCTGCACCGCTGCCAGCGTCGAGCGCCAGTGGGTGCGCACGGTTTCCAGCTCGATCGCTGCTGTCGCGCTACCACGCATGCGTTGAACCAGGCGAGAGGCGCTTTTTGCGTTCTGCTCGGCGCCGAGGCGAAAGATCACCTCACGGCTTTCCCCTGGCGCCAGTTCGATCTCCACGCGCAGCGCGGCGCAGGGGTCGAGCCCAGTACCTCTACGCCCTGACAGCTGCTCCTGGGCCATGGCTGCCGGTGCCTTGAGGTTGCCATTGCGGCCGATGAATTCGCTGCGGTCGGCCGTACTGCTCATGAGCGGCATATCGACATCGAAGAACGCCACCCGGCCAGGGAACTCGATCGAGTAGGCGTTGCGTGCGAACAGGGCGCCAGTGTCCAAGTCTGCATCAGTAACGATGTGCATGGTCGATTGACTGCGCAGTTCGCCCAGAACCCAGGCCACATAGCCGGTGATAGAGAGTCGCCGTGGCAAATCCGAGGTGTTGCGCACCAGCAACTGCGAGAACTTTATCGGTGCCTCCAGTGCCACGTAGATGCGCAGCTCGGTCTGGATGCCGTCCTCATCATGCTCGAACAGGCTGTAGCCGAACCCGTGGCGGGTGAGGTAACGACCGTTTCCCGGACAGGGCAGGGCAGTCGGCGACCAGTAGTGGCCACTGTCCTCATCACGCACGTAGATAGCCTCTTCGCTGGCGTCGGTGATGGGGTCGTTGCACCACGGCGTGAGACGGAATTCGTGAGCATTCTCATGCCAGGTGTAGGCGCTGCCGCTTTCCGAGATCACCGTGCCGAAGTGAGGGTTGGCGATCACGTTGACCCAGGGCGCCGGTGTGGGTTGGCCTGGTGTCAGGTCAATGACGTATTCGTTGCCATCGGCGCTGAATCCTCCATAGGGATTGCTCAGCAACAGGCTTGGATCTGGCTCCGGAATTATTGAGCTGCACGCGGGCTTACGCAGCAAACGCGCATCGAATGCGGGCAAGGCCGGACCGGCTTTGCGATGGCGGATCTGCTCGGAAAGACGGCCGTGCCTGTCGCTGAGCACGAGGTGCGCCACCGCCTGCATTAGAATCCGATCCTCGCTGGACAACTGTTGTACCGGGCGCACGAAAATGCCGCCGGGTCGATCCAGCAGATGGGCCTCGCTGCCGGAGGTCGCCAGGCCCAGGATGAGGTCTTGCAGGTTTTGTCGATAGCCGGCCTGGTCTTCGTTCCAGATCACAAGATCGACCACCAGCCCTTTCTGGCGCCAGTAGGCGTGGGCCTGTACCAGTTGCCGCACCAGTTCGATGTTACCGGCGCTGGAAATTTGCAGCAGTACGATTGGCAGATCGCCCGAGATGGCCTGGCCCCATAGCCCACTCTGATTACGCTGGTTGGCCGCCAGAATCTGAGGGGACGCACGCAATGTGGGCGCGCTGTAGAGGATCGACGCGGCCATCTGCTCGAACAGGCGTGCATCGGCGTGGCTGATATTCAATTGCCGCAGCAGTACCTGGCTATGCGTCCAGGCCAGATCGAAGACGCGATCGGCGAGGTGACGGTCGCGGTATTTGTTGATCAGATGCAGGCACCCGGCGCGGCTGTCGCTGACGCCGCTTACCAGGTCGATGATTGCACCCTGGCCGGCCTCCAGAACGAATCGGCAGCGTATCGCCACGATTGGATCGAGCACGGCGCCGGCGGTGCCTGAGAGCTCATCGACGTCCATCGCCGCCGGTTGTGCGAGGTTGCGCCCGCGGCCGATGAATCGGGCTCGGTCGGTTTCGTAGGAAATCGCTTGGATGTCCACGCCATGGGCTGCCAGCAAATGACATAGCCAAGTGCTGCGTTCCGTTTTCGAGCGCGGTCGGCGGGTACACAGAATCGCTTGTAGATCCGCATGCAGCTCGGTCTCTATGAACAACTTGCTGAAGGCTGGATGGGCCGAGTCGCTGCGCTGTGGCGCCAGCACCACTTCTGCGTAGCTGGTCAGCTCGATGGAGCGACGCGTGGCGCCACGATTGCTGATATGCAGACGACGCAGCTCGGCATTGTCCTCGGGGGAAACGACGATCTCAGTGTGCGTGTCGATATCCCGTTCGCGCACGCGGAATTCGGCTCTGGCGTCGGTGAATATCGCCTCGAAACTCTCCGTGCGTTGCAGCGTTGGTTGGAATGCGCTTGACCAGAATGCACCACTGGCTGTGTCGCGCAGGTAGCAGAACGTCCCGGCGGCATCACAGGTAACGTCCTCCTGCCAGCGGGTGACGGCGAGCTCGTCGCAACGGCTGTAGCCTCCGCCGGCATGGCTGATCATCACGTGATAATGGCCGTTGGAGAGCAACTGGACGGCAGGGTGGGCGCGATCAGGGTGGGTATAGACGCGCAACTTGCTTTCATCGGCGCGAGTTGCCGCTTCTTCTTGCGCCACCTGGGGCGCATGCAGGTATTGAGTCGCACTCTTGGGCATGCGCTCCTGGAGCAGCAAGGCAGTGGCCTGGAACTGTGGATCGGCCTCGAAGCGCCGATGCATGGGGCGCTCGAGCAGCACGGCAGTAAGCGCCAGGAAGCTCATGCCCTGGTGATGGGCCATGAACGACTGGATCACCGCCGAGCTGCGCCCCAGGGGCAAGCGCGTGCTGGTGAAGTCCAGTGCCTCGTACAGGCCATAGCGACCCGCCATGCCCATGCCAGCCAGCGCCTGCAGGTTTCGGCACGCCTCGGCAGGCGCCACCATCAGTGCCAGAGCCGATGCGTAGGGGGCGATGACGATGTCGTCGCCGAGCCCGCGTTTCAGGCCAAGGCCTGGAACGCCGAACGCTCGGTACTGATAGTTCAACTGCGTATCTAGGGCGTTGTAGCCCGACTCGGATACGCCCCAGGGCAGGCCGAGCTTGCCGGCATAATCGATCTGGCGCGCTACTGCGGCCTTGCAGGTCTGGTCCAGCAAGGTTCTCGGGTAACTGGGCATGACCAGCAGCGGCATGAGGTACTCGAACATCGAGCCGGTCCACGACAGCAGTACCGGGACGCCACCGCTGCTGGTCAACAGCCGTCCGAGGGCGAACCAGCCCTCCTGTGGCAGCTGACCTTGGGCAATCACCACGAAGTTGGTCAGCCGCGCCTCCGAGGCCAGCAGGTCGTAGTAGGCGCCATCGAGGCGCTGTTCATCGGCGTTGTAACCGATGGCCAGCAGGTCTCGCTGCGGGTCGTAGAGAAAGGTGAAATCCATGTCTGCTAGGTCGCCGGCCAATTTGGCCAGGCGTTCTACCAGCGCGATTCGCTCCATTGCGCAGGCTTTGGCTTTGCGCGTTGGCACCTGCTCGTCTGCCGACCAGTCGTTGGCATCGAGCGTTGCCAGTTGCCGCCAGGTGACGAGCTGCGACCGTTCACCTGGCAGGAGCAGGCTGGACATTTCAGCACTCAGGTCTCGGCATTGTGCGCTCAGCACCTGTAACCAGTAGCTGGGTTCGTCTTGCTGGCCCAGAGGCACGGCCAGTTTCTCTGCCTGCTCGAGCAGGCGCTGCACGGTAGGCAGCAGGTCGTTCGGGGACTCGGGCGTGAGCGCTGGCGCTGCCAATACCTTGAACAGCTCGTCGAGAAGCTGTTCATCCAGACCGGCATCCAGCACGGCTTCCTGCAGGACATCGAGGCAATCTCTGAGGCCCTGCAGCGTGCGCGCGTCATTCGGCGGAGCATCTGGCAACTCCAGCAGTCCCTGGCGCAGTGTCATGAGCAGGCCGGCCAGGTTGCCGCTGTCCACCGTCGAGATGTAATGCGGCGGTAGCGGTTTCAGGGTGAGTGTGTCGTACCAGTTGTAGAAATGCCGGCGATGGCGCTGCAGCAGGGCCATGCTGGTCAGCATATGCTCCAGTCGCGAGAGCAAGCGCCCGCCGCTGACATAGGCGAAATCATGGGCGGCCAGGTGGGACAGCAGGGCCATCCCCATGTTGGTGGGGGAGGTGCGATGCGCGGTGACGGCAACCGGCTGTTCCTGGATGTTATCCGGCGGCAGCCAGTTGTCCGCAGGGCCTACCAGGTCATCGAAGAATGCCCAGTTCCGCCGGGCCTGCTGGCGCAGGAAGCGTCGCTCGTGTGCACTGGGCTCGAACACCAGCGAGGCCGACGGCTTGCTCAGCCACCAGGCAAGTGCGGGAGCCATCGTCCAGGCGAGCAGAAAGGGGGCGGCGACCGCCAGAGCCATAGGCTGCATGAACAGCAGAATGAACAGGCCGGCGGCGAGTACCGGACACACCCACATGAGGCGATACAGCCCGGATAAATCGTTGCGACTACCGCGCTCGACTTGCCGAGAAGGGTTCCACTGCAGCAGGTTGCGATGACTGACCAGCATTCTCCATAGCGTTCGGCCGATTGCATCCAGGCTGTTGAGCGTCTCGAAAGGCAGCCAGACCAGCGGCAACAGGGCTCGCTGAAAGCTCGATCCGCTGCTGCGCAGGGTTGTCGTCAGATGCAGACGCAGCGGCACTTCCGGTGGCTTGTGCAGCAATTCGTGCAGTAGGCCAAGCAAGGGTTGCGTGAGCACCAGGGCAATGATCGCCAGTGTCCATAGCGGTGGCTGCGAGCTGGCGAACCAGGCCCATAGGAGACCGCACAGAAAAGCCGTCGGCTCGAGGCTGCGGCGCAGGTTGTCGAAGATCTTCCAGCGGCCCAGAGCATCCAGACCGGTGGCCTGCTGGCAGCCAGCCGAGGGCGGGCATGAGAGCAACCAGGGCAGCAACTGCCAGTCACCGCGAATCCAGCGATGGTGCCGTTTGGCATCGGCGCTGTAACAGGCGGGGTACTCCTCGTAAACCTGGATGTCGCTGATCAGGCCGGAGCGCGCATAGCACCCCTCTATGAGGTCATGACTCAGGATGCGGTTTGCCGGCAGGCAATCTTCCAGTGCCCGTTCGAAGGCATCCACGGCATAGATGCCCTTGCCGATGAACGAACCATTATTGAACAGATCCTGATAGACATCGGAAACCGCGCGCGTGTACGGATCGATCCCTGCATCGCTGCCGAACAGGTGGGCGTAGGTCGAGCGCGCGATACTCGACAGGCTGATGCCGACCCGTGGCTGCAGGATCGCGTAACCGCTAGTGATGCGTCGCGTGCTGGCGTCGAACTGTGCCACGTTCAGGGGGTGAGCGAGGGTGCCGATGAGCTGGCGTGCGACATCACGCGGTAGCTGCGTGTCAGTGTCCAGGGTGATCACGTAGACAGTCTGCTGCAGCCGCGCCAGATCGCCGACGATCGAGGCGAAGCGCTCTCGTCCTTGGCCGCGCAACACGGCATTGAGCTCGCTCAGCTTGCCGCGTTTGCGTTCATGCCCCATCCAGCGGCGCTCAGCCGGGTTCCAGCGTCTGGGCCGGTGCAACAGGTTGAACCGGCTGCCTTCCATGGCCGGGTACTTGTCATTCAATGCTTCGATTGCCTGGCTCGCCCGCTCCAGCAGCGCCGCATCCTCATCCTGCGTTTCCTGCTGCGCGTCGAGGAAGTCGGTGAGCAGGGCAAAATGCAGATTGCTATCGCGGTTGGCCAGGTAGCGCACCTCCATGCCCTCCACCAACTCGTCGACATCCATCGCGCTGCCAATGAGTGTCGGCACTACCACGAGGGTGCAGGCATCCGCGGGAATGCCCTCGCTGTAATCGAGGCGCGGCAACATGTTCGCCGGCATCGTCAGGGTCACCAGCCAGTTCACCAGGCCGATGGCCAGGCGGCTGGTCATCAGCAGGAGCGGTACGCTGAGCATGGCCAGGTACACGAACGACCAATTATCGGCATGAGCCAGGGCCAGCAGGGGCCAGGCCAGCAGGACGGTGAGCAGCAGGGCCGGAATCAGGAAAAAATACAGTGGCGCACGGCTCAGCAGCCGTTGCCCATGCTCGATGAGCGACAAACGCACACCGAGCTGTCGCTCCAGTGTCGGTACGCCCTTATCGACCAGGTAGAAACCGACATGGGCCATGCGCGGGCTATCAGGCGGTGCGCCTGCGGCCAGTGCGAGCGCCGCGCGCGCGACTTCTGTCTCGTCGTGCTGGCAGGCTCGGGACAAACGTTCCACCGCATGTCGATAGTGATCGCGCGTGGCGAAGTCCATGCGAGCGTAGATGCCTGCAGGGTCCTCGCGCAGCACCTGTTCCACGCCACTCATGCGCTCGACGAACTTGCGCCAATCGGTTGCCGAGAGCATCCGCATGCTGTTGATACTGTTGCTGATGGAGACCTGTTCGGCCGCTTGTGATTGCGCGTCCTGTTGCACCAGACGCTCTATGTTCAGGTCGGACTCCGCCAGTGTCTGCTCGATCCAGGTCAGCGGCAGGATGAGCGCCGTGTTCTGCCCCTGCAGCCGACGCGCCAGTTCGGCGACGAACGAGCTGGTCATGGGCAGCGGTGAACGCGCCATGTCCGCTACGGCCAGCACGATGCTCTTGGCATCGCGCTCTGCGGTTTCACTCAAGCGGTCTGCCCAATGATTCGCCAGGTTGCGGTCATTCCAGTTGGCCATGACCCGTGCGGCCACACGGCGCAGATTTTCGATCAGAGCAAGGCGCAACATGATAGGCACAGCCCACAGTTCGCCCAGCGTCAGCGGGGTGGTGGATTGATAGGCGGTGATGAAACGTCCCAGGCTTTCACTGTCGACCCGTCCATCCCCGTGGGAGATGGTTTCCAGGGCGATGTCGTAAACGCGGGGCAGGGTGGACGAAGGCCCATTGGACAGCCCAGGCAGCTCGCGGCAGTAGCCTCTGGGAAGGTGCTTCTGGGCGGTTCGTATCTGCTCTTCGATCAGATAGAAATTATCCAGCAACCACTCGGCGGCGGGTGTAGCCCGTTGGCTGGAAAGCGTCGCGGCCGTCATGGCCTGGCAGCTGCTCGCCAGTACCTCGGCGTTCTCGGTCAGTCGTTCCAGCAAGGCATCCGAGGTGGTGTGTTGGCTGAGTCGATGCTGATGCGCGAGTTCGACACCATGGTTCGCCATTTGCTCGGCGCTGAACAGTTCAGAGCGCAGGACGGCCTCGTATTCGAATGTACGGGGCGTAGAGCGCCATAATCGCCGGATGAGGCTAGACCACTGAGTATCCATATGCTTCCTGGCGTGCGGCGTCAGCGTTCGGGCAGGCCAGCGCAGAGGAATCACTCCAGGGTTGCCAGCATGCCGTTGCGCGGATGCAGATGCGTGAACAGTCATCAGGCCCTGAAACAGGTGGGACGTCTGTCCGCTGCCGCACATAGCTACCGGGCTCTCCAGGCGTTATTCCAGGCTTTGCTCAGTCACGGAGCCCGCCTCTAGCGGCGTTTGTGTCCCAGCGTACTGACGGCCCGTATTCTCGGCGTATGCTGGGCCTGCGTTGCGCTTGTACTGCGGGAGATCGAACATGCAAGAACTACCACTGCCTCTGCGAAATCATCTGCTCAGTGCGCTATCACCGGATGTCTGTACACGGCTCTTTTCACACCTTGAGCGGGTGCATCTTGCATCAGGCCAGGTTCTCCATGAGCGACATGATGTGATGAGTCACGTCTATTTCCCGGTCGATGCCCTCATTTCTCTGCTCTACCAGACAGAGCACGGCGCCGCGACGGAGATTTCGGTCGTTGGAGATGACGGGATGGTGGGTATTGCCTTGTCGATTGGCGGGGAGAATCTCCCGAGCCGTGCCGTGGTTCAGCGCAGCGGCCATGCCTTTCGCCTCGAGGGTGCGCTGCTCAAGGATGAGTTCGACCGTCACGGAGATTTGCTGGGACTCGTGCTGCGTTATACGCAAACCTTGATCGCGCAGATGGCGCAGGCCGCCGTTTGTACCCGGCATCATTCTATCGATCAGCAGCTCTGTCGCCTGCTCTTGCTCTGGCTTGATCATCTGCCGGGTAACGGTGCGACGGTGCCGCAAGAGTTGCTTGGAGACAGGCCCGGTACGAGTCGCACGAACATGGTAGGCGCTGCCGATAAGCTCAGGCGCCAAGGGATAATCGATTACGACGCCGAGACCATTACCGTACTCGATCGGCATCAGCTGGAGCAGTTGTGTTGCGAGTGCTACAGGCTCGTCAAGCGGGAAAGTGAGCGTCTCCAGCCCTGCGTAGCACAGCTCAGATAGGGGTATTGGCTGGGCTGAGCTGCGTGCCAAAGGCGCCAGAACGTTCAAGGCCACCACCAGCTCCCGCCACTCTATTCCGGTGTCAGATAACCTGCTCAAGCAGGGTTTCACGGCATCGGCACCGAATCAGAAATGGGTGGGCGACATCACCTACCTGCCCACGGGGGAAAGTTGTCTCTATCTGGCGGTGGTCATCGATCTGTACTCGCGGGTGGCCTTGCATCCAGAAACAGCGCTGCGAAAACCTCGCGCTCAAAGCCATCCAGCTTCGCGACCAGGTACTCCTTGACCAGCTCCGAAGACGTGAAGGCTGCGCCTCGCTGAACCTTCTGATCGATCACCTTGCGAGCAGCGTCCAGGATCTGTTCTGCAGTGGCAGGCAGATAGCGACCTTGCTCGTCGCGAATCATCAGAGAAGCGTCGAAGGCGAGAGAAAGCTGCGACATGATCGTGCTCCAGTTGCTCGGGCGGAATTGCCCGGAACCGGCCCAGCACGGCGCAGCGCAGCAGTCAGGGGGCGATAGCCGGCCCAGCCGCAAACGCGCGAAGCGCGTGCAGCCCTTGACGGCGAGAACGCCGTGATAGGGTGAGAGGAGACAGCAAGACCGCCATTCCACCGATCGCACAGGCGCCACCAGCAAGCGAAGCGCGCAGGCTCTATCGATACGGTCTAAAACGCCCAGAGGCGTTGTTGGCGAACAGTAGAACTGCGGATGTGGCCTGCACCAACAACGAGAAAGTAGCGAGGCTGGCCGCCACTTCTAACCAGTGCCCCATCAAAACGATTGGCAGACGGCCGCTACCGAAATATTCTCGGTCTCTGGGCTAACGAAGTGCAAAGAGTCAGTACGCTGCCCCTGCACTCCGTTAGCTCAGAACCTTCCTTCCTGGTCTGTTTTAACAGGCCACTTCTTGGCATTTGCCATGGCTCAGGTCAGCCCTGACAGCTCGCTTCGGCGAGCGTCAGGGTCTTTCTGTGGCCAAGGGAATCACCGGCGGTATAGATCTCGGCCTGTTCACCGCAGCGAAGATGCGAGCACATACGCTGGTGGATACGACTCAGGAAACCCACCTCAAAAGCTCGTCTTTCAATAGCGCAGGGCAGCAGATCGCGCTCGGCGATCATGACTGCCCAGAGCCATCCACTGCGGGCGTTATCGAGCCAGGTTTGTGCCAGCTTCACGCCCTGGTCGAATGCCTCTCTGCAATCGGCAGCCCAGGTGATCTCCATACCTGGATGGCCGTCGTGAGGTGGAAGGTAGGTCATCACACCCTTGCTCATTTGGCACCTCCTCGAACATCAGAGAGGGCGCGGCGATAGAGCACGACCATCTCATCGAGCAGAGCCAGCGCTGAGTAAGCAGCGATGCGCACGCGCAGATCTGTAGGCTGAAAGCCGTCAGGCTCAGCCAGTTGATCGAGCAGATTGCCGAGCATGACGCCACGCAGTTCAGCTGCAGCCTCAGAGGGTAGGGGAGAGCGTTCGGATTCATTCAGCGGGCTTCGCTGCAACGGAAAAGGTACAACGCAGGATTCGAACTCAGCCATGGCGCACCTCCTGATTAGAGGTGAATAGCAAGACCTGAAGCCCAAGGCGGAGCTCTCGGGTAAAAAAGGGGTAGCGCATTCCTTATGCTCCTCGGACAGTGAGAGGAACCACCAACACCGTTTCGACTCGGTAATGGTGGCGAACCGTACGGGGGTCGAAATACCGGCGTCCGAGGGAACCGGCCAGGCAAAAGCCTGCCCCGCACGGCCCGCCATAGAAATGCAGTAGCTGGGTACAAGGTACCTGCTACGCCGCTATGAACGCTGCCGCGCCCTCAGACAAAGCGGGTTTCGACTCCCGGTCGCGGGACTTACCACGACGGGCGCACTCTAGCCCGAGGGTTTCAGGATGGCAACCTACTGTGGCGTAGTTGGCTGCCGGTAAATGCCCCCTGGTATACAAACCAACGGCTGGTCTGCGCTAGGTGATTACATCCTTCGACCTTTAGTCTGGGCGACGATTAGTGTGCTGCGCAAATCGAGATAGCCACCAATTCGGCATCACAAACAGTTATCCTTCGCTTTTTTCGGTAATGGGACGCGGAAGGCTCAATCCCAAGCATGTGCCGATACAGTTGGGTGCAAAATGTGACCAGTACGTTGCCCAACCGCACGACAATACCAAGGAGCGCAGGTTTCTATTTATGTCGAACCCGTTTTTCGATCACCCGATCCTGAATTCCCCATACCAGCGCCCTAGCCGTCACTGGGAGCTAGACGAAACTGGCCAACCGACACAGAAGATCATTGAAGATCGGCGTAAAGCGCAGTTCATAACGCCGATTCCAAAGCCTAAGAAGCAGAAGGTGACTCCGAAGCAGGATGGTTTTCTCTTTGACGAAGGCAAAGGGCTGTCCACAGGCAAACAGCAATACGATCCCACCTCAATCATCAATAAAGTCCGTGGCCATGTAGACACATGGCGTGCGCTGCCTGCGAGCCAATGGCAGGTTACCCCCGAAACGGCACGCTTGCTCCAGCATTGGCGACATCACGATTTTCATGGTGTGCGCCCGTTCTTTTGCCAGGTCGAAGCAGTTGAAACGGCGATTTGGCTTACAGAGGTCGCGCCCTTATCCAAGCCTGGCAAAGAGCTGCTGGAGCACCTCGCGGCTGCCAACAAGGACGCCAATCCTGAGTTGATGCGCCTGGCGCTCAAGCTCGCTACGGGTGCCGGCAAGACCACGGTTATGGCGATGATCATTGCCTGGCAGACCATCAACGCCGTGCGTAGTCCTGCCAGCAAGCACTTTACGCGAGGATTCCTGCTCTGCGCTCCTGGCCTCACCATCAAGGATCGTCTGCGCGTGCTGCAGCCTAACGATCCTGATAGCTACTACAAGGAGCGCGAGCTTGTTCCGAGTGACATGCTTGACGGCATTTCCCGAGCCAAGATCGTCATAACCAACTACCACGCCTTCAAGCTGCGCGAGCGTATTGAAATTTCAAAGGGCGGCAGGCAACTGCTCAAGGGGCGAACTGGCGATGATCCCCTAACGCTTGAAACTGAAGGGCAGATGATTCAACGCGTGATGTCGGATTTGATGGGCATGAAGAACATCATGGTCATCAACGACGAAGCGCATCACTGCTACCGGGAAAAGCCTGCGTCGGATGACGACTACATTGATGACAAGGGCAATCCGCTTACGGGAGAAGCCCTGAAAGAAGCTAAGGCGCACGCCAAGGATGAGAACGAAGCTGCCCGCCTTTGGATTTCCGGGTTGGAAGCGGTCAACCGCAAGCTGGGAGTTAATCGCGTCATCGACCTCTCGGCCACCCCTTTTTTTCTGGCCGGTTCTGGCTATGTCGAAGGCACCTTGTTCCCGTGGACGATGAGCGACTTTTCATTGATGGACGCCATCGAGTGCGGCATCGTCAAGCTGCCACGCGTCCCTGTTGCAGAAAACATCACTGGCGATGAGATGCCGATGTTCCGCAACCTGTGGGAAAACATCCGCAAGGACATGCCCAAGAAAGGGCGTGGCTCCAATCAGGATCTCGATCCACTCAAACTTCCGACAAGGCTGCAGACAGCTCTGCAAGCCCTCTACGGGCACTATGAGAAGACTTACGCAAAATGGCAGGACGCTGGGATCAGTGTTCCACCTTGCTTCATCGTCGTTTGCCAGAACACCGCTATCTCCAAGCTGGTATATGACTACATTTCAGGTTTCATTCGCAAGAACGACAACGGAACATCGACACCGGAAAATGGCCGCCTTGCCTTGTTTCGTAACTTCGATGAACACGGCAATCCGTTGCCGCGCCCAAACACCTTACTTATCGACAGCGAACAGCTCGAAGCCGGTGATGCGTTGGACGATAACTTCCGCAACATGGCTGCAGATGAAATTGAGCGTTTCCGCCGTGAGATCGTTGAACGTAGCGGAGACGTACGAGCGGCTGACAACGTTACGGATCAGGAGCTGCTGCGCGAGGTAATGAATACGGTCGGCAAGGTTGGGCAGTTGGGTGGCTCGATCCGTTGCGTTGTGTCGGTATCAATGCTCACAGAAGGTTGGGATGCCAATACCGTTACCCACGTACTAGGCATCCGCGCTTTTGGCACTCAGCTTTTGTGTGAGCAGGTCATTGGCCGCGCTCTGCGCCGTCAATCCTACGAGCTAAACGACGAGGGCTTGTTCAACGTCGAATATGCCGATGTGTTCGGTATCCCCTTCGACTTCACCGCCAAACCAGTAATCGCAACGCCTTCCACACCGCGCGAAACTGTGCAGATCAAAGCGATGCGTCCTGAGCGCGATGCGTTGGAGATTGTCTTTCCACGTGTCGAAGGCTATCGAGTCGAGCTGCCTGAGGAGCGATTAGCTGCTGACTTTAATGATGAGTCCAAACTCGTGCTTACGCCCGCGTTGGTAGGCCCATCGCAAACGCAAAATGCCGGCATCATCGGCGAGTCGGCAGATATGACGCTCCAGCATCTTGGGGACATGCGCCCCTCCAGCCTGGTTTTCAACCTTACACAGCACTTGCTCTACACCAAGTGGCGAGATCCCGGCGAGGAACCCAGGCTGCACCTCTTCGGCCAGCTCAAGCGCATCACCAAGCAATGGCTGGACACCTGTCTCATCTGCAAAGGCGATACTTATCCCGCCCTGCTGATGTATCAGGAACTGGCCGACATGGCCTGCAACAAGATCACTGCGGCCATTACTCGGCACTTTCTCGGTGACCGCCCCATCAAGGCGCTGCTTGATCCATACAACCCCAGTGGATCAACCCGGAATGTGCGCTTCAACACCTCTAAGACTAGCCGTTGGGAAACCAGCTCTCAGTACAGCCACGTCAACTGGGTAGTCCTCGATAGCGACTGGGAGGCTGAATTCTGCCGTGTCGCTGAGCGGCACCCGCAAGTGCGGGCCTACGTGAAAAACCACGGTCTCGGTTTCGAAGTACCGTATCGCTTCGGCTCGGAAATGCGCAAATATCTGCCGGACTTCATCGTGCGTGTCGACGATGGCCGCGGCCCTGACGATTTGCTCAACCTCGTTGTTGAGATCAAGGGCTATCGCGGCGAAGACGCGGTGGAAAAGAAGTCCACTATGGATACCTACTGGGTGCCCGGCGTGAATCACCTCGGCAGCTACGGCCGCTGGGCCTTTGCTGAGCTCACCGACGTATTCCAGATGCAGCACGATTTTGCTGAAAAAATCGAAAACGAATTCAACAAAATGATCGAGTCCGCCACCGTGCTGGCCGACAGCGAGAAAGCATGACCATGGCGAAGCAACCCGAGCTCAAGACTGTAGAAACCATCAAGCACGACGACGCTAAGCGCAAAAATATCCCCTCTGCCGAGCAGCAATCCTTTGTCCAGGAGCCTGCAACGCCAAAGCAGATTCGCTACCCGCGTAACACCGATCTCGATCCTCAGCTCGTTTGGCGTGGTAAAGATGAACAGGACTGGAGCGATCTCGTCGTCAACGCCCCGCCACTCTACATTCAGGAGAAAGTGCATCCCAAGGCGCTGATTGACGAGCTGCTGCGCGAGACACGAGAGCGTGAGCACGATGCTGGACAGGCCACGGCTGACCTGTTTTCAGACTTCAACGGCATCCCCAAGGGGGCGGACAAAACGGAGTTTTACCAGCACGACCAAAACTGGACCAACCGCATGATCTTGGGAGATAGCCTGCAGGTCATGGCAAGCCTCGCCGAGCGCGAGGGCCTACGTGGCAAAGTCCAGTGCATCTATTTCGACCCACCCTACGGTATCAAATTCAACAGCAACTTCCAGTGGTCAACTACCAGTCGTGATGTGAAGGATGGTAAGGCGCAGCACATCACGCGAGAGCCAGAACAGGTCAAGGCTTTCCGAGACACCTGGCGTGACGGCATTCATTCCTATCTCACCTATCTGAGAGATCGACTGACCGTGGCGCGTGATTTACTGACCGACTCGGGTTCGATCTTTGTGCAGATCGGCGATGAGAATGTTCATCGAGTACGGGCGGTAATGGAGGAAGTATTTGGTGACGATAACTTCATCAGCCAAATCACCGTGCGCAAGACGACCAGCGAAGGAAATACTTTACTCGGTGCTACTTGTGATTTCGTGCTTTGGTTTGGAAAGAACAAGGAAGTAACAAAGGCACGAACACTTTATGTTGGTCGCAGCGAAAGTTCAGAGAGCCGATATACCTCAAGATACTTTGATGGAACATTTTTTCGGTTGGATAATTTGACAAGCTCGCGATCTGCGGGTGAAGGTGATGTGACCAAGTTTGAGTGGTTTGGCGCAGAGCACACTCCAGGAAAAGGCACATTTAAGACTAAAGAGTCGGGGCTCGTTCGATTAGGTAAGGCGGATCGATTAGTTGTAACAAAGAATGGGAAGCTCAACTATCGCAGGTCGCAAAATGACTTTGGTTATGGTGCGATGGGAAATCTCTGGGCTGACATCAGTGGCGCTGTCCAAAGCCGATCTGATCCGAAGATTTATGTCGTTCAAACATCGACAAGTATCATAGGACGTTGCTTGTTACTGGCTACCGATCCCGGCGACCTCGTGCTTGACCCGACCTGCGGCTCCGGCACTACCGCAACCGCAGCGGAACAAGGTGGGCGCCGTTGGATTACTATTGACACCTCGCGTGTAGCGCTGGCACTTGCCCGCGCCCGCATCATGGGCGCACGCTATCCCTTCTACCTGCTAGCCGACTCGCTCGAAGGCCAGTTGAAAGAAGCCGAACTCACGCGCACGGCACCGAGCAGTCAACCTGTGCATGGCAATGTTCGACATGGCTTCGTCTATGACCGTGTGCCACATATCACGCTGAAATCTATCGCTAACAACGCCGAGATCGATGTGATATGGGACAAGTGGCAGCAAATACTAGAGCCGCTGCGCGAGCAACTGAATGCGCTTTTGAAAAAATCCTGGCAGGAATGGCAGATTCCACGCAGCGTGGGCAAGGACTGGTCGGACAAGGCTAAACAAATTCACGCCGAATGGTGGCAAGCGCGCATCGCTAGGCAGAGTGAAATTGATGCCTCCATTGCCGCCAAGGCTGAATTCGAGTACCTCTACGACAAGCCTTATGAGAACAAGAAGGCCGTACGCGTGGCAGGTCCCTTCACGGTGGAAAGTCTAAGTCCGCACCGCACGCTGGGCGTAGATGAAAATGACGAGTTGATTGATCAACTGCAGATATCCGAGCCAGGTGCCGACTATGCGGCTAAGCAATCCTTCCCGCAGCTAATTCTGACGAATCTAAGAACGGCTGGTGTGCAGCAGGCACATAAGGAAGACCGCATCAGCTTCACCGCGCTTACCCCCTGGCCGGGAGATTTGGTGTGTGCCGAAGGGCGCTACTTGGAAGGCGAGTCAGAGAAACGAGCAGCCATCTTCATTGGTCCCGAGTTCGGCACCGTGCAACGTGCCGATCTGGTGGCTGCTGCGCGTGAAGCTGCAGACGCTGGCTTCGATGTGCTTATTGCCTGCGCTTTCAACTTCGAGGCTCACACCACTGAGTTCGCCAAGCTAGGCAAGTTGCCAGTGCTCAAGGCTCGCATGAACGCTGACCTGCACATGGCCGAAGACCTGAAGAACACAGGGAAGGGCAACCTTTTTGTGATCTTCGGTGAGCCGGACATCGATCTTATCCCCCATGACGACGGCCAAATGCGTGTGAAGGTACTCGGTGTTGATGTGTTCAAACCGCAGACTGGCGAAGTCATCAGCGACGGTGCCGACGGTATCGCCTGCTGGTTCATCGACACGGATTACAACGAAGAAAGCTTCTTCGTCCGCCATGCTTACTTTCTGGGTGCGAATGATCCATACAACTCGCTGAAGACCACGCTCAAGGCCGAGATCGACGCTGACGCTTGGGCTTCGCTCAATAGTGATACCTCACGTCCTTTCCCCAAGCCGAAGTCCGGCCGGATTGCCGTAAAGGTGATCAATCACCTGGGTGATGAAGTGATGAAGGTATTCAAGGTCAGCTGACCATTTCATGGCCAGGGTTTGGTCTTTAGGAGACAAGCAGAGTGGGTATGGATTTCCGGATCGCGGACACATTTACCGATAGCCTGGCTCGCCTGACGGGTGAAGAGCAGAAGGCCGCAAAAATGACAGCCTTCGATTTGCAGCTGAACCCCGCCAACCCCGGCATGAGTTTCCACAAGCTCGACAAGGCGAAGGACAAGAATTTCTGGTCGGTACGGGTCAGTAGTGACATTCGTATCATCGTCCATCGCGGTGATTCGAGTTTGTTGCTGTGCTACGTCGATCATCACGACAAGGCATACGCCTGGGCCGAACGGAGAAAACTTGAAACGCACCCCAAGACGGGCGCCGCGCAACTGGTTGAAATTCGCGAGACGGTTCAGGAGATCCTGGTTCCGGTGTACGTGCAGCAGAAGCTGGACGCAGTGCTTCTGTTCTCTGGAGTATCCGACGATGAGCTCCTGAGCTACGGCGTCCCTCCGGAGTGGCTGGTGGATGTAAAACAGGCCACAGAAAACTCTTTGCTGACCTTGACGGATCACCTGCCTGCCGAGGCATCGGAGGCATTGCTCGAACTCGCGACTGGCGGCAAGCCGCGAATTCTGGACTTCCTTGCAGATCAGAAAAGCCCTTTTGATCACCCGGACGCGCAGCGCCGCTTCCGTGTTATGGCGGATGTTGAAGAGCTGCAGCGTGCGCTCGACTGCCCTTGGGAAAAATGGACGGTATTCCTGCACCCAGAGCAGCGGCAACTTGTCGAACGCGATTATTCCGGGCCCGCACGAGTTTCCGGTTCTGCGGGTACAGGTAAGACAGTAGTGGCGTTGCACCGTGCAGCGGTTTTGGTGCGTGCAAATCCAGAATCACGCGTATTACTGACTACCTTCTCCAACACGCTGGCTAACGCGTTGCACGCGAAATTGAAATGGTTGCTGAGCAATGAGCCCCGCTTGGCTGAACGTATTGACGTTTACTCACTTGAGGCGATAGGCCTGCGGCTTTACAAGTCTCGTATCGGAGCCGTTTCCGTTGCGAGCCGCGAACAGATCCGCTCTTTGATCGATGAAGCCAGCCATGCTGTTGGTGGCCATAAATTCAGTCTGCACTTCTTGCTTACCGAATGGGAGCAGGTAGTCGATGCCTGGCAGTTGAAGGGGTGGGAAGCGTATCGCGATGTAGCACGGCTTGGCCGAAAGACCCGCCTCCCGGAGGCACAGCGCAAGGTGCTGTGGAGCATCTTTGAACGCGTGCAGATCGAGTTGAAGGTACTCAACGTAGTAACGATGTCGGAGGTTTTCACGATTTTGGCCGGGAAGGTTGCCGAGAGCGACAAGGTAATCTTCGATCACGCCATCGTTGATGAAGCGCAGGATATTGGCGTTGCGCAACTCAGATTTCTCGCCGCTATTGGTGGCAGCCGCCCGAATGCGTTGTTCTTTGCTGGGGATCTGGGACAGCGCATCTTCCAACAGTCTTTCTCGTGGAAATCATTGGGTGTTGATGTGAGGGGGCGCTCGCGGACCTTGCGCATCAATTACCGAACCTCGCACCAAATTCGATTACAGGCAGACCGTTTGCTTGGACCGATGGTGAGCGACGTGGACGGAATCACTGAAGACCGGAGTGATACTGTTTCGGTTTTCAATGGCCCGCAGCCAACCGTGCATGTGCTGAAAACAATACGCGACGAGATCGAGAGCGTTGCCAGTTGGATAAGTGCACGGAGTCAGGCTGGGTTTGTGCCCCATGAGTTCGGGGTTTTCGTTCGTTCAGAAGCCCAGGTGGATCGAGCATCACAAGCGGTGGCAGCAGCGGGCTTGCCGTTCAAGGTACTGGATGAGCATGTGGATACAGAAAGCGGCTGCGTATCTATTGGCACTATGCACTTAGCAAAAGGTCTGGAGTTTCGGGCGGTGGTCGTCATGGCCTGTGATGACGAAGTGATCCCGCTGCAGGAACGGATCGAAACAGTGGGTGATGATGCTGACCTGCAAGAGGTGTATGACACAGAGCGGCATCTCCTTTATGTGGCCTGTACGCGCGCACGAGACGAGTTGCTGGTGACTAGTGTTAGTCCGGCTTCGGAGTTTTTGGATGATCTCGTGATGCATAGATAGCTGTAATCAAATTCAAAATGGACCCGGGACCCGGGACTGAGAATACCTGGTTCATTCAATCCGAAATATCAGACTATTCAGCCTCTGCCTGCTTGTAAGCAGGCGAGCCTGGGTGTTTAGTAGCCGGTTTTAGCTCGGGCAACTGATGGACGCCATCATGGCCGCTTACAGGCGATCCTCGAATAACGTGCCCAGTATTAGAGGGTAGACGCCGGTGCGTCTGGAGTCGAGTAGGCTGGTGTGGGGGCAGTTGGGCGGTGCTGGTGGGCAACTGAGCCTCACCAGCGTTAGAACAGCACGTTATGTTCGTTCACTGCGCCTGAGTTAACCCAATCGGGGGGCTCTTGGCTCCGAGCTCGGAAACCAATTGCTCTGGCGATTTTTGCAGTGGGTCGCAGGCAATTTTGCTGAACGTATAGCCCATCTTCTCGTCTGGTAAGGCCAAGGCCGCGCGCTTGTACTTCATCACTGCGATACTGCCCCCTTTTATATCTGGCAGGCCGCAGTAAGATGGTGGGAGCAGGAAAGCAGAATAAGCAATAGCGTTGTTCAGCCGCTTTTCATAGAAATTTTTCTTGAGAATGCCAGAGCTCATGGTGAGCATAATGATGCTGAAATAGGTCATGGCAACCCAGGCGCAGACATGCCTCGCGGATGCAAAGTCGAATTTACTGCCTTTGTCTTTCTTCCAGTCCTTGTAGATACCCCAGATCAGCAACAGCAATGTAAGCGGTATGCTGATACAGCCCACTACAAACGAAATCGCCAAAAACCAGATGGTTGGTGTCAGGATGAAGGTCAGGAACAGCTGTGCTCCTGGTAGTTCCTGTGCGGGAAGGCCAGTTAGCTCAGCGATAGCCATGTCTGAGTGGATTTTGGATGTGGTAGCGATGCAGACAGTGAGCAGAGCGCCTATGGCCTTCAAAAGGCTTTTGTACTTGGCAGCTTTAGGTGTCAGATCCCAGTAAAACCAAAGGTAGGCTGCTGCGGTGATGCAGGTTGCTGCTAGCAGAAATAGCCCAATCGGTTGCTGTGGTTTCCAGCCGGTCAGTTGGCTGATGCCAGTAATGGCATACAAGACGAGCAGCAGTCCCACGAACAATGCCATTGTGTAATGTTGGGCCTTCCAATCCGTCACCTGCAGATACCAAGCCAGCTTTTCCGGAGAGGCGTGGACGTGGGCTATATGTCCGAGCAGGGCGGCGGCGGTGAGCATGAACACGATGGCTAAGGCGAATTCCAGCATAGAGCTTCCTTTATGACTTTCAGGGGGATGCCGGATCACTGGCCATTTACCAGCAGGGCGGCATCTAAGCATACTGTATATATAAACAGTAATGTATTGGAAGCCCTCAACGCCTTTTCATCCTTGATCGGCTCCGTGAGAGAGAACTCTCTGAGATTGCTGCCCCTTTGTCTCGCTGGTTTTCAATCGCCCTCGGAGAGGGAAAGGAGGCTCTTGCTTGCCTCTGGCCAAAAATGGGGCTTAAGAAGATTTAAGGCACTGTTCGCCTGGTAGCCCCCAGGGACTTTTGCGGGGAATCGTTGAAAACTGTTGTATAGAGTAGAGCAATGGCTGCAGCGAGCGCTCAAAAATACCTTAGTAAAATCAATGTTTTATAAGCTCGACCTCCGGCATGGGGTGCAAGGGGCAAGTGTTCGAATCACTCCGTCTCGACAAAAAAACTCCAATGCACTGGCTGTTTTCGTTTCTGACCTATGCAAAGCCGGTGTAAAACCACCGGCGCTCTCTGCGATATTCGGATCGGTAGCGCTTCCGACCAGACCACGTCGGCATGGTCGCGCTGATCGTTCTTCGTCATCTCTCGCTGGCATGGCTGGCGATTCAGGCATTGGGTAACCGAGTATTCACAAGCGGGTCTAGCCCAGGGCGTAGGTACGCTGAACGCGAAGACAGGTTGTTGAGCGATAAACCGCTGATGCTAAGGAATTGCTAAATTTAGTTTGCGCCTTTATCTATCTGTTTGAATTTAAATAGAAAAATATAAAAGCACTTCCAATCCATCATCGGGGCGACGGAGAAGCGGCGGGACAGGGCGAGGCGGTTGGAATCCTGGGACATGGGGCGCTGTGACGGACTGAAAAAGGCTGCGTATTCTAACAGCAAGCCCGCGCGGGACGGGCTTTTGTTGCCGGCCATAGGAGGGCTTTTGTACCAATGTGTCGGCTTGTCTAGGCCAAAAGCAGCATTGCCGGACCGTGGTGCAAGGGGGCACGCTTGGCGGCAAGCTGCCCAGAGAACCATCGATGTCTGATCAAGCTCCCGTTACCCGGCGACTGGCCAATGGCGCCGAGCTGCGAGCGCAGCAGCAGCTTTGGGCGCAGCAGGTTGGGGTGTGCCTGCGTGTGGCCGCCGGCAGTCATGACGAGCCGCCAGCCTATCCGGGCCTGGCGCACTTTCTCGAACATCTGCTGTTTCTCGGCAGTCGCGATTACCCGGTCGATCAGGGTTTGATGGCCTTCGTCCAGCGCCATGGCGGGCTGGTCAATGCCTCGACCCAGGCGCGGCACACCGATTTCGTCTGTGAGGTGCCGTCCGAGCTGCTGCAGCCGGCGCTGACGCGTCTGCTGGATATGCTTGGCCAGCCGTTGCTGGCGCTCGACGCGCAGCTGCGCGAGCGCGAGGTGTTGCACGCCGAATATCAGGCGCGCAGCCAGGATGCCGACAGTCGCATCGATCATGCTCTGGGTCAGGCGCTCGCCGCCGGGCATCGCTGCAGCGCGTTCCTGGCCGGTGATCGCAGCACGCTGGCTGTGGAGTCGGCGGAATTTCAGCGAGCGCTGCGTGATCATCATCAGCACCACTACCAGGCTCGGCATATGAGGCTGACTCTGGTCGGGCCACAACCGGCCGAGCAGTTGCTGGATATTGCCGAGGCGCTGCTTGGAGCGTTACCCGCAGGCGAGGGCGACGCCTGTTCCGCTCCGCCGCTGGACCTGCTGCCGCTGCGAGCGCCGTGCCTGCGCCTGCAGCACAGTCGCTCAGGTGTGCACTTGGGCGTTGCCGTGCAGCTCGACACCCATCACCTGAATGCGTCGTTGGATCTGGTGCTGGATGCTTTGCAGGACCCTGCGCCCGGCGGCTTGCTCGACGGCTTGCGTGAATTGCAGCTGTGCCGGCAGTTGCAGGCGCGGGTGCTGTATCAGGACGGAGGGCAGTGTCTGCTGCGCCTGGACTTTCCTGGCGCCACCGCGGAGCAGGGCGCCGCGTTGCGCGATGCCGTGCAGAGTTGGGCCGAGCAGTTGCAGGGCGATGCAGATTGGTCATTGCGGCTGTTGCACCAACAGCAGGCAGCAGCGCTCAGGTTGCTTGGGCTAAGCCCGTTGGCGGCGGCCAGGGAGCTACAGTCGCCTGCTCAGGACGATAGCCACACCTTGCGCGATCTGAATGCCTTGCTGGTTTGTCTGGCTCGTGGTGAGGGGCTGATCGAACTGCAGTGCGGCGAGCAGGCGCAGCCGCTGTGGCCGGCAATCGGATTGGATTTGCCATTGCAGGCTTTGCCGATGCCATCACCAACTCCAATTCCGAACCACCCGTGGCGGCTGCCTGGCGATGATCTGTTACTGGCCGGCGCTGCCGTGGCATCGGCCGTTTTGCCATTGGCCGCGCTACGACATCATCCGGGGCAGGTCGAGGGCGGGCCGGCTGCGCTTTACTGGCGAGGCCCTTGTGCGGCGGCGGGCGACGCTGCGGCCATCGAAGCGGGATTGCTGGCGCGCAGCGCCGATCTGCGCTGGCGCGGTGAGCGGCTTGGCATTGCCTGCCAGCTGAGCGTACAAGTTGCTGGCTGGAGCCTTTCATTGCGCGGGCCGGCACCACTATTGCCGACCTTCAGTGCTTTGCTGCTACTGCTGCTGTTGGCCGCGCGGGATGAACCAGTCGAGCCCGCTTCCCAGGGCATGTTGTTGCGGGCGCTGTTGCAGCGTTTGCCGCAGCTCTGCGAGCTGCCCAAGACCTCGCGACTGGAAGGGCTGAGTGTTGGGCTTGGGGTGTGCGAACAGGCACAACTGGCCGAGCTGTGCGTAGCGGTCGAGGCGCTTGCGGATCTGCCGCCAATGCCCCGTATCGCGACCGGGATCGACTGGCAGCAGGTTGCGCAGCCGGGTACGGATGCCGCGTTGTTGCTGTTTTGTCCCTTGCCTGCCGGCGATGCCTGCACCGAGGCTGCCTGGCGTCTGCTTGGGCAGGTGCTGCAGGGGCGTTTCTATCAGCGCCTGCGTGGTGAGCTGCAACTGGGTTACGCGCTGTTCGCCGGTTTCCGTCAGGTCGAGGGTTGCCGGGGGCTGTTGTTTGCCCTGCAGTCGCCGGTGTGCGAGGCGGCTGGGATCTTCGAGCATATCCGCGCTTTTCTGTTCGAGCAGCGTCAGTCGCTCGCTGCGCTGGATGATGAGGCCGTGTCGCGTTACCGCGCTGCCTTGCTACCGACACTGAGCCCGGCCGAGGCCAACCTCGCACGTGCCGAGCAGCTTTGGCAGTTGCATCTGGCAGGCTTGCCCGAGGTGCACTTGCAACGGGTGCAGCAGGCGCTGACAGCCTTGACCCAAAGCGATCTGCTCCAGGCACATGAGCAACTGCTGAGCGCCCGCGACTGGCGCGTACTGGCCAGCGCAGCGCCGTCTCTGGCCTAGGCTGCGTTCTCTTCAGCGCTCCTTGCGCGACTGCGCGCGAATTTCCAACGCCCTTTTTCTGCAGGAGCCCCGGTCCGGTGCGAGGCTCTGGCTTTGCCGCGTTCTTTCGATTCGCCGCGGGGCGCGGCTCCTACAGGATGAGGCAGTGTCTGGTGCTTGTGTAGGAGCCCCGACCCGGGGCGAAGCCTTGTGCAGCTGCGCCGCTCGTTACTGGCGCATGTCTACGCCCTAGGGCTGGCCCGGTACTAATACCTTTCTCCCGCTACCGGTAGCAGGTCGGTCGCGAGTCGGCGGAAGCGCGACGGTAGCGCCCGGCCAAAGCAGCAGCGAATCGCTGCCAAGGCAGCGTATGGCCCGCCGGACCCGCTTTCGATAATCGCCTCCGACACGACTGCCCTGGCGGTCGCCACTCAAGCGGAGAGCGTTATGCACAACAACAAGATCGCCATCACTCGACTTCTGCCCCTGACCCTGGCCACCGCCGTCGCTCTGGCGACCGCGCAGCAGGCCGCCGCCGAGATCGTCCTGTACGACAAGGACGACACCACTTTCTCCACCGACGGCTACATCAACGCCTTCTACGTCAACAGCGACGTCGATCGTGACGGCGAGCAATTCGACCGTCGCCAGTCGCGGGTGAAGATGGGCTTTCTGCCCAACTGGATCGGCTTCAACTTCGGCAAGCAGATCGATGGTCTCAAGCTGACCGGCCGCTCGTCCTTCTGGGTCACCATCAACGACAGCGAAACCAACGGCACCGACACTGCCATCGACGTTCGTCAGTTCTACGGCACCGTCTCCAGCCCGGAGTGGGGCGAGGTGCTGGTGGGTAAGGACTTCGGCCTGTTCTCGCGCTCCAACATCTTCCTCGACGAGCTGCTGGCCGGGTACGGCAACGTCTCCGACACCCTCGGCCTGGTGGACGGCAACGGCGTTTCGTTCGGCAACATCGGCACTGGCTACCCGTACCCGTTCCCGACCTCGCAGATCACCTACCGCAACAACAACCTGGCCGAAGGCCTGCGTGTGGCCGTGGGCATCATGGACCCGGTCGACACCAACGACGACAGCGCCACCGGCAAGGCCTACCAGGAAAATCCGCGCTTCGAATCGGAAGTCAGCTACCAGTTCGATCTTGGCGGCTCGACCATCTACACCTGGGTCAACGGCGCCTACCAGACCTCCGAGAACACCGACGACAGCGTCGACAAGGTCACCTCCAAGGGCCTCGGCTATGGCGTGCAGGCCAAGTTCGGCGGCCTGTCTCTGACCGGCTCGGGATTCCAGGCCAAGGGCATCAACCCCTTCTTCACCAACAACCTGGGTGAGCCGACCCTGCGTGACATCGACAGCGACGGCTATCTGCTGCAGGGCTCCTACACCTGGGGCAAGAACCGCGTGGCGCTGTCCTACGGCAAGACCGAGGACGACGGCAACGGCCTGGGTGTGGCGGCGGACTACGAGACCCGTGGCATCGCCTATTTCCGCACCATCAACGACAACCTCAAGCTGGTCGCCGAGTACAACCAGTACCAGATCGATGCCGCCGCCGGCAGTGGTTTGAACGAGGATACCGACACCTTCGCCGTCGGTGCGGTGCTCAGCTGGTAAGCCATACGGCTTGCGGACGACGGGAGGCCCAAGGGCCTCCCGTTCTTTTCGAGCCTGTTCACGATCTGCTGCGCGTCGGCGCTACTGCGTTAAAAACAAGCTGGATCGCCAGCCCGGTCGGAATGCTCATGTGCAAAAGTACAGTCGCCCGCGACCTCGGCCGCTCCTCGCTTGTTTTTGCGGGGCCGCCATCGGTGTTGTATCGCTCTAGCTCGCCAGATCGTGAACAGACTCTCAGGGATCGAAAGGAAGAATTCAATGATCGGACTCTGGAGCGAATCGGCTCAAACCTATCTGCTGGTACTGGCGATCAGCACTACGCTGGTCTTTGCGCTGCCCATCTTCCTCGTGCCGCTGGCCTGGGCGCGCCTGATGCGTTGGCGCATTCCGCAGGACATCGACCTGGCGGTGTATTTCGGGCGCTGTCTGGGCGCCTTCATCCTCATCGTCGAAGCGCTGATGCTGCGCGCCGCGCTGACCGGTGAAGCGCTGCACACCACCTTCGAGGTGCTGGCCGCGGTGGCCCTGCTGATGGTGCTGGTGCATGTGCATGGCGCGATCAAGCGCATCCAGCCGTGGACGGAAACCCTGGAGATCGGCTTTTACGCCGGAATGTTCGTGCTGAACCTGATGTTCTGGCCGGCCCTGTAAGAACACTGGTGCGCACGGCGCAGCAGTTTGTAGGGCGGGTGCAACCCGCCGTTGCCCACTGGCGGGTTGCACCCGCCCTACATATTGAATTGCCCATGTATGGCGTGAGCGGGGTGGCGGCGTGCGTCGCGTACTGCTTCGCGAGTACGCCCTACGGATCGACTACCCAGTACTCAAGTAGCATGGGGCGGGCAGCACCGGCTTCGTAGAATTTCGCCATGATCAGCAGGTGCATTGGGGCGTGATATGGCCTTGCAACAGCCGGACGGCGTGCTAAGCGCCGTCTCCAGCACGAAGGATGTGGAATTGGCCGCCCAGGAACTGGCGCGCCAGCTGATCCACCCCTATCTCGGCTTCGTGCTGTTCTTCTGCTCGGCTGAATACGACCTCGACGGGCTCGGCCAGGCGCTGGAAGCCCACTTCGGCGGCGTCAGCCTGGTCGGCTGTACCAGCGCCGGTGAGATCACCCCGCAGGGCTATGGCCGTGGCTGCGTGGTGGCGCTGGGCTTCGACCTGCGCTGTTTCTCCATCGCCAGCGTGCTGATCGACGAGATGGAGCGCTTCAATCTGCTCGACGCGCAGCAATTGGTCGATGGTCTGGTCAAGAATTGCCGCAGCAACGAGCTGGCCTCGATCAAGGGCCACAGCTTCGCCCTGACCCTGCTCGACGGACTTTCCAGCCGCGAAGAACTGGTGCTCGGCGCACTCAGCGCGGCGTTGGGCAGCATCCCGCACTTCGGCGGCTCGGCCGGCGACGATAACCACCTGACCCATACCCACGTTTATCACGGCGGCCGCTTCCACAGCGGCGCAGCGGTAGTGGTGCTGTTCAACACCTGGCTGGAGTTCGAGGTGTTCAGCACCCATCACATCCAGCCCAGTGCGGAAAAGCTCGTGGTAACCCGCGCCGACAGTGCCACACGGCGGGTGTTTGAGCTCAATGCCGCACCGGCCGCGCAGGAATATGCCGAGCTGATCGGGGTGCCGGTCGAGGCGCTGGATCTGCGCGCGTTCGCCGCCTATCCGCTGGCGGTACGGATCAGCGATCACTACTACGTGCGCTCGATCCAGCAGGTGCACGACGACCTCAGCCTGACCTTCTACTGCGCGGTGGAGAACGGCATCGTCCTCACTGCCATGCGCCCGGGCCCCTTGCTGCCGAACCTTGCGCAGCTGTTCGCCGGGCTGGAGCAGCGCCTCGGTCCGCTGCTGCTGACCATCGGCTGCGACTGCTTCCTGCGCCGCCTGGAGATCGAGAACGATGGCGGCGTCGAGTCGGTCGCCACGCTGCTGCGCCAGCAGCGGGTGATCGGCTTCAACACCTACGGAGAGCAGTTCAATGGCATGCACATCAACCAGACCTTCACCGGCGTCGCAATTGGCCGACCTGTTGGGCGTGGCGAGCGCTGAGCTGCAGGCACGCTGTGCGGCGCTGGAGCAGGAGAACGCCAAGCTCAGGCGAATCAACTCCGCGTTGATCGAGCGGGTCGAGTCGATCCATTCCCGTGGCGATGACGCCTACGCGGCCTTCCAGCACTCGGTGGTGCTGTCCGAGCAGGTGCGCGAGCGCACCGACGCGCTGAACCAGGCGATGGCCGAGTTGAAGTCGAGCAACCAGTTACTCAGCGATGCGCGGCTGCGCGCCGAGACCGCGCACCAGCATTTGATCGACGCCATCGAGAGCATCTCCGACGCCTTCGTGCTGTTCGATGATCGACAGCGCATCGTGCTATTCAACAGCCGCTTCAAGGCGCTGTGGTCGCGCAGCCGCGCGCGTATCGGCACCGGTACGCGGTTGGAGGAGATTCGCCGGCTGAGCCGCAGCACTGGTCTGGTGGTGGAAGCGCAGTTGGGCAAGGAGGGCGAGCCGAGCCTGTTCCGCCTGCAGGACGGGCGCTGGGTGCAGGTCAGTGAGCGGCCGACCCGGGAGGGCGGGCTGGTGATCCTTTACGCCGACATCACCGAGGTGAAGCAGAGCGAGGCGCTGCGCCGCGAGCAGGCCCTGGCGCAGAAGTCGCGCCTGCTGCAGCGCGCGGTCGACAACCTGTCGCAGGGCATGGCCATGGTCAATGCCGAGGGTGCACTGGAGTTGTGGAACCACCGTTTCCTCGAACTCTGCGGCCTGGCGCCGATCAACGCCCATCGGCCGTTCGCCGAAGTGATGGCGGAAAGCGAACTTGAACCGCTGACCCCGGACAGCCGCGACGCCGCCGGCAAACCGCTGCGCCAGGTGGAGGTGCGTCTGTTCAACGGACGCATGCTGGAAGTGCGTACTCATCCGCTGCCCACCGGCGGCTTCGTCAACACCTTCACCGATATCACCGAGCGCCATCGCCAGGCTCAGGCGCTGAGCGACAGCGAGCGCTGGATTCGCCTGATCACCGATCACGTGCCGGCGCTGATCGCCTACCTGTCGGCTGATCTGGTCTACGAATTCACCAACAAGGTTTACGAGGAATGGTACTGCTGGCCACGCGGCGCCATGCTCGGCCAGAGCCTGCGCGAAGTGCACAGCGAGGAGCATTGCCAGCGTCTGGAACCCTACGTCGAATTGGCGCTGTCCGGCGAGAGCGTGACCTTCGAATTCGCCGAAACCAACCACAACGGCCAGGAGCGCTACATGTTGCGTTCCTACGTGCCCAACCGTCAGGCCAGCGGCGAAGTGGTCGGCATCTTCGTGCTGATCCGCGATATCACCGAGCGCCGCCGCACCGCCGAGGCGTTGCACCAGGCCTATCAACACCTGGAACAGCGCGTGCGCGAGCGCACCGCCGAGCTGACCACGGTGAACGACCAGCTGCGCCGCGAGATCGACGAGCGCACGCAGATGGAAGCGCGCCTGCGTGATGCCAAGGGCGAGGCCGAGCAGGCCAACCTGTCCAAGACCAAGTTCCTCGCCGCGGTCAGCCATGACCTGCTGCAGCCGCTCAACGCAGCGCGGCTGTTCACCAGTGCCTTGTTGGAGAAACGCGACCTGTCAGGCTGCGCGCCGCTGGTGCGCAACGTCAGCAACTCGCTGGAAGACGTGGAAAGCCTGCTCGGCACGCTGGTGGACATTTCCAAGCTCGATGCCGGGGTGATCAAGCCCGATATCGCGCCATTCGCCGTCAGCGAGCTGCTGGAGAACCTGGCCGCCGAGTATCACCAGATCGCCCGCAGCGAAGGCCTGCGCCTGGATTACCTGCCCAGCTCGGCCCTGGTGCGCAGCGACGTGCAACTGCTGGCGCGGATCCTGCGCAACTTCCTTAGCAACGCCATTCGCTACACCGCCAGCGGGCGCATCCTGCTGGGCTGTCGACGGCGCGGCAACAGCCTGTCCATCGAAGTCTGGGACACCGGCATCGGTATCGCCCAGGACAAGCTGGTGGAGATTTTCCAGGAGTTCAAACGCGGCGATAACGTGCAGCGCAAGCAGGATCGCGGTCTGGGTCTGGGCCTGGCGATCGTCGAGAAGATTGCGGGCATGCTAGGCCATCGCATTCGCGTGGCGTCGCAGCAGGGCAGGGGCTCGATGTTCGCCGTCGAGGTGCCGCTGACCCGCCGCGCGTGCGTGCCGTGCAGGACAGCCCGGATCTGCTGCTTGAACGCCTCAGCGGCGCGCGGGTCTGGGTGCTGGATAACGACGCGGCGATCTGCGCCGGCATGCGCACCCTGCTCGAAGGCTGGGGCTGCCGGGTGGTCACCGCGCTGAGCGAAGAAGACCTGGCGTGCCAGGTGGACAACTACCACGCCGAGGCCGACCTGCTGATCGCCGACTACCACCTCGACGACGAGCGCAATGGCGTCGACGCCGTGGCGCAGATCAACGCCCGGCGTAGTACACCGCTACCGGCGCTGATGATCACCGCCAACTACAGCAACGAGCTCAAGCAGCAGATGCGCGAGCTGGGCCATAGCCTGCTGCACAAGCCGGTGCGACCGATGAAGCTGAAGGCGGCGATGAGTCATTTGATGGAGCGTGGAGCGGGTGTTTGATCGCGGGTCATATCCGTAGGGTGCTGCCTGTTCAGCGGACAGGTTTACAGGTCGTGAGTCGCAATCGGACGATATTTGTAGGAGCCGGCTTGCCGGCGATCAGGCCACGGATACATGGATCGCCCGCAAGCGGGCTCCTACAACAAGCAGCACTCGCAAAGGGGGCATATTTGTGAGTCGTGATGAGCTGTTGCTGGCGTCTGCTCAGCGAGCCCGTAGCTGATGCAATCCGGGAAAGATCACGCCGTTCTGCCCCGGATTTCATCCGGCTACGCACGTTCATTCCGACACTTGTTCGTCGTGTAGTCGGTACAAAAGCGGTTGCGCTTGACCAGTCGGTCACGCAATGTGACAGCTAAGTGTCCGGGGCCACTGCAGGGCGGGGCTGCAAGCTTTTTACCTTCACCGCGCGCTGCGATGGCCAGTGAATTTTTGCTGTGCCACGCAATGGGGCGGCGTCTCATGACAGAAACATCGCGCCGCACCATTTCGGTGCTTTCTGTTTGGGTTTTGTTGGTATCTATTTGAAATTAAAGGATTAATTTCACTGGCTCGGGCCTTGCAGAGGATGCTGCAAGTCCGGGTGACAAGGAGTACGGCATGGCCCGCACCTTTTATGACGAGATGTACGACGCGAGCGGTGCTGTCCGCCCGCATTACCGCGAATTTGCCCGCTGGTTGGCAGAGACGCCGGACGATCTGCTGGCTCAGCGCCGACGAGAAGCCGACCTATTGTTCCACCGCGCCGGTATCACCTTCACCCTCTACGGAGATGATCAGGGCACCGAGCGGCTGATCCCCTTCGACATCATTCCCCGCTCCATCCCCGCCAGCGAATGGCGTATCGTCGAACGCGGCTGCATCCAGCGTGTGCAGGCACTCAACCTGTTCCTCGCCGACCTCTACCACGACCAGCGCATCATCAAGGCGGGGATCATCCCGGCCGAGCAGGTGCTGGCCAATGAGGGCTACCAGATGGCCATGAAGGGCCTCGACCTGCACCGCGACATCTACGCGCACATTGCCGGGGTCGACCTGGTACGTGACGGCGACGGCAGCTACTACGTACTGGAAGACAACCTGCGCACGCCCAGCGGCGTGAGCTACATGCTCGAAGACCGCAAGATGATGATGCGCCTGTTCCCTGAGCTGTTCGCTGCGCAACGCGTGGCGCCGGTGGACCACTACCCGAACCTGCTGCTCGATGCGCTGAAGAGCTCCAGCCCGCTGGACAACCCCACGGTCGTGGTACTGACGCCGGGCCGCTTCAACAGCGCCTACTTCGAACACGCCTTCCTTGCCCGCGAGATGGGCGTGGAATTGGTGGAGGGCGCTGACCTGTTCGTGCGCGACGACAAGGTCTACATGCGCACCACCGCCGGTGCGCGCCAGGTGGACGTGATCTATCGCCGCCTTGACGACGCCTTCCTCGATCCATTGGCTTTCAACCCCGACTCGCTGCTCGGTGTCGCTGGGCTTTTGTCGGCCTATCGTTCGCGCAATGTGGTGCTGGCCAACGCCATCGGCACTGGCGTGGCCGACGATAAGTCGATCTACCCCTACGTCGGTGACATGATCCGCTTCTATCTGGACGAGGAGCCGATCCTCAAGAACGTGCCAACCTGGCAGTGTCGCAAACCGGAAGAACTGTCCCACGTGTTGGCCAATCTGTCCGAGCTGGTGGTCAAGGAAACCCAGGGCTCCGGCGGCTACGGCATGCTGGTCGGCCCGGCGGCGAGCAAGGCCGAGATCGAGAACTTCCGCGCGCAGTTGATGGCCAAACCGGAGGCCTATATCGCTCAGCCGACGCTGTGCTTGTCGACCTGCCCGACCTTCGTCGAGCGCGGCATCGCACCACGCCATATCGATCTGCGCCCGTTCGTTCTGACCGGTCGCGAAACCCGCCTGGTGCCTGGCGGTCTGACGCGTGTGGCACTGCGCGAAGGCTCGCTGGTGGTCAATTCGTCGCAAGGCGGCGGGACCAAGGACACCTGGGTGGTGGAGGACTGACCATGCTTTCGAGAACTGCCTCCGATCTGTACTGGATGTCGCGCTACCTGGAACGTGCCGAGAATCTCGCGCGTATGCTCGATGTCAGCTATTCGCTTTCGCTGATGCCGCAGGACGGCCGGGGCGATGGCCTCGATGAACTGGCCATGCCGCTGCTGATCACCGGCACCCTGGACGACTACCTGGAGCGCCACGGCCCGCTGCACGGCGAGCGCATGCTGCATTTCTTCGCCCTCGATGCGAGCAACCCCGGCAGCATCTACTGCTGCCTGCAGGCCGCGCGCAGCAATGCCCATGCCGTGCGCGGGCGGATCACTGCCGACATGTGGGAGAACATCAACGCCACCTGGCTGGAGATGCGCGGTATCGCCGAGCAGGGCCTGGGGCGCTACGGCATCAGCCGTTTCTGCGAATGGGTGAAGGAGCGTTCACACCTGTTCCGTGGCGCCACCTTTGGCACCATCATGCGCGGCGAGGCCTATCGCTTCATCCGCCTGGGCACCTTCATCGAGCGCGCTGACAACACCCTGCGCCTGCTCGATGCGCGCTACGAAATGCTCGGCGAGGAAATCGACGAGCTGGAAGAGCGTACGGCGCGTAGCTATTACCAATGGAGTGCCTTGCTGCGCGCGCTGTCCTCGTTCGAGGCCTTCGCCGAGATCTATCGAGGATCGCCGCGTACGCGCAAGGTCGCCGAGCTGCTGCTGTTGCGCCCCGAGGTACCGCGCTCGCTGCGTGCCTGCATGGAAGAACTGAATCTGATGCTCGCCGGTCTGCCGGGTGAGAACGGTCGCCCGGCACAACGCCTGGCCGCCGAACTGGATGCGCGACTGCGCTATACCAGCATCGACGAAGTGCTCGACGAAGGCCTGCATGCCTGGCTCACCGACTTCATTCTGCTGGTGCGCCAGCTAGGCAATACCATCCATACGTCCTACCTGGAGGTCGCATGAGACTCTCGATCAGTCATGACACCACCTACCGCTACGATGACCAGGTACGCGCGAGTATCCAGTACCTGCGCCTGACCCCGCATGACAGCGAGCGCCAGCAGGTACTCAGCTGGCAGCTTGATCTGCCGCGCCCGGTGCACGCTCAGCTCGACCCCTACGGCAACATTCTGCACGTGCTGACCCTGGACGAGCCGCACGAGTCCATCGTCATCGGCGCCCGCGGCCAGGTGGAGATCGACGAAACCTGCGAGGCCGAGCACGAGCGCCAGTCAGCGCTGCCGTTCTTGCGCTTCACCCGCCTGACCCAGGCCGACGACGCCATCCGCGAGTTCGCCGCGCAGCAGAGCAAGGCACGTACGGATCGCAACGGCTTGATCGACCTGATGCATGCGCTCAATGCCCATATCGCCTACCAGCCAGGCATCACCGAGGTGGACACCAGTGCCGTCGAGGCCTTTGCCGGTCGTCGTGGCGTCTGCCAGGATCACACTCATGCCTTCCTCGCCTGCGCGCGCAGCCTGGGCGTGCCGGCGCGCTATGTGTCGGGCTACCTCTATACCGACGATGCCGAGCACCTGGCCAGCCACGCCTGGGCCGAGGCCTGGGTCGGCGATGCCTGGTACAGCTTCGACGTGACCAACTGCCTGGCGCGCCCGGAGCGACATCTGAAGCTGGCAGTCGGCCTGGATTACCTCGATGCCTGCCCGGTACGTGGCATGCGCCGCGGTGGCGGTTGCGAGCAAATGCATGCGCAGGTGCAGGTGGCGCCACTGCTGCAGGTGCGTCAGCAGTGATGCGCCAATAGGCGCTCGTGACATAGGGGCGCCGCGCGCCCCAGACTGACGGCCTTTCGTGGGGCGCGCCATGCGCACCTCGGTTTACCCCGCCAAAATCCCGGTGCGCACGGCGCACCCTTCCCAAATCGTTCTACGGGCTCGTGTCGCTCTTGCGCTGGGCCATGTGCCGCAGGTAGGCGATCAAGCGCTGCAGTTCGGCAGGTGGCAGTACCTGCTCGCTGAAGCCGGGCATACGCCCCTGCGGCCAGCGCCGCAAGCTCTGTGGGTCGCGGATGTAGCGCTGTAGAAAATCGCCTGTGAAATATTCGGTCGGGTTGTGCGGAATGTTCAGGTCCGGGCCGAACTCGGAATCACCCGCGCCATTGAGGCGATGACAGGCCATGCAGTTCTTCTGGTAGACGGCGAAACCGGCCTGCACCTCAGCATTGGCATCCGTCGCCGGGAGCAGGGCAGGGAAGCGCTGTTCGACAGCGGCCAGCTGACGAATCCGGGCGACCTGAAAGGGCCACTGCTCGGGGCCGATCTGGCTGGCAGAAGGATCGGTCCAGACCAGGTAGAAAGGTCCTGCGCTGGGTTTGCCCTGTGCCAGCGGCGGCCAGGGATGCTCGGGATCTTCGATGGCCAGCCAGGCTTTTGCTCCTTCCCTGGCCAACAGAATCGAGGCTGGCAGTTCTGCGGCAAAACCGTCGAGCGCCACGGCCTGGAGATGGTCGCCGGGCTCGATACCCTCCAGCAGCGCACTGACCGGCACGGCGCTGTAGTGCATGGTGCGCTTGTAGCTGACGTCATCGATGATCTCGATATCGCGCGCTTGCGGGTGCACGAGCAGTTCGCTGCTGCTCCAGGCGCGTCGGCCATCGTTGAGTTGCACCTCGAACTCGGCCGCCTGCGCCACGCCGCTCAGGATGACCAAAGTCAGCAGCAGGGCAGCTCTCATTCGCGATGCTCCAGCAGTGGTCGTAGTTCGTCATAGGCACCGGCATTGATCACCTGGCTATAGCCCATTTCCTCGAGGCTTTGCTGGGCGATGGCGGAGCGGCGACCGCTGCGGCAGTAGAGCACCAGGGGGCGATCTTTGTCCGGGGCGACACTGGCGATCTGTGCGGCGATATCTTCATGGCCGATACGGATGGCGCCGGGCAGTGCACCTTCTGCGAACTCTTCGGCGCTACGCACGTCGATCAGCAGGCTGTCGCTGCGCTGCAAGGCGGAGATGGCGGCGGCCTGATCGATTTCACCGGCATGGGCAGTGAGCAGAGCGAACAGGCTGGTGAGCAGGAGAATCAGGCGCATGGCAGACCCCAGAGCGGATTGATAGGACCCGGCATCATTGCCCGAGCCTTTTGTGCAGTCTAGGATGCCTCGCTCGACGTGACGGGGGTAGTAGATGTTAGCCGAGTTGTTCGCCGTTCTGGCTCCGGTACTGATTGCGGCAGGCATCGGCTACGGCTGGGTGCGCAGCGGTCACCAGTACCCCACTGATTTCATCGCGCGCCTGGTGCTAAATGTCGGTACGCCTTGCCTGGTGCTGTCTACCCTGAGCCGAGCCGAACTGGATGTGGGGGCCTTCTCGCAGATGGCCCTGGCCTGCGTGCTGGTGACCTCATGCATGGGGCTGGTCGGCTGGCTGCTGAGTCGCCTGTTCGGCCTGGACTGGAAAGTGCTGGTACCGGCCTACCTGTTCCCGAACTCGGGCAACATGGGCCTGCCCATGGCCCTGTTCGCCTTCGGTGAGCCTGGCCTGGCATTGGCAGTGGCATTTTTCCTGGTGTTGTCGGTGGGGCATTTCAGTATCGGCATGCTGCTCTCCGGGGCCGCGGCTTCAGTCAAGGGACTGTTGCTCAACCCGATCATGATCAGCCTGGCGCTGGTGATGCCAGTGCTGTTTCTCGATGTTGAATTGCCGCGCTGGCTGGCCAATACCGTCGACCTGTTGGGCGGTATGACCATCCCGCTGATGTTGATCACGCTGGGTGTGTCACTGGCCAGTATCCGTGTGCAGCACCTGGGTAACGGCCTGGTGCTGGGGTTGCTGCGCATTCTTTGTGGCGCGGCGCTGGGCTGGATCATCGGCTGGGCAATCGGCTTGCAGCAGTTGGCGCACGCCGTATTGGTGCTGCAGCCGTCGATGCCAGTGGCGGTGTTCAATTACCTGTTCGCGGTGCGCGCAGGCCGTTCAGCTGAGCAGGTCGCCAGTCTGGTGCTGTGCTCGACACTGCTGGCCTTCGTGCTGATTCCACTGCTGCTGGCGTGGTGGATACCCGCACTGCGCTGAGCGCGCTACGGCGTCTGCGCAGTTGCGGGGACAGTGGGGGATCAACTGACCAGACGGGTCAGATTGGGAAGGATCAGGATGATTGCCGTGGCGAAAAGTATTACGCCAGCCTGGCGATATTTCGGCTGTTTGAACATGGCTGCATGCCTTTTGTTGTTATGGGGGCACCGGGAGCCTGCATCACCATGCGGCAGGCTGCTGTGTCACACCAGGCGTTGCTTTGATTGCCCGCCCCGGCATGACCCGGCGACGGTTCCCTGCACCCGTTTCTGATACAGGCACAGGAGTAACTCTAGGGCTGACGTCACAGTTTCCTTAGATGGTTTGGTTGCTAACGAAGTGCTGTTAGGAAGCTGGGGCTATGTGCGACGTCCTCCAGAACAATGCAGGCCTTGAGGCAGACAGCTTGCTCGCCCTTGCAGCCGTCAGTTCGAGCAAGCGACCGTTCGTCTGAGCTCAGCGGTCAATGGTACTGAGCGCTTAGGTCATTGAGCGCTGATGTACCAGCGCTATGGTAGTCAGGCTCAATAAGAACAGGCGCGGCCGGTTTGTGATGTTCCGCCAGCGCCGTATCAGTCTCCGAGGACGCCATGACCGAAGCATATATTTTCGATGCGGTGCGCACACCGCGTGGCAAGAGCAAGAAGGACGGCGCGCTGTACAGCGTCAAGCCGGTTCAGCTGATTGCCGGCCTGCTCAATGCCCTGCAAACGCGCAACGATCTGGATACCAGCCAGGTGGACGACATCGTGCTGGGCTGCGTGACGCCCGTGGGCGATCAGGGCGCCGATATCGCCAAGACCGCCGCCATGGTCGCGGACTGGGACGTCAGCGTCGCCGGCGTGCAGCTCAACCGCTTCTGCGCCTCGGGCCTGGAGGCGGTGAACCTGGGCGCGATGAAGGTGCGCTCCGGCTTCGAGGATCTGGTGGTGGTCGGTGGCGTGGAGTCCATGTCGCGCGTGCCCATGGGCTCGGACGGCGGCGCCTGGGTCATGGACCCGGAAACCAACATCCACACCAATTTCGTCCCGCAGGGTATCGGTGCCGACCTGATCGCCACCCTGGAGGATTTCAGCCGCGCTGATGTCGATGCCTTCGCCCTGTGCTCGCAGCACAAGGCGGCGCGCGCCAGCGCTGATGGCTCGTTCGCCAAGTCGCTGGTGCCGGTGACCGACCAGAACGGCATCGTGCTGCTTGACCATGACGAGTTCATCCGTGGCGATTCGACCCTGGAAGGCCTCGGCAAGCTCAAGCCGAGCTTCGAGATGATGGGGCAGATGGGCTTCGACGCCACTGCGCTGCGCGTCTACAGCCATGTTGAGCGTATCGAGCACGTACACACGCCGGGCAACAGCTCCGGCATCGTCGACGGCGCCGCGCTGATGCTGATCGGCTCCGCGGCCAAGGGCAAGGAACTGGGCCTGAAACCGCGTGCGCGCATCGTCGCCACCGCGGTGACCAGCACCGACCCGACCATCATGCTCACCGGCCCGGCGCCGGCCACGCGTAAGGCGCTGGCCAAGGCGGGACTCTCCATCGACGACATCGACCTGTTCGAGGTCAACGAGGCTTTTGCCTCCGTTGTCATGAAGTTCATGAAGGACATGGGCGTGAGCGAGGACAAGGTCAACGTCAACGGCGGTTCCATCGCCATGGGCCACCCGCTGGGCGCCACCGGCTGCGCCATCCTCGGCACGCTGCTCGATGAACTGGAGAAGCGCCAGTTGCGCTACGGCCTTGCCACCCTCTGCGTGGGCGGCGGCATGGGCATCGCCACCATCATCGAACGAATCTGATCGGTACGGGTGAAACCCGCCATTCGTGTGCTGGCGGGTTGCACCCGCCCTACGCAGCTACGCAGCTCCCACAGCTTTGGGAAGAGAATACAAAAATGACAGACGCCATCCGTTACGAAAAAGGCCAGGACAATATCGTCGTCCTGACCATGGACATGCCCGGCCAGAGCGCCAATACCATGAACGCGGTGTACCGCGAGGCCATGGGCCAGATCGTCGACCGCCTGGAAGCGGAAAAGGACTCGATCGCCGGGGTGATCGTCACCTCGGCGAAGAAGACCTTCTTCGCCGGCGGCGACCTCAATGAACTGATCAAGGTCACCCAGGCCGAGGCCCAGGGCTTCTACGAGATGATCCTGAGAATCAAGGGCCAACTGCGCCGCCTGGAAACCCTCGGCAAGCCGGTGGTTGCCGCCATCAACGGCGCAGCGCTGGGCGGCGGCTGGGAAATCGCCTTGGCCTGCCACCATCGCATCGCGCTGAACGAAAGCCACGTGCAGCTCGGTTTGCCGGAAGTCACCCTCGGCCTGCTGCCAGGCGGCGGCGGTGTGGTGCGTATGGTGCGTCTGCTCGGTCTGGAAAAGGCCTTGCCGTACCTGGCCGAGGGTAAGAAGGTACGCCCGGACGCTGCGCTCAAGGCCGGCCTGATCCACGATCTGGCCAGCGACCGTGACGAGATGCTGGCCAAAGCGCGTGCCTGGATCGCCGCCAACCCGGTGGCCAAGCAGCCGTGGGACGTGCAGGGCTACAAGATTCCCGGCGGCACGCCCAGCTCGCCCAACGTGGCGCAGATGCTGGCCATCGCCCCGAGCGTGCTGCGCAACAAGACCAAGGGCTGCTTCCCGGCGCCGGAGAAGATCATGTGCGCCGCCGTCGAGGGCGCGCAGGTCGACTTCGACACCGCGCAGATCATCGAGGCGCGCTACTTCACCGAGCTGACCACCGGCCAGGTGGCGAAGAACATGATTGGTACCTTCTGGTTCCAGCTCAACGAAATCAATGCTGGCGGCTCGCGCCCACAGGGCTATCCGAAAACCAAGACGAAAAAAGTCGGCGTGCTTGGTGCCGGCATGATGGGCGCCGGCATTGCCTACGTTTCGGCGGCCGCCGGCATCGAAGTGGTACTCAAGGATGTGTCCCTCGACGCGGCGGAGAAGGGCAAGGGCTACTCGGCCAAGCTGCTCGACAAGAAAGTGAGCAAGGGCCACATGACGGCCGAGCAGCGCGAAGCCTTCCTGGCGCTGATCAAAGCGACCGACAGCGAGGCGGATTTTGCCGGCTGCGACCTGATCATCGAAGCCGTGTTCGAGGATCGTGCGCTCAAGGGCAAGGTTACCGCTGCCGCCGAAGCTGCTGCTCTGAGCGATGCAGTGATCGCCTCCAACACCTCGACGCTGCCGATCTCCGGCCTGGCGACTGCCGTGGCCAAACCGGAGAAATTCATCGGCCTGCATTTCTTCAGCCCGGTGGACAGGATGCCGCTGGTGGAGATCATCCGTGGTGAGAAGACCAGTGACGAGACGCTGGCGCGTGGCTTCGACTACGTCATGCAGATCAAGAAGACCCCCATTGTGGTCAACGACAGCCGCGGCTTCTTCACCTCGCGCGTGTTTGGCACCTTCACCAACGAAGGCCTGGCCATGCTCGGTGAGGGCGTCAGCGCCGCGATGATCGAGAACGAGGCCCGCAAGGCCGGCATGCCGGTCGGCCCGCTGGCGATCAGCGACGAAGTGTCGATGAGCCTGATGAATCACATCCGCCAGCAGACCCTCTCGGATCTGGCGGCCGAGGGCAAATCCATCCCAGAACACCCGGCGTTTGCGGTCATCGACCTGATGCTCAACGAGTACAAGCGTCCGGGCAAAGCGGCGGGCATGGGTTTCTACGACTACCCAGTAGGAGGCAAGAAGCACCTGTGGCCTGAGCTCAAGGCGCGTTTCGAGAAGGCCGATGCGCAGATCTCGCAGGAGGACGTGCGCGACCGCATCCTGTTCATCCAGGCCATCGAGACGGTGCGCTGTGTGGAAGAGGGTGTACTGAAATCGGTGGCCGATGCCAATATCGGCTCGATCTTCGGTATCGGCTTCGCCGCCTGGACCGGCGGTGCGCTGCAGTTCATAAACCAGTACGGGGTGAAGGACTTCGTCGCCCGTGCGCAGTACCTAGCCGAGCAGTACGGCGAACGTTTCCTGCCGCCTGCGCTGTTGCTGGAAAAGGCCGCCAAGGGCGAGACGTTCTGAGCCTCCCTTGTAGGGTGTCGCGGGGCCGCCCAGGCCATGCGCACCGCTTAAGCGGAGTGTCCCCGGTGCGCACGGCGCACCCTACGGATGCAGAAACGGCCCGAAAGGGCCGTTTCTCATTGGCTAGCTGACTGGTTGAGTCAATCGTCCAGCTGGTCGCGAATCACTGCACCGCTCTTGCCGTCGATACGAAATTCGTGAAGACGGCCATCCTGTTTCAGGCCTTCGCCTTCCCAGTAACCGTCATTGTCGGCTTCGATCTTGTGTAGCTCCTAGCCAGCTGCACGTGCTTTGCTCAGCGCCTCGTCGATGCTGATCCAGTCGCTGTCGGGGCGATCTGCTAGAGCGTTGCCGGCAAGCAACAGGCTGCCGGCGAACAGGGTGATCAGGTTGCGTGTTTGCATGGGGCCAGTTCCTCGTTCCGTGAATGTCACGAGGAGTCTAGACCATCGCTTTCTCACGCCGCTTGGCACCAGCCCTGACGGATGCACACGGCTTCGTGGATCGCCAGCATCTCGCTATGACGAGTTGGCATGCGCAGGGTCAACATGCTGCCATCATCGAGTTGCAGGGTGGCTTCGGTTTCGAACTGCAGGCTGCCATCTTGCAGGTGGGCGTAGGTGACGCCGTAGGCGTCCAGGCTGAGTTGGCTGTGCATGGCGGCTCTCCTGAGTTGTGTCAGCTCGGACGAACGTCGCGGGCTGCGGCGGCAGCCTGCTCGGCGCAAACCGGTGCGACGGTCTGGAAGGCGGAAGCGGCGGCGAAGCTGGCGAGTGCGGCGTAGATGCTCATGATCGATTTCCTTCTATGCGATGAGGGCGACTGCCCGATGTGGCGATATTCGCTGCGGGCGTGCAATCACAGAAGTGAATGACGTGCATGGTAGCTATCGAAGCGGCTGATGAAGCGTCGCCACGCACTGAAAGGGTAAAGTTTCGTCAATTTTAATTGACGACCGTTCGTGGCATTGCACAGCGCCGATAATCGCGGATCTGCTTGAAAATCAGGGCTGGCTATTTATTTGTGCGAATTCATATGTTAAGAAAAACGCACAAATCACCCTCCCTCGGCGTTCAACTCAGGAAACCTCATGTCACTGCGTATCTGTATTCTGGAAACTGACATCCTCCGCCCCGAACTGGTCGACCAGTACCAGGGCTATGGCCGCATGTTCGAGCAGTTGTTCGCCCAGCAGCCGGTTGCGGCGGAGTTCAGTGTCTATAACGTGGTGGAGGGGCATTACCCGCCCGATAGCGAGAAATTCGATGCCTATCTGGTGACTGGCAGCAAGGCGGATTCTTTCGGCAGCGATCCCTGGATTCAGACCCTCAAGGAGTATCTGCTCGAGCGCTACAAGCGCGGCGACAAGCTGCTGGGCATCTGTTTTGGTCACCAGCTGCTGGCCTTGCTGCTCGGTGGGAAAGCCGAGCGCGCGGAGCAGGGCTGGGGCGTAGGGGTGCACAGCTATCGCCTGGAGAACAAACCCGAGTGGATGAGCCCGTCGCTGGACGAACTGCAGTTGCTGATCAGCCACCAGGACCAAGTCACCCACCTGCCGGAAAAGGCCACGCTGCTGGCTTCCAGCGATTTCTGCCCGATTGGGGCCTACCACATCGAGGATCAGGTGCTGTGCTTCCAGGGGCATCCAGAGTTCGTTCACGACTACTCGCGGGCATTGCTTGATCTGCGCCAGCAGCATCTCGGTGAGCAGGTCTATCAGCAGGGCGTGGATAGCCTCAAGCATTCGCAGCAGGGCAGTGCAGTGGCTGAGTGGATGATGCGCTTTGTTGCTCAAGGCAAGCAAGCCAAGGCCTGAGTCTGATATCGAGACATGAAAAAGCCCGGTCATCCGGGCTTTTTCATGTCTGCTGAGTGAGCACGAAGTAAGGCGAGAGCCGTTCGCTTCTGTTCGGTGGCGGGCTGCTGCGCTGCCGCTTGAGGCTTTCGGCCAGGTCCAGGTGATGAGCCAGTTTGTGGCTGCATTCGATGTTGCGCGCCACGGCGCCAGCCGAGCCTTTGCCGATGCCACTGAGGGCCAGCAAGGTGGTCAGCAGCGACAGGCTGGCGAGCACCAGCAGGCGGGTGCGGTGATTTTTGATCATGGCCGTTCACTCAACCTTGCGAGCGCGCGCCGAGCAGGGCGGGCAAATGAGTGATCAGGCTCTGCAGCGGGCCTGGTTGTTCTATGGTTGGAGTGCTTGGCTGGACGGCGGCGTAACTCACGACCAGCACCGTCGAGGTGCTGATCAGGTACAGGCCGATGGCAGCGAGAGCGCCGTTGCGGGCGGCTTGAGAGAGGCGGGACATGTTCTGTGCTCCAGGTCAGGAGTGGGTGTGGGCACAGAATCGTCGAAGTCATTTCGATTGAATAATGGATGCTCTGCAGAGTAACTATCGATGGATTTGATAGCAGGCGCGAGTTGCCTGCTCGCTCCGGCATCCCGCGTTATACCTCACGCGGACGCCAGTTCCTTGTCCATGCTGCTGATACATTCGCTCATGGCCTGCTGACAACGCTCCATCAGCGCGGGCATGTCGTCCAGGCTCAGGCCGGCAGTAGGGATTGCCGGCAGCGAGCGAATCAGGATGCGGCCGCTGTTCCAGCGATTCAGGCGCATGGCTTTGCTGTAGTTGCTCACGCACACCGGGATGATCGGAACACCGGCCGTGATCGCCATCTGAAACGCGCCTTTCTTGAACGGCAGCAGGCCTCGGCCAAGGTTGCGCGTGCCTTCCGGGAAGACCCAGATCGAAGTGTCGCGATTGCGCAGGGTTTCGGTGGTGGTCAGCATTGCGCGCTTGGCGGCTACGGCATTGCTGCGATCGATCAGCACGTTACCGGCCAGCCAGTAGAGCTGACCGAAGAATGGCACCCACTTGAGGCTCTTCTTGCCGATGCTCACGGTGCGTTCCGGTACCACGCGGCCAAGCACGTAGAGGTCGAAGTTGGACTGGTGGTTGGCGATGATCACGCAGGAGCGCTGGTGTTCTAAAAGCGGGCGTACGTCAGTCTTCAGCTTCAGGCGCAGCAGGCATAGGGCGGGCAGCGAATAAAAACGCGCGCAGAGGCGGCTGTTGTCGGGGTTGAACGGGCGGCACAGGCCGAGCAGCAGGCCGAGCAGGCCGGCCAGGATGAAATGCACGCCCATCAGCAGTATGCGCAAGACGTAGAGCATTGGGGAGAACCGTCAGGGAAGGGGCGCGCAGTGTACGGGCGCTCACTCTGTCGGGCAATTGCTCGAAACTATCGCTTGGCGTGCGTAACGTCCTGAATTGTCGCAGAACTTGTCGGTTTCCATGCCCACGTAGAAAGGGCGCCTCACGGCGCCCTTCAATGCTTACTCGGTCTCTGCCTTGGCCGGCTTGCCTGGCAGCAACCCGTCGGCGCGGAACATCGCCTTGATGCCGCGCAGCGCCTGACGGCTGCGGTCCTGGTTCTCGATCAGGGCGAAGCGCACATGGTCGTCGCCATAGTCGCCAAAACCCAATCCAGGCGAGACGCAGACCTTGGCTTCGGCCAGCAGTTTCTTGGCGAACTCCAGCGAGCCCAGGTGCGCGTAGGCGTCGGGAATCTTGGCCCAGATGTACATGGAAGCCTTGGGCTTTTCCACCATCCAGCCGATCTCGTGCAGGCCCTTGACCAGCAGGTTACGCCGCTGACGATACTGTTCGGCGATATCGCGAACGCACTGCTGGTCGCCTTCCAGTGCAGCGATGGCCGCCACCTGTAGCGGGGTGAAGGTGCCATAGTCGTGGTAGCTCTTGATCCGCGCCAGGGCGCTGACCAGCTCCGGGTTGCCGACCATGAAACCGATGCGCCAGCCGGCCATGTTGTAGCTCTTGGACAGGGTGAAGAACTCCACCGCGATGTCCTTGGCGCCGGGTACCTGCATGATCGAAGGCGCCTTCCAACCGTCATAAACGATGTCGGCGTAGGCCAGGTCGTGAATCACCAGTACGTCGTACTGCTTGGCCAGGGTTACCACGCGCTCGAAGAAGTCCAGCTCCACGCACTGTGCGGTGGGGTTGGAGGGGAAGCCGAGAATCATCATCTTCGGCTTGGGAATCGATTCGCGAATGGCGCGTTCCAGCTCGGCGAAGAAATCCACGCCCGGCACCAGCGGCACGGAACGCACCTGGGCGCCAGCGATCACCGCGCCGTAGATATGGATCGGGTAACTGGGGTTGGGTACCAGCACCGTGTCGCCATGGTCCAGGGTGGCGAGCATCAGGTGCGCCAGGCCTTCCTTGGAGCCGATGGTGACGATGGCTTCGCTTTCCGGGTCGATCTCCACCTCGTAGCGATCCTTGTACCAGCGCGAGATGGCGCGGCGCAGGCGCGGAATACCGCGGGAAGTGGAGTAACCGTGGGTATCTTCACGCTGGGCGACCTGCACCAGCTTCTCGACGATGTGCGGCGGAGTCGCACCGTCGGGGTTGCCCATGGAGAAGTCGATGATGTCCTCGCCGCGACGGCGTGCAGCCATCTTCAGTTCGGCGGTGATGTTGAAGACGTAGGGGGGCAGACGATCGATGCGCGCAAAGCGGCGCTTGGCGTTATCAGCCATGATTTCCTCGAAGTACGTAAGCGCCCGGAACCGTCCGAGCGACGTTGGCCACTGCTGCAGCCTGCGGCGAAGATACGCGCGCCGCCGTCTCGCTGTCCAGCACAGCCAGCGAGCGGCGTAGCGCAACAGTCAACCGCCGAGCATGTCGTGCATGGCGATGATCTGTTCGGCCACCTGAATCAGCTTCTGCTGGCGACTCATGGCCTGCCGGCGCATCAGCGTATAGGCCTCTTCCTCGTTGCAGCTCTTCATCTTCATCAGCAGGCCCTTGGCCTGTTCGACGCGCTTGCGCTCGGCCAGTTGGGCATCGCGTGCCTGGAGCTGGGCACGCAATGCCTGATCGCTCTCGAAGCGGGCCATGGCGACGTCGAGGATGGGTTGCAGGCGCTGGGCATGGATGCCTTCGACAATGTAGGCGCTGACGCCACTCTGGATCGCCTGGCGCATCACGCTGGGGTTGTGTTCGTCGGTGAACATGACGATTGGACGCGGTTGGTCACGGCTGACCAGTACCACCTGTTCCATCACGTCGCGGCCAGGGGACTCGGTGTCGATCAGGATAACGTCGGGGCGCACGGCCTCGACCCGCTCCGGCAGGTCGATGGTCAGCCCGGATTCGTCGATGACCTCGAATCCGGCCTCGATCAGCGCGCTCTTGAGGCGGCCGACCTTCTTCGGGGTGTCGTTGATCAGAAGGATACGCAGCATCGATGGTTCTCCCGGCGGTTACAGGGCGACAGCCGGGCTGTCGGCCAGGGCATGGAGGCGGAAGCTGCGCGCGTACGCGGCAGGGGCGCTGCCGTCCCAGCTGGTGCCGTCCTGCAGGATGGAGCTGCGCATCTCGCCCGGCACGGCAATTCCCAACGCCGTAGCGGCTTCGCGGTACAGGGCCAGTTGCTGCACCTGGCGGGCCACGCCCAGGTAGTCGGGGTCTTTGCGTAGCAGGCCCCAACGGCGGAATTGGGTCATGAACCACATGGCATCGGACAGGTAGGGCTGGTTGACCAGCCCGCCGGCATGAAAGCGCAGCGGATGCTCGTCCTGCCAGGCATGGCCGAGGCCGTCCTGATACTGGCCGAGAAAACGCGGGGTGATCGCCGAGACCGGCGCGTTGACGTATTCGCTACCGCTGAGCAGCAGGGCGGTGCTGCGTTTGTTTTCTTCGCTCTCATCGATGAAGCGTGCAGCGTCGAGCACCGCCATGATCAGGGCTCGGGCGGTATTGGGGTTCTGCTCGGCGAAGGCGCGGGTACAGCCCAGCACCTTTTCCGGGTGATCCGGCCAGATCGCCTGAATGGTGGTGACGGTACAGCCGAGTTGTTCATCGACGGCCTTGGCGGTCCAGGGTTCGCCGACGCAGAAGCCGTCGATGCGCTTGGCCTCCAGGTGTTCGATCATCTGCGGCGGTGGCACCACCACGCTGTCCACGTCGCGCAGCGGATGGATGCCCTGGCTGGCCAGCCAGTAGTAAAGCCACATGGCATGGGTGCCGGTGGGGAAGGTCTGAGCGAAGGTCAGTCGCGCTTTGTTTTGGTGCACATGCTGGTGCAGTGCTTCACCGCTGGTCACGCCGGCGCTTTGCAGCGTGTGCGACAGGTTGATGCTCTGGCCGTTCTGGTTCAGCCCCATGAGCACCGCCATGTCGGTGGCCGCGGCGCCACCGAGGCCGAGCTGCACGCCGTAGATCAAACCGTACAGGCTGTGGGCGGCGTCCAGCTCGCCGCTGAGCAGGCGGTCGCGCAGGCCGGCCCAGGAGGCCTGGCGCTGCAGTTTGAGGCTCAGCCCATATTTTTCGGCAAAGCCCTGGGTGGCCGCGACTATCACCGAGGCGGAATCGCTCAGGGCCATGAAACCGATGTTCAGCACGCTCTTTTCCGGTGCATCGCTGCCGCCGACCCAGGCCAGGGTGTCGCCGCGAGGGATATGCTGTTCGCTCATGTCACTTCCTTCATCCACGCATTAGGTTCCGAGCCGCCGGCTGAGGTTTGCAGGGCTGTGCGGGTGGCCCACAAAAAAGGCGTCGTACCGATCACCGCCGTAAAGGGCCGAGTTCGGATACGACGCCGTTGTCGTTCGGGCCTTGTCCGTCGTCGGAGAGGCTCACTGCACGTAGAGAAAGCAAGGCATATGCCAGTGCGCAGAGTATGCACTGTTGGATGAGGCGTTCAGCGTCCCGAGTAGTGGTGGCGTTTCGGTTCGGGTAGCTGAATGCTGACAAAAGCCAGCAACGACAACGCCGCACTTGCTGAGCAATATGCGGCGTGTGGGTTCAGGCACGGCTGGGTCGTGCATGAGGTGCGGCAGAGCCGGGCATCGCTCTGCGATGTCCGGCGACCTTCTCAGTCTTCCATGGCGCCCATGGCGGTGGTGTTGAAGCCGCCGTCGACGTACATGATCTCGCCGCTGATGCCCGAAGCCAGGTCGGAGCAGAGGAAGGCGCCGGCATTGCCGACTTCCTCGATGGTCACGTTACGGCGCAGCGGAGTCTGCTTCTCGTTGGCGGCCAGCATCTTGCGGAAGCTGGCGATGCCGCTGGCAGCCAGGGTGCGAATCGGGCCGGCAGAGATGGCGTTGACGCGAGTGCCTTCCGGGCCGAGGCTGCCGGCCAGGTAGCGTACGCCGGCTTCCAGACTGGCCTTGGCCATGCCCATGACGTTGTAGTTGGGCATGGTGCGCTCGGCGCCCAGGTAGGAGAGGGTGAGCAGGCTGCCGTTGCGGCCTTTCATCATCTCGCGACCGGCCTTGGCCAGAGCAATGAAACTGTAGGCGCTGATGTCGTGGGCGATCTTGAAGCCTTCACGGGTGGTGACGTCGGTGAAGTCGCCATTGAGCTGGTCGCCCGGGGCGAAGCCGACCGAGTGGACGATGCAGTCTAGGCCGTCCCACTTCTTGCTCAGTGCTTCGAACACCGCGGCGATTTCCTCGTCGCTGGCTACATCGCAAGGGAAGCACAGGTCGGCGCTGGAGCCCCAGCCGGCAGCGAAGTCTTCCACGCGGCCCTTGAGCTTCTCGTTCTGGTAGGTGAAGGCCAGCTCGGCACCTTCGCGGTGCATGGCGGCGGCGATACCCGAGGCGATGGACAGTTTGCTGGCAACGCCAACGATGAGTACGCGCTTACCGGTTAGAAAACCCATTGTGCTATTCCTCTTCCTGTTTCAAGGATCAGTGAGCCGTTGCCGGGGCCAGAAAAGCGGCTTCCAGCAACTGCTGCGTATAAGGGTGTTGCGGTGCACTGAAGATCGACTCGGCAGACCCCTGTTCGACCACCTGGCCCTGCTTGACCACCATCAACTGGTGGCTCAGCGCTCTGACTACCGCCAGGTCATGGCTGATAAACAGATAGGTCAGGTTGTACTTGGCCTGCAAGCCGCGCAACAACTCCACCACCTGACGCTGCACCGTACGGTCGAGCGCCGAAGTGGGCTCGTCCAGCAGGATCAGCGCCGGTTTCAACACCAGTGCCCGGGCAATGGCAATCCGCTGCCGTTGCCCGCCAGAAAACTCGTGGGGGTAGCGATGCCGCGTCTGCGGGTCCAGCCCTACCTCCAAAAGCGCGTCGATGATCGCCTGTTCCTGCTCCGCCTCGTTGCCCATGCCATGAATGCGCAGACCTTCACCGACGATCTGGCTCACCGACATGCGTGGGCTCAGGCTGCCGAAGGGGTCCTGAAACACCACCTGCATCTGCCGCCGCAGCGGGCGTACTTCCTGCTGGCTGAGGCCCTGCAACTGCTGGCCCTGAAAACGGATATCACCGCGACTGGCGAGCAGCCGCAGAATGGCCATGCCCAGCGTGGACTTGCCGGAACCACTTTCGCCGACGATGCCCAGGGTCTGGCCCTGGGGCAGGCTGAAGTTGATGCCGTCCACCGCTTTGACATGATCCACCGTCCGGCGCAGCAGGCCCTTTTTGATCGGGAACCACACGCGCAGGTCGTCCACTTCCAGCAACGGCTGGCCCGCAGGATTGGCCGCAGGGTCGCCGCTGGGCTCGGCGCCGAGCAGTTCCTGGGTATAGGGATGCTGCGGAGCCTGGAACAATTCTTCACACGACGCCTGTTCGACGATGCGACCGCGCTGCATGACACATACGCGGTGGGCAATTCTGCGAACCAGGTTGAGGTCGTGGCTGATCAGCAGCAGCGACATGCCCAGGCGCGCCTGCAAATCCTTGAGCAATTCGAGGATTTTCAGCTGTACGGTGACGTCCAGGGCGGTGGTCGGCTCGTCGGCGATCAGCAGCTGTGGTTCATTGGCCAGGGCCATGGCGATCATCACGCGCTGCCGTTGGCCGCCGGAGAGTTCGTGCGGATAGGCCTTGAGGCGCTTCTTCGGTTCGGGAATACCGACCAGCTCCAGCAGCTCGAGGGTGCGTGCGCTGGCGGCCTTGCCACGCAGCCCCTTGTGCAGAGCGAGCACTTCGTTGATCTGCTTTTCGATGCAGTGCAGCGGGTTGAGCGAGGTCATGGGCTCCTGGAATACCATGGCGATGCGGTTGCCGCGAATGCCGCGCAGGCGGCCTTCGCTGAGCTTGAGCAGGTCTTCGCCGGCGTACTCGATGCTGCCGTGCGGGTGGCGCGCGAGCGGGTAGGGCAAGAGGCGCAGGATCGAGTGCGCCGTGACCGACTTGCCCGAGCCGCTCTCGCCAACCAGGGCCAGGGTCTCGCCCTTGTGAATGTCGAAGCTGACGCCTTCGACCACGCGCTGGCATTGCTCGCCCATGACGAACTCTACGGCCAGGTCGCGCACTTGCAACAGGGTTTCGTTCTGGCTCATGTCATTTCCTCGGGTCGAAGGCATCGCGGGCGGCTTCGCCGATGAATACCAGCAGGCTCAGCATGATCGCCAATACGGCGAAGGCGCTGATGCCCAGCCAGGGCGCCTGCAGGTTGCTCTTGCCCTGGGCGACCAGTTCACCGAGCGAGGGTGCGCCGGGTGGCAGGCCGAAGCCGAGGAAGTCCAGGGCGGTCAGGGTGCCGATGGCGCCGGTGAGGATGAAGGGCATGAAGGTCATGGTCGAAACCATGGCGTTGGGCAGAATATGGCGGAACATGATGGCGCCGTTGCCCATGCCCAGCGCCCGCGCGGCGCGCACGTATTCCAGGTTGCGCCCGCGGAGGAACTCGGCGCGCACCACGTCGACCAGGCTCATCCAGGAGAACAGCAGCATGATGCCCAGCAGCCACCAGAAGTTCGGCTGCACGAAGCTGGCCAGGATGATCAGCAGGTAGAGCACCGGCAGGCCCGACCAGATTTCCAGGAAGCGCTGGCCAAGCAGGTCGACCCAGCCGCCGTAGAAGCCTTGCAATGCGCCGGCGATTACGCCGATCACCGAGCTGGCCAGGGTCAGGGTCAGGGCGAACAGCACCGAGATGCGAAAGCCGTAGATCACCCGTGCCAGCACGTCACGGCCCTGATCGTCGGTGCCCAGCCAGTTCTGCGCCGAGGGAGGCGCGGGGGCAGGCACTTCCAGGTCGTAGTTGATGCTCGAATAGCTGAACGGGATCGGCGGCCAGATCATCTTGCCGTCCTTTTCCGCGATCAGGTCCTGAATGTAGGGGCTCTTGTAGTTGGCCTGCAGCGGGAATTCGCCGCCGAACACGGTTTCCGGGTAGCGCTTGAGCACCGGGAAGTACCACTGCCCGTCGTAGCGCACAGCCAGCGGCTTGTCGTTGGCGATCAGTTCGGCGCCGAGGCTCAGGCCGAACAGGATGAGAAACAGCCACAGCGACCACCAGCCGCGCTTGTGCGCCTTGAAACGGTCGAGGCGGCGTCGATTGAGAGGGGAGAGTTTCATGCTCAACCCTCCCGGCTTTCGAAGTCGATGCGCGGATCGACCAGGGTGTAGGTGATGTCACCGATCAATTTCACGATCAGCCCCAGCAAGGTGAAGATGAACAGGGTGCCGAACACCACCGGATAGTCGCGGTTGATCGCCGCCTCGAAGCTCATCAGGCCGAGGCCGTCGAGCGAGAAGATCACCTCGATCAGCAGGGAGCCGGTGAAGAAGATGCCGATGAAGGCGGCGGGGAAGCCCGCGATGATCAGCAGCATGGCGTTACGGAATACGTGGCCGTAGAGCACGCGATGGTTGGTCAGGCCCTTGGCGCGGGCGGTCACCACATACTGTTTGTTGATCTCGTCGAGAAAACTGTTCTTGGTCAGCAGGGTCAGGGTGGCGAAGTTACCGATGACCAGGGCGGTAACCGGCAGCACCAGGTGCCAGAGGTAGTCGAGAATCTTGCCGCCGAGGCTGAGCTGCTCGAAGTCGTTCGAGGTCAGCCCGCGTAGCGGGAACCAGTCCCAGTAGCTGCCACCAGCGAACAGCACGATCAGCAGGATGGCGAAGAGGAACGCCGGGATGGCGTAGCCGACGATGATCGCCGAACTGGTCCAGACGTCGAAGGCGCTGCCGTGGCGGGTGGCCTTGGCGATCCCTAGCGGGATGGACACCAGATACATGATCAGGGTGCTCCACAGACCGAGCGAGATCGACACCGGCATCTTCTCGATGATCAGGTCGATGACCTGGGCGTCGCGGAAGAAGCTGGAGCCGAAGTCCAGCTGAGCGTAGTTCTTGATCATGATCCAGAAACGCTCGGGCGCCGACTTGTCGAAGCCGTACATCTTCTCGATCTCGGCGATCAGTTGTGGGTCGAGGCCCTGGGCGCCGCGATAGCTGGAGCCGGCCACCGACACTTCGGCGCCGCCGCCACCGATGCGCCCCGTGGCGCCGCCGGCAGCCGCATCGAAACCCTCCAGCTTGGCGATCATCTGCTCGACCGGGCCGCCGGGCGCGGCCTGGATGATGATGAAGTTGATGACCAGAATGCCGAACAGGGTCGGGATGATCAGCAGCAGGCGACGAAAGATATAGGCCAGCATGTTATTGCTTCGCCTCTTCGGTCGCTTGTTCGGCGGCTTGCTGCTGAGCTTCGCTCGGCTGCTCCAGGCCTGGGCGCATCCACCAGGTGTGCAGGCCGATATCGTAGAGTGGCGTCACCTTTGGGTGCTCGAAACGGTTCCAGTAGGCGACACGCCAGGTCTTGATGTGCCAATTGGGGATCACGTAATGGCCCCACAGCAGCACGCGATCGAGGGCACGGGTATGGGCGATCAGGTTCTGCCGCGAGTCGGCGTTGATCAGACCTTCGACGATCTGATCGATGGCCGGGTCCTTGAGGCCGATGAAATTGCGGCTACCGGGATTGTCGGCGCTGGAGGAGTGCCAGTATTCGCGTTGCTCGTTGCCCGGCGAGTTGGACTGGCCGAAGCCGCCGACGATCATGTCGAAGTCACGCGAGCGCAGGCGGTTGATGTACTGCGAAACGTCGACGCGGCGAATCACCAGATCCATGCCAAGGTCAGCCAGATTGCGCTTGAATGGCAGCAGCACACGCTCGAATTCGGTTTGTGCGAGAAGGAACTCGAAGCTGACCGGCTGACCGTTGGCATCGAGCATGCGATCACCTTCGATGCGCCAGCCGGCCTGTTGCAGCAGTTGGTAGGCGCGGCGCTGTTGCTCGCGAATGATGCCGCTGCCGTCGGTGACCGGTACACGGAATTCCTCGCTGAACACCTCGGCCGGAATCTTGCCGCGCAGCGGTTCTAGAATCGCCAGCTCGTCTTCACCGGGTAGCCCCTGCGAGCCCAGTTCGGAATTGTCGAAATAGCTGCGGGTGCGGGAATAGGCGCCGTAGAACAGGCGTTTGTTGGCCCATTCGAAGTCGTACAGCAGGCCCAGCGCCTCACGTACGCGGCGATCCTGGAACTGCGGACGGCGGGTGTTGAAGATGAAACCCTGCATGCCGGTGGGGTTGCGGTTCTGGATTTCTTCCTTGATCAGCTGGCCGTTGGCTACCGCCGGGGTGTTGTAGGCCGTGGCCCAGTTCTTCGCGCTGGTTTCCAGCCAGTAGTCGAACTGGCCGGCCTTCAGCGCCTCCAGGGCCACGGTGTTGTCGCGGTAATAATCGATCTGGATGCTGTCGAAGTTGTAGAAGCCGCGGCTCACGGGCAGATCCTTGGCCCACCAGTCGTCGACACGCTCATAGCGGATGCTGCGGCCGGCCTGGACTCGGCCGACCTTGTACGGGCCGCTGCCCAGCGGTACCTCGAGATTGCCCTTGGCGAAGTCGCGCTCGGCCCACCAGTGCTTGGGTAGCACCGGCAACTGGCCGACGATCAGCGGCAGTTCGCGGTTGCCGGCGTGCTTGAACACGAAGCGCACGCTGTGCGGCGATTCCACTTCCACCTGCTCGACGTCGGCGTAGTAGCCGCGGTACATCGGCGCGCCTTTTTCCATCAGCGTATCGAAGGTGAACTTGACGTCTTCGGCGGTGATCGGCGTGCCGTCATGAAAGCGGGCTTCCTTGCGTAACAGGAAACGCACCCAGGCATTGTCGGGGGCTTTCTCGATCTTCTCGGCGACCAGGCCATAAGCGGTGAACGGCTCGTCCAGGCTCTGCACGGTCAAGGTGGCGTAGATCAGGCCGATGTTGTCGGCGGCGACGCCCTTGCTGATAAAGGGGTTCAGGCTATCGAAACTACCGAAACCTGCTTCACGAAAGGTGCCGCCCTTGGGGGCGTCGGGATTGGTGTATTCGAAGTGAGTGAAGTCGGCGGGGTACTTGGGCGCCTCGTCATACAGGGTGACGGCATGCTTGGGTGCGGCGAAGGCGAGGCCGGCCAGACCGAGCAGGATGAGGCTGCTACCGTGGAGCAGGAAACTGCGCAGCGGGTGGGTCATCGAGCGTTCTCCGTAGGCTTCAGCCACCAGGTGCGCAGGCCCAGTGTGTAGGGCGGCGTGGTGACGAAGGCGAACCGATTGCGGTACGCCAGGCGGTGATAATTGATGTACCAGTTGGGAATGCTGTAGTGCTGCCAGAGCAGGACTCGGTCCAAGGCCCGCGTGGCGGCTACCTGTTCGTCTCGAGTCTGCGCCGAGAGCAGCTTGTCGATCATTTCGTCGACCACCGGATCGTTGACGCCTGCATAGTTCTTGCCGCCCTTGATGTTCACCTGGCTGGAATGGAAGTACAGCGATTGTTCCAGCCCCGGGCTGAGGGTTTGCGGCAGGGTCAGCAGGATCATGTCGTAGTCGAACTGGTCAAGGCGTTGCTTGTACTGGGCGCGATCGACAGTGCGCAGGTTGGCGCGTATGCCGATACTGGCGAGGTTGGCAGTATAGGGCTGGAGAATGCGTTCGAGGCTGGGGTTGACCAGCATGATCTCGAACTCGAGGCGTTGACCGCGAGCATTACGCAGCTCCTGGCCGGAGGGTTTCCAGCCGGCATCGGCCAATAGACCGAGGGCGCGGCGCAAGGTTTCCCGAGGGATGCCGCGACCGTCAGTTACCGGTTGTGTCGGTGGCTCGGTGAGCAGGCGTGCGGGTAGCTTGTCGCGATGCGGCGAGAGCAACAGCCACTCCGCGCCTTCGGGCTTGCCAGTGGCCGAGAATTCGCTGTTGGGGTAGTAGCTGGCGGCGCGCACGTAGGCGTTGTTGAACAGCGTGCGATTGGTCCACTCGAAATCGAACATCAGCCCCAGCGCCTCACGCACCCGGCGGTCGCTGAACAGATCGCGGCGCGTGTTCATGAACAGCGCCTGGGTCTGGGTCGGAATCTGGTGCGGTATCTCGGCACGAATCACCTCGCCGCGGGTAACGGCCGGAAAGCGGTAGCCGTTGCTCCAGTTCTTTGCCTGGTTCTCTATATAGAAGTCGAATTCGCCGGCCTTGAAGGCTTCGAAGGCGACATGGTTGTCGCGGTAGAACTCCACCTCGACGCGGTCGAAGTTGTATTTGCCGCGATTGACCGGCAGATCCTTGCCCCACCAGTCCTTCACCCGCTCGAATACCAGGCGCCGGCCAGGTACCACCTGGACGATGCGGTAGGGACCGCTGCCCAGCGGCGCCTCGAAGGTGGTGCTCTTGAAGTCGCGATCTTTCCAGTAGTGCTGCGGCAGGACCGGCAGTTCACCCAGGCGCAGGATCAACAGTGGGTTACCGGTGCGCTTGAAGACGAAACGGATGCGGTGGCGGCCGAGAATATCGACGCGTTTCACTTCCTGCAGGTTGGTGCGGTACTGCGGGTGGCCGTCATTGCGCAGCAGGCGATAGGAGAAGGCCACGTCGTAGGCCGTGATCGGCTTGCCATCGTGAAAACGCGCTTCCGGTCGCAGGTTGAAGACCACCCAACTGCGGTCCTCGCTGTACTCGACGCTTCTGGCGATCAGGCCATAGCTGGAGGCAGGCTCATCCCCCGAGGGGTCGTAAGCGCCAGTGCCGACCATCAAGGGTTCGTTCAGCTCATTGGCGCCGTACTGCAGGAAATGTGCGGTCGAGATCGGGCTGCTGCCCTTGAACGTGTAGGGGTTGAGCGTATCGAAAGTACCCGACGCCATGATGCGCAACGTGCCGCCTTTGGGCGCATCGGGGTTGACCCAGTCAAAATGACTGAAGCTGGCAGGATACTTGAGTGTCCCGAACTGGGCGTAGCCGTGGCTCTCGCTGATAGTCGCAGAGGCGGGAAAGCTCAAGGCCAGGCTGAGGAACAGCAGGAGGAGGGGACGCATCGGGGGTGAGATCCGATCCATGGCGGCGTTTGGGCTTCTGGGTCGGTACAGTAACAGCTTGTATGGGCAGGAAAAAGAGTGCAGCGGTGGGCGCTCGCTTACGACGCTACGGCATACACTTCAGGGACACACCATGAGGGTACGAATTTGTCGGAACGAAGCCATGGTTTGCAGTCATGGATCGATCGCCTGAACCAAGCCGAACTGCCCGCGCTGGCTGCAGTGGTGCAGGATCTGCAGCGCCTTGCGCAGCAGGATTCTGCTTCAGTACAGCAGTTGGCCGATGTGTTGCTGCGTGATGCGGCGCTGACCAGCAAGGTGCTGCGGGTCGGCAACAGCGTCTACTACAACCCGTCCCAGGAAACCATAAAGACCATTTCGCGGGCCATCGTACTGATCGGCTTCGACAATGTACGCCTGATCAGTCTTTCGGTGAGCCTGATAGACGGGCTGCTTACCCGCGCGCCGCGTGAGCAGTTGCAGATGTTACTCGCGCGTTCTTTCCATGCCGCGGTGCAGGCGCGCAACCTGGCTGGCTATGTCATTTCCAGGCACAGCGAAGAAGTGTTCATCGCTGCGCTGCTCCATCATCTGGGCGAGCTGGCGTTCTGGGGCTGTGGTGGGGCGCAGGCTGACGAACTGGCCGATGCCCTTGAGCGCCCCGGTGTCGATGTCGATGAGGCAGTGCGTGAGATGCTCGGTGCCAGCTTTCGTCAACTTACCCAGGCGTTGCTGAAAAGCTGGAACCTCGGCGAAACCGCCATCCTCGCCCAGGCGGGCGCCAGCCAGCATGATCCGGCCGCCTACGCCGTACAGTTGGGCGTGCGCATCAGCGAGGCGGCGCTGGATGGCTGGGATTGTGCAGAAATGGAGGGCGTGCTGGGCAAGGTGGCAGCGTTTATCGAGCTGACACCGGAGGAAACCCTGCAGCAGGTGCTGGCCAGTGCTGATGAGGCGGTCAAGGTTGCCTCGACCTTCGGTGCCAGCAAGTTGTGCCGGCTGATTCCCAATACCGATCTCGAGCAGATTCGCCAGCAGCAGGAGGCGCGTCGTGCGTGTTTGCTGCAGCCGGATCTGTTGGTGATGCAGCAGGCATTGCAGGATCTTGGCCTGATGGTCAATGCCAGGGCCGATGTCGGGCTGGTGCTCGACACCTTGCTCAAAGGCCTGCATCGGGGCGTTGGCCTGGAGCGGGTGATGCTCGCGGTGCTGGCCGATGGGCAAAGCCGCTTCCGCGCCAAACGGGTGATCGGTGAAAAGTCTCAGCAATGGCTGGAGGACTTCGTGCTGCCTGCCGAGCAGGTGGAGCAGCCGCATATCTTCAGTTATGCGCTGCGCCATCGCGAGGCGATCTGGATGGGCGTGCCCGCCAGCTACAACCTGGCCGAGCTGGTGACCCAGCCGATTCGGCGCAGTCTTGGCGCCGGCATGTTCTTCATTGCACCGATCATCGCGGGTACCCGGGAAATCGGCGTGCTGTATGCCGACAGCAGGCTGTCCGGGCGGGCGCTGCGACACGAGCAATTCGTGGCGTTTCAGCGTTTCACGCAACTGGCGAGGCGTTGCCTGGAGGCGATCAGCAAGCGCTGATCACGGCAGATAGAGGGTCAGCTTTTCCCCTGGTTGCAGCTTGCTGCTGCGTGGATTCCAGGCCTGCAGGCGCTTGAGGTCTATATTGAAGCGCTTGGCGATCACATACAGTGAGTCGCCATGCTTTACGCGGTAGTAGGTAGCCTTGTCTCGTGAGGTGGCGGTGCTGCGATTGGCGCTGGCGGCGCGCGCGCCGCTGTCGGCGGCTGCCAGTGTGAGCACCTGGCCGACTTTCAACGCATTGCCTTGCAGCTTGTTCCAGCGCTTCAGGTCGTGCACCGCGACCTGGTTGGCGCGAGCGATCTGCCACAGGTTGTCGCCGTTCTTTACCTGATAGATCCGCGTGCTCGCGCTCTGCGCGACGCTGCGCTGCTGATACAGCGGTTCGCTCGGTTGAGCACCGGGCTTGGCGGGAATGGTCAGCACCTGGCCAATGCTCAGGTTGTTGCCACTCAGACGATTGACGTCCTTGAGCATGTTGACCGACAGGTGGTGACGGTTGGCGATGGCGTGCAGGCTGTCGCCGGAGCGTACGGTATAGCTTTGCCAGTCGACCATTTCCTGCGGTTTCATCAGGGCCAGGTTGGCGCTGAGCATTTCTGCCTTATCGGTCGGCACCAGCAGGTGTTGCGGGCCGTCGAGGGTAATCCCGCGCTTGTAGGCGGGGTTGAGCTGCAGCAGCTCCTGTTCATCCAGGTCGGCCAGTTTGGCGACGCGCGACAGATCCATGTGCTGCTTGATTGCGATCTGTTCGAAGTAGGGTTCGTTGGCGATTGGCGAAAGGCTCACGCTGTAGGCTTCGGGCGTCAGGATCACCTGTGACAGCGCCAGTAGCTTGGGCACGTAGTCCTCGGTTTCCTTGGGCAGCGACAGGTTCCAGTAGTCGCTGGGCAGGCCGAGCTTTTCGTTGCGCTCGATGGCGCGACTGATGCGGCCTTCGCCAGCATTGTAGGCGGCCAGGGCGAGCAGCCAGTCGCCGTTGAACATTTCATGCAGGCGGCTGAGATAGTTGAGCGCTGCCTCGGTCGATGCAGTGACGTCGCGGCGGCCGTCGTACCAGTTGGTCTGGCGCAGGTTGTAATGGCGGCCGGTCGAGGGAATGAACTGCCAGAGGCCGACCGCATGTGCCGAGGAGTAGGCCAGTGGATCGTAAGCACTTTCGATCACCGGCAGCAGCGCCAGCTCCATCGGCATGTCGCGCTCGGCAAGGCGCTCGACAATGTAGTGGATATAAGGCGCGCTGCGTTCGCTGACGGTATTGACGTGTTTTGGATTGCTGGCGTACCACAGGCGCACGCGTTCGATGCGCGGGTTGATGCCGATTTCATCCTGCAGCTTGAAGCCGTCGCGTACGCGTTCCCAGATATCGGCGTATTCACGCGGCTTGACCTGATTGTTGAGCCACTCCGGCTCGCGCTCCAGGCCCACGGCTCGAGAGGTATCAGCCGAACGGTCCGGAGTATCGCTGGGCAGGCTCTGACAGCCGGCCAGGATCATGCTGCACATCACCGCGAGCGCTCGGGAGTTTCGCGCTAACGCCTTTATATTCAATGGTTTGCGTGATGATAAAGGCATTGGGTGAGGTGTATGTCCCGGCGAAAAGGTCGGGCGATTCTAGGAATCGGGCCGGGGGTGGTCAAGTTTTCACCAGTCTTAATCTGGTCTTTTGCGGGCCTGTCGACCTTTTTCTCAGCGACTAAAACCTGTCTTTCCAGGCACGCAGACTAGCGAATACGGCGCTTGGCTCGCTTGACTGCCGGTCGTCGCGTCCGTTGGTCGCAGCGACGACCGCAGGCTCGCCAACACGCAGGAAAGGATTGGTAGCCAGTTCCAATTCGATGTTCGACGGCAGGCTGATGCGGCCCTCATCGCGCCAGCGGGCCACTTCGGCCAGGCGCGCACTGACGTCCGGATTGTGCGGCTCGACGGCGTGGGCGAAGCGCAGGTTGCTCAGGGTGTATTCGTGGGTGCAGTAGACCCGTGTTGCACCGGGGAGCGCTGCCAGGCGGCTCAGCGACTGGTGCATCTGTTGCGGCGTACCTTCGAAGAGGCGGCCACAGCCACCTGCGAACAGGGTGTCGCCACAGAACAACAGGTTCTGTTCGGCGTGGTAGTAGGCGATATGACCGAGGGTATGTCCAGGTACGGCCATGACCTCGAAGCGCAGGTCGAGTACGTCGATTGCGTCGTTATCCTTGAGGTCGATGTCACGGGCTGGAATCTTTTCCGCCGCCGGGCCGGCGACACGGGCGCCGGTAGCCGTCTTCAGTTGCTCGACACCGCCAACGTGATCGAAGTGATGGTGAGTGATCAGGATATCGCTGAGTGTCCAGTCAGGATGGGCCTCGAGCCAGGCCATGACCGGCGCAGCATCACCGGGGTCGACCACGGCGCAACGCTTGCTGCGGGCCTCCTGCAGCAGCCAGATATAATTGTCATTGAAGGCGGGTAGTGCGTCGATCTGGATCATTGCGGGTCGCTAAGCTGGTGATAAAGGTGCATCTTAGACAGGACATGCAGAACCTGTCATGCGGAGGCAGCGATGACTGATCAGGCATTCGCCCAGGCCGACCCTGAGTGGCTCAAACTCATCGGTGAGGCGCGCGACTGGCTTGCCGGGCCGCTCGGCCAGCTGTTGCTGGAGCAGGAGCGGTGCTTGCTGGAGGAAGAGTTGGCACGTTTCTTCGGCGGTTATCTGGTGAGCTACGGCCCCGGCGCCGAGGGGCCGCCCAAGGCCGGGCAGATTCAGCACAACGTGCGCCTTGGTGCGCCGATGCCTGGCGTGCAGATCGTCTGTGAGGAGCAATCCTGGCCCTTGGGTGAGCACGCCGCTGATGTGGTGGTGCTGCAGCATGGCCTGGATTTCAGCCTGTCGCCTCACGGCCTGCTACGTGAGGCGGCACGCAGTGTCAGGCCTGGCGGGCATCTGTTGATTCTGGGTATTCACCCCTGGAGCGCCTGGGGCGTGCGGCGCCTGTTTGCCCAGGATGGTTTGGCCAAGGCGCGTTGCATCGCCCCGAGCCGCGTCGGTGACTGGCTGAGCCTGCTGGGTTTTGCGTTGGAGAAACGCCGCTTCGGGTGCTATCGTCCGCCGCTCGCTTCGCTGGCCTGGCAAATGCGCCTGCGGCGAATGGAAAGCTGGGGCGATGCCTGGCAGTTGCCGGGCGCCGGTTTCTACCTGTTGGTGGCGCGCAAACTGGTGGTCGGCTTGCGCCCCTTGCGGCAATCGCGCCGTGAGTCAATGGGCAAGTTGCTGCCGATGCCGGTGGCCAAGATCAGTCGGCGAGACGTCGACAACTAAAGGCCATGCCCGGGCCCGTCAAATCTGTACAGAGCTTATGAATGTCCGAAACCGATGAAGTGGTGATTTACACCGATGGCGCCTGCAAGGGCAATCCTGGTCCCGGAGGTTGGGGTGCGCTGCTGGTCTATAAAGGCGCAGAAAAGGAATTGTGGGGCGGTGACCCGAATACCACCAACAATCGCATGGAGCTGATGGCGGCGATCGCCGGCCTGATCGCATTGACCCGGCCCTGTTCGGTCAAGCTGGTGACCGACTCGCAGTACGTGATGAAGGGTATTCAGGAATGGCTGCCGAACTGGAAGAAGCGCGGCTGGAAGACGGCTTCGAAAGAGCCGGTGAAAAATGCCGACCTCTGGCAGAAGCTGGACGAGGAGGTGAATCGTCATCAGGTGAGCTGGCAGTGGGTGCGTGGCCATACCGGCCACCCCGGCAACGAACGAGCGGACCAGTTGGCCAATCGTGGGGTCGACGAGGTGCGTTCGGCGCGTTAGCAGGCTGTTGAAAAACTACCTGCGTTGCCATTGCTGCGTTAAAAACAGGCTCAAAATGCTCAT
>NZ_QASO01000049.1 GCF_003052605.1 Ectopseudomonas oleovorans | reverse complement strand
CGGGCTTTGGCGATTATGGCCACCTCACCCCGCTGCGCCGCCTCATCCGCTTCCTGTTCGTCAGGCCAGCATTTTGCCTCGGGCTTCCTTCAGATTCGCAGTCGCCCGCGACACCCTTGCCTTCAGCTAACACTTCCCCTTGCCGGGTGTGTAGAGGACTTTCACCTCCAAGTCGCCAGGCTCACCACCACAGTGAACCCGACAGCGCCAGTCACGGCGCTACGCGCCATGCCTGGCGCACCATAAAAAAGGCCACCCGAAGGTGGCCTCAATTGAAGCTGGAAAGAGAGTGCGCTTACACCGCCGCGACAGGGCGCATGTAAGAGATCGGTGCGAGCTTGGCGTCCTCGAAGGTCACCATTTCCCAGGCATCAGTCTGCTCAATCAACGTGCGCAGCAAACGATTGTTGAGCGCGTGACCAGACTTGAGGCCCTTGAACTCGCCGATCAGGCTGTTACCCAGCAGGTACAGGTCACCGATGGCATCGAGAATCTTGTGTTTGACGAATTCGTCCTCGTAACGCAGGCCGTCTTCATTGAGCACACGATGTTCGTCGACCACGATGGCGTTCTCCACACTGCCACCGAGCGCCAGGTTCTGCGAACGCAGGAACTCGATGTCACGCATGAAACCGAAGGTGCGGGCCCGGCTGACTTCCTTGACGAAAGACGTACTGGAGAAATCCACACTGGCGCTCTGCGTGCGATTGCGGAACACGGGGTGATCGAAATCGATCTCGAAGCTCACCTTGAAACCGTCGAAAGGCACGAAGGTAGCGCGCTTATCGCCCTCCTCCACAGTCACCTCACGCAGGATGCGGATGAACTTCTTCGGCGCTTCCTGCTCCTGCAGGCCAGCGGATTGAATCAGGAACACAAAGGGACCAGCACTGCCATCCATGATCGGTACTTCGGACGCGGAGAGCTCGACGTAGGCGTTATCGATGCCCAGGCCTGCCATGGCCGAAAGCAGATGCTCTACCGTATCCACCTTGACATCACCATTGATCAATGTGGTCGACATGGTGGTTTCACCGACATTCCCGGCCAGTGCGCGGATTTCCACCACGGGGTCGAGGTCGGTACGACGAAACACGATACCGGTATCCACCGGAGCCGGCTTCAGGGTCAGGTAAACCTTCTCCCCCGAATGCAGGCCAACGCCGGTGGCACGGATGATGTTTTTCAGGGTGCGTTGTCTGATCATGGCTTGGCCGCTATATCGCTAGTTGCGAATTGTTTTCAACAATGGCCGGAAATAATAGCAGAACCGACCTTTGCTGAACACCAATCACCCATATGCTCCTGATAAATTCCATCAATCAGCCTGGCGACGCAGGAAAGCCGGGATATCCAGGTAATCGAGATCATCCTGAGTATTGAGCTTGGCTGCAGTGGCGGCGCCACCGTGGCTCTGGCGCTGCACAGTCGGACGCTCGTAGTCCTTGTAGTTGACCGACTGCTCGCTGCGCGGCTGCGCGGCAGGCTGCTGGGCAACCGGCTGGCTGACGGCGACCTGAACGGTGTTGTCGACCACCTTGACCGGCTTCTCCATGCGCGCGCCGAGGCCGGTAGCGACCACGGTGACGTGCAGTTCGTCGCGCATGTCGGCGTCGATCACGGTGCCGACCTTGACGGTGGCGTGCTCGGAAGCGAACTGCTCGATGATGCTACCCACGTCGGAGTACTCGCCCAGGGACAGGTCAGGACCGGCGGTGATATTCACCAGGATGCCGCGAGCGCCCTGCAGATTGACGTCTTCCAGCAGCGGGTTGCGGATGGCCGCTTCGGTGGCTTCACGCGCACGGTTCGGACCGCTGGCACAGCCAGTGCCCATCATCGCCATGCCCATTTCGCTCATCACGGTTTTCACGTCGGCGAAGTCGACGTTGATCATGCCCGGACGCTTGATGATATCGGAGATACCGCGCACGGCACCGGCCAGCACGTCGTCAGCCTTGGCGAAGGCGGACAGCAGGCTGGCGTCCTTGCCGAGGATGGTCAGCAGTTTTTCGTTGGGAATGGTGATCAGCGAGTCGACGCTCTCGGACAGCGCGCGAATGCCTTCATCGGCGATGACCATGCGCTTCTTGCCTTCGAACGGGAACGGGCGGGTGACCACGGCCACGGTGAGGATGCCCAGCTCCTTGGCCACCTCGGCGATCACCGGCGCAGCACCGGTACCAGTACCGCCACCCATGCCGGTGGTGATGAACACCATGTCGGTGCCTTGCAGCACTTCAGCGATGCGCTCGCGATCTTCCAGCGCGGCCTGACGACCGACTTCCGGATTGGCGCCAGCACCCAGGCCTTTGGTCACGCCCGGGCCGAGCTGCAGCACGGTACGTGCGCCGATGTTCTTCAGCGCCTGCGCATCGGTGTTGGCGCAGATGAACTCGACACCCTCAATGTTGCTGACCGCCATGTGATTGACAGCGTTACCGCCGCCACCACCGACACCGATTACTTTGATAACCGCGCTTTGCGGAATGTTATCTACTAGTTCGAACATGATCCCTCTCCTTCCTTTCTAGTTGTAACGCCTACTGCAAATTTAGAAATTGCCTTGCACCCAACGCTTGATGCGTTCGAGTACCGGGGGTTTGCTCTCGTCCTGATAAGGACTGCCCACCGACATGGAAATGCCATCGCTCTGCTTCTGCAGCCCGTACATCAGCAGCCCCACACCGGTGGAATAAATCGGGTTGCGCACGACGTCGCCCATGCCCTTGACGCTGTGCGGTACGCCCAGTCGAACCGGCATGTGGAAAATTTCCTCGGCCAGTTCCACCGCGCCTTCCATCTTCGCCGTACCGCCGGTCATGACGATGCCCGCCGGAATCAGGTCTTCGTAGCCGCTGCGGCGCAGCTCGGCCTGCACCAGGGTGAACAGCTCGTCGTAACGCGGCTCGACCACTTCAGCCAGGGACTGACGCGAGAGGTCACGTGGCGGGCGATCACCGACGCTCGGCACCTTGATGGTTTCGCCGGCACCGGCCAGCTTGGCCAGGGCGCAGGCGTAGCGAATCTTGATTTCCTCGGCGTACTGGGTCGGCGTACGCAGGGCCATGGCGATGTCGTTGGTGACCTGGTCACCGGCAATCGGGATCACCGCGGTGTGACGAATCGCGCCTTCGGTGAAGATGGCGATATCGGTGGTGCCGCCGCCGATGTCCACCAGGCACACGCCCAGTTCCTTCTCGTCCTCGGTCAGTACCGAATAAGCGGATGCAAGCTGCTCGAGGATGATGTCGTCGACTTCCAGACCGCAGCGGCGCACGCACTTCTCGATGTTCTGTGCGGCATTCACGGCGCAGGTGACCACGTGCACCTTGGCCTCCAGGCGCACGCCGGACATGCCCAGCGGCTCGCGCACACCTTCCTGGTTATCGATCACGTAATCCTGGGCCAGGGTGTGCAGCACGCGCTGGTCCGCGGGAATCGCCACGGCCTGCGCGGCGTCGAGCACGCGCTCAATGTCGGCCGGGCTCACTTCACGATCACGGATGGCGACGATACCGTGACTGTTGAGACTGCGGATGTGATTGCCGGCGAGGCCGACGAAAGCCGAATGGATGCGGCAGCCGGCCATCAGCTGGGCTTCTTCAACGGCGCGCTGGATCGAGGCCACGGTGGACTCGATATTGACCACCACGCCCTTCTTCAGCCCGCGCGACGGATGGGTGCCGATACCGACGATTTCCAGCTGGCCGTCGGCCGTCACCTCGCCCACCAGCGCCACCACCTTGGAGGTGCCGATGTCCAGGCCAACGATCATCTTGCCGCTCTGCGCGCTATTCATTAGTCCAGCCTCTCCTCAATTCACTTTCTGCTCGGCCGCAGCCGGCTCCACCGGCTCACGCCAGGCCACGGCCAGGCCGTTGGCATAACGCAGGTCGATGCGCGCGATGTTCGCGCTCTGTTCTTTCAGTTCCCGCTCATAGATGGCGGCGAAACGACGCATTTTTTCCACCACGTGATCACGTCCCAGCAGGATGTCGATGCGCTGGCCGCTGGTGTTCTCGGTAGCCGAGAGAAACCAGCTGCCGCGTTCGCGCAACTGCAGCCCGACCACGGTAAAGCCCATCGGCCGCAGCAACTGGCTGAGCATCTGGTACTGCTGCATCACCTTCGGCTGCGCCCGCTTCGGGCCGGACAGCTGCGGCAGATGCTGATAGTTGTCCAGTTCCTGCGGCGCAAACGCCTGACCCTGATTGTTGAGCAGCGCCTCGTCGCCCCAACGGGCGATGGGCAGTTGTTCCTCCAGACGCACGTCGATCTGATCCGGCCAGACACGACGCACTTCGGCATGGGCGATCCAGGGCATGCGCTCGAGCTCCTCGCGCATGCCGCGCAGATCGGCGCTGAAGAAGCTCGCCTCGATATACGGCGCGATCCGCCGCTGCACCGCCTGCTGACTGACATAAGCCAGATCACCCTGCACGCTGATGCGCGCGATCGGGCGGTCGGCGTAGGGCAGCAGACGCAACGCCCCCTCGTAGGCGCCAAAGCCCAGACCAACCAGCAGCAGCGGCCAGAGCAGCCGTCCCACCCAGGAGAAATCCGCCTTGGGCATGCGCAGACGCATCGGCTCCTTGGCCACCAGACGGCTGGCGCCACGCGGCGCGGGCTTGCCGCGTTGCGGAGCCCTCAGCGAGTCCTGATGACGCAGAGCGATGCTCATCGCTTAACCCCTCGCCTCGACGCTGTCAGCCAGGATCGCCAGCACCAGTTGCTGGAAATCCAGACCGGCAGCACGCGCAGCCATTGGTACCAGGCTGTGGTCGGTCATGCCCGGTACGGTGTTCACTTCCAACAGCCAGAACTGGCCGCTGGCATCCTGCATCACGTCGGCACGCGCCCAACCCTGAGTGCCCACGGCCTCGCAGGCACGCGCGGTCAGCTCTTTCAGTTCCGCCTCTTTCTCGGCCGACAGGCCACAGGGAATGCGGTACTGGGTGTCATCGGCCAGGTACTTGGCGTCGTAGTCGTAAAAGGTGTGCGGGGTGCCCAGGCCAATCGGTGGCAGCACCTGGCCACGCAGCACGGCAATGGTGTATTCGGGGCCGGCGATCCACTGCTCGACCAGCACCTGGCTGTCGTAGCGCGCGGCGTCCTGCCAGGCAGCGATCAGCGCCTCGACGCTGTCGACCTTGGCCATGCCGATGCTGGAACCTTCATGCGCCGGCTTGACGATCAGCGGGAAGCCCAGCTCAGTGGCAGCGGCCTCGCAGTCGGCCTGCGAGGTCAGCACGGCGTGGCGCGGCGTCGGCAGGCCGAGGCTGTGCCAGACCTGTTTGGTGCGCAGCTTGTCCATCGCCAGCGCCGAGGCCAGGATGCCGCTGCCGGTGTAAGGAATGCCGGCACACTCGAGCAGGCCCTGCATGGAGCCGTCCTCGCCACCACGGCCGTGCAGCACGATAAAGGCGCGGTCGATCTTCTCACGGGCAAGGCGCGGCAGGAAATCATCACCCACGTCGATGCCGAAGGCGTCAACACCGCCTGCTTGCAGGGCACTGAGCACCGCGTTGCCGGACTTCAACGACACCTCGCGCTCGGCGCTCTTGCCGCCGAACAGCACGGCGACGCGGCCGAAGGCCTTGGGATCGAGGGTACTGTGCAAACTCATTTCGCCTCTCCCACAAACAGCGGGTGTTTAATCAGTTGCGGTGCCACCGCGCCGATATCGCCAGCGCCCTGGCACAGCAGGATGTCGCCGGCACGCAGCAGCGGTTTGAGCAGCGGCGCCAGGTCGGCGCCACGCTCGACGTAGATCGGATCAAGCTGGCCACGCTGACGGATGCTGTGGCACAGCTGGCGGCTGTCGGCACCGGGAATCGGCTCTTCGCCAGCCGGGTAGACCTCTACCAGCAGCAGCACGTTGGCATCGCCGAGCACCTGCACGAAGTCGTCGTACAGATCGCGGGTACGGCTGTAGCGGTGCGGCTGATAGACCATCACCAGACGACGCTCCGGCCAGCCGCCACGCACGGCCTTGACCACTGCGGCCACTTCACGCGGGTGATGGCCATAGTCGTCGACCAGCATCACGCTGCCACCGTCCACCGGCAGCTCGCCATAGACCTGGAAGCGCCGGCCGACCCCCTGGAAGCCCGACAGCCCGGCGACGATGGCGGCATCGTCGATGCCTTCGTCGGTGGCGATGGCGATGGTGGCCAGAGCATTGAGGACGTTGTGGTTGCCCGGCATGTTCACCGACACGTCGAGCGGCTCGCAGTCCGGGCGCAGCACGGTGAAGTAGGTGCGCATGCCTTCCTGACGCACATTGATCGCGCGCACGTCGGCATCTTCGGCAAAGCCGTAGGTCACGGTCGGACGACCAATCTGCGGCAGCAGCTCGCGCACCACCGGATCATCCACGCAGAGCACGGCCAGGCCGTAGAACGGCAGGTTGTGCAGGAACTCGATGAAGGTCTTCTTCAGCCTGTTGAAGTCGCCGCCATAGGTGCTCATGTGGTCGGCGTCGATATTGGTGACCACCGAGACCATCGGCTGCAGGTGCAGGAAGCTGGCGTCGCTCTCGTCGGCTTCGGCGATCAGGAAGCGGCTGGAACCGAGCTGGGCATTGGTGCCGGCAGCGTTCAGGCGGCCACCGATGACGAAGGTCGGATCGAGACCGCCGGCGGCGAACACTGAGGCCAGCAGGCTGGTGGTGGTGGTCTTGCCATGGGTGCCGGCCACCGCGATGCCGTGGCGGTAGCGCATCAGTTCGGCGAGCATCTCGGCACGCGGCACCACCGGAATGCGGCGCTCCAGGGCTGTGGCGACCTCCGGGTTGCTGGTGTTGACGGCGCTGGATACCACCAGCACGTCGGCTTGCTCGGCGTTCTCGGCAGCGTGACCGATGAAGATCTGCGCGCCGAAACTCTTCAGGCGCTCGGTGACGGCCGAAGCCTTGAGGTCGGAACCGGATACTTCATAACCCAGGTTCAGCAGCACCTCGGCGATGCCGCACATGCCCACACCACCAATCCCGACGAAATGGATGCGGCGGATACGGCGCATGCGCCGCACTTCTGCCTTGACCGCAGCGGGAGACTTAGCCACGCATCACCTCCTGGCAGATATCGACCACCGTGCGGGTGGCATCGGGCTTGGCCAGGCGACGCGCGGTGGCGCCCATGACATTGAGTTTTTCCAGGTGCATCAGAACCTCGGTGAGCTGCGCGGCAAGCGTGTCCGCGTCAGTGGCATGTTGCGGGAGAAGGACGGCGGCGCCCTCCTTCGCCAGATATTCGGCATTGCGGCTCTGGTGGTCGTCGATGGCGTGCGGCAGTGGCACTAGAAACGACGGCAGCCCCGCTGCGGCCAGCTCGCTGACGGTCAGCGCGCCGGCACGGCAAACCACCAGATCGGCCCAGCCATAAGCACGCGCCATATCCTTGATGAACGGCGCGACCTCGGCTTCGACCGCGGCATCGCGATAACGCTCCGCAGTGATGTCGGCATGTTGTTTACCGGCCTGGTGGAACACCTGCGGACGTAGGTCGGCAGGGATTTTCTCCAGCGCGGCCGGCAGCAATTTGTTCAGCGGCTCGGCGCCCAGGCTGCCGCCCAGCACCAGCAATTTCGGTTTGCGCCCGGCCAGCGGCTCACGCGGCGTTTCCAGGAACAGCTCTTCACGCACGGGGTTACCGGTGGTGCGTCGCTTGTCAGTCGCTGCGAAGGTGTTCGGGAAGGCCTCGCAGATACGATTGGCGATACGCGACAACAGGCGATTGGCAGTGCCGGCGACGGCGTTCTGCTCGTGGATCACCAGCGGCACGCCCGCCATACGCGCGGCCAGACCGCCGGGACCGGTGACATAACCGCCCATGCCAAGCACGCATACCGGCTGCAGCTCACGCACGATACGCCGCGCCTGCAGCAGCGAACGCAGCAACTGGAACGGCGCCTTGAGCAGCGCCAGTTTGCTCTTGCCACGCAGGCCGCTGACGTTGATCAGATGCAGCGACAAACCGGCCTGTGGCACCAGCTCGTTCTCGATGCCACGCGGCGTGCCCAGCCAGTGCACGGCGTAACCACGCGCCTGGAACTCGCGTGCGCAGGCCAACGCCGGGAATACGTGACCACCGGTGCCGCCGGCCATGATCAGCACATTACCGCGCATGGCTGACCTCCTCGGCAAAATCCGCTTCGGTGAAATCCACGTCCTCGTTACCCAGTATGTTGCGCCGCTCCCACTCGATACGCAGCAGCAGCGCCAGACTCACGCAGCAGATCACCAGCGACGAGCCTCCGTAGCTGAGGAACGGCAGTGTCAGGCCCTTGGTCGGCAGCAGGCCGGTGTTCACGCCGATATTGATCAGGAACTGGCCGATCCACAGGAAGGACAGGCCATAGGCGACGTAGGCGGAGAAGAACTGCTTGGCCTTTTCCGCCCACAGGCCGATATACAGACCACGCACGCAGACGAAAACGAACAGCCCCAGAGTGGTCAGCGCACCGACCAGCCCCAGCTCCTCGGCCAGCACCGAAAAGACGAAGTCGGTGTGTGCTTCCGGCAGGTAGAACTGCTTCTGGATGCTGTTGCCCAGGCCAACGCCAAACCATTCGCCGCGACCAAAGGCAATCAGCGCCTGGGTCAGTTGGTAACCTGCGCCATATTGATCGGCCCAGGGGTCGGTAAAGGTGATCAGACGCTGCAGGCGATACTCCTGGGTCTGTACCAGGACGAACACCGCGCCAACCGCCAGCGCCACCATCAAACCGAAGCGCAACATGCCGACGCCGCCGAGGAACAGCATGGCCATGGCCGAGCCCATCATCACCACGGTGGCACCGAAGTCCGGCTCCAGCAGCAGCAGACCGGACATCGGCAGCAACACCACAAAGGGTTTGAAGAAGCCCATCCAGCTTTCGCGCACCTCTTCCTGGCGGCGCACCAGATAGCCGGCCAGGTAGACCACGACGAACACCTTGGCGATTTCCGACGGCTGCACGTTGAACGCGCCGAAACCGATCCAGCGCCGCGCACCGTTGACCTCGCGGCCAATACCAGGGATCAGCACCAACACCAGCAGACCGAACGCCGCCAGCAGGAGCATCCAGCCATAACGCTGCCAGAAGCTCATCGGGATCATCAGCACGACACCGGCAGCACCCAGGCCGATGACCAGATAAATCAGATGGCGAATCATGTGGTACAGGGGATTACCGGAAAACGCCGCCGCCACTTCCGAGGAAGCCGAGGTGATCATCACCAGGCCCAGGCCGAGCAGAGCGAGGCAGCCGGCTAGCATCGGGAAATCGACATCGAAGCCGCGCCCGAGCAGCGGCGAAGGCCGAACGTGGAGGAAGTCCGTCAACATGACAAGCCTCCCACCGCCTGGGCGAACAGACGCCCGCGCTCTTCGAAGTTCTTGAACATGTCGAGGCTGGCGCAGGCCGGCGACAGCAGCACGGCATCACCAGCCTCGGCCAGCTCGCTGCAACGCTGCACCGCCTCGTCCAGGGTTTGCACGCGCACCAGCGGCGCCACATCATCCAAGGCCTCGGCCAGGCGCTCGGCATCACGACCGAGCAGCACCACGGCACGGCAGAAGCGTGCTACCGGCGCCTTCAGTGCGGAGAAGTCGGCACCCTTGCCATCGCCACCGGCGATCAGTACCAGCTTGCCGGCAATATCGCCACCCAGACCATCGATGGCCGCCAGCGCGGCACCGACGTTGGTGGCCTTGGAGTCGTCGTAGTAACTCACCCCGGCACGCTCGCCAACCCACTGGCAGCGGTGCGGCAAACCGGCGAACTGGCGCAGGGTTTCGAGCATGGCGTCCATCGGCAGGCCTACGGCATGACCGAGCGCCAGCGCCGCCAGGGCGTTGGAATGGTTGTGCGCGCCACGGATTTTCAGCTCACTCACCGGCAGCAGCGCTTCGAAGCGAAACGCCAGGGATTTTTCGCCATTCTCTTCGAGCAGGCCAAAGCGTTTGAAATCAGGTTTGCCCAGACCGAATTCCCAGCAGCTCACCTGGTCGGCGATCAGCGGGCGCGACAGTGCGTCGTCGCGGTTGATCACCACCTGACGGGCACCACGGAAGATCCGATGCTTGGCCAGGTGATAGGCCGGCAGACCGCTGTAACGGTCCATGTGGTCTTCACTGATATTCAGGCAGGTAGCCACTTCGGCGTTGAGCTGATCGGTGGTCTCCAGTTGGAAGCTGGACAGCTCCAGCACGTACAGCTCGACATCGTCGGCCAACAGATCCAGCGCCGGGGTACCAAGGTTGCCGCCGACGGCGACGCGCTTGCCCGAGGCAGCGGCCATTTCACCCACCAGGGTGGTGACGGTGCTCTTGGCGTTGGAGCCGGTGATGGCGATGATCGGTGCCTTGGCGTGGCGGGCGAACAGGTCGATATCGCCAGACAGTTTCACCCCGCGTGCAGCCGCTGCGGCCAACGCTGGAGTGGCCACGGCCAGGCCCGGGCTCACGTACAGTTCCGAGGCGCGGCAGAGGAAGTCCACGTCCAGCTCGCCGCAACGTACTTCCACCTGCGGGTAATCACGCTTGAGCGTCTCCAGCTCCGGCGGGTTCGCGCGCGTGTCGGCCACGGCAAAGCGCACGCCCTGCTGCGCCAGGAAGCGCACCAGGGACATGCCGCTCTTGCCGAGGCCGACAACGATGCGGAACTGGTCGGAAGCAATCAATGACACGCTCTATTACCTCAGTTTCAGGGTGGCCAGGCCGATCAGCACGAGAATCACGGTGATGATCCAGAAACGGACGATCACGCGCGGCTCAGGCCAGCCCCTGAGTTCGAAATGGTGGTGGATCGGCGCCATGCGGAACACGCGCTTGCCGGTCAGCTTGAAGCTGACGACCTGGATGATCACCGACAGGGTTTCCATGACGAACACGCCGCCCATGATGAACAGAACGATTTCCTGACGAACGATCACCGCAATGGTACCCAGCGCGGCACCGAGCGCCAGCGCGCCGACGTCACCCATAAACACCTGCGCCGGGTAGGTGTTGAACCACAGAAAGCCCAAGCCGGCACCGACCAGCGCGGCGCAGAACACGATCAGCTCGCCAGCGCCCGGCACGTAGGGAATCAGCAGGTATTCGGCGAAGTTCACGTTGCCCGACAGGTAACAGAAGATACCCAGCGCGCCGCCGACCATGACGGTGGGCAGAATGGCCAGGCCGTCGAGGCCGTCAGTGAGGTTCACCGCATTGCTGGTGCCGACGATGACGAAGTAGGTCAGCACCACGAAGGCGATGCCCAGGGGAATGGCGACGTCTTTCAGCAACGGCACGATCAGGGTGGTCTCCACCGGGCTCTGCGCCGTCATATAAAGGAAGATGGCCGCCGCCAGGCCGAACACCGACTGCCAGAAATATTTCCAGCGACTCGGCAGGCCGCGCGAGTTCTTCTCGATCACCTTGCGGTAGTCATCGACCCAGCCAATGGCACCGAACAGCAGAGTCACGGCCAGCACCACCCACACGTAGCGGTTGGACAGATCAGCCCAGAGCAGGGTGCTGACGGCGATGGCGGTCAGAATCAGCGCACCGCCCATGGTCGGCGTGCCCTTCTTCGACAGGTGCGATTGCGGGCCATCGTTGCGCACGGCCTGGCCGATCTGACGCACCTGCAGGGTGCGGATCATCCACGGGCCGAGCCACAGCGACAGCGCCAGGGCGGTCAGCACGCCGAGGATGCCGCGCAGGGTCAGGTACTGAAAGACCGCGAAGCCCTTGTGGAACTGTTGCAGGTACTCCGCCAGCAGCAGCAGCATTTAGTGATTCTCCCCAGCTACGTCGCACAGCGCTGCCACGACCTTGTCCATGGCTGCGCTGCGTGAACCCTTGATTAGTAGTGTGCTGCCGGCCTGTTCGGCGCGAAGCGTTTCGATCAGCTCGGCGTGGTCGGCGAAATGACGCCCTTTGGCGCCAAACTCCTCGACTGCGAAGCGCATCAGCGGGCCAACGGCATACAGTGCGTCGACTTTGCCAGCGGCATGCCGACCGACATCGCGATGGCCCTGCTCGGCCCACTCGCCCAACTCGCCCATGTCTCCGAGCACCAGAACGGTGCGCCCGGAAAAGCCGGCGAGTATATCCACCGCAGCGCACATGGCTACAGGGTTGGCGTTGTAACTGTCATCGATCACCCGCACGCCATTTGGCGCCAGTTGCGCGACAGCACGGCCCTTGACCGGTTGCAGATTTTGCAAGCCTTCGGCCATGGCACCCAGCGATATGCCCAGCGCATGAGCGGCAGCGCAGGCCGCCAGGGCATTGGCGACGTTGTGCTCACCGAGCAGATTGAGCTGGATGTGCGCACTGCCAAGCGGGCTGCGCAGGGTGAACCCCTGACAACCGCGCGCATCACGAGCCAGATCGCTGCCATGGAAATCGGCACGGGTGTCGCGCAGGGCGAAGCTCAGCACCTTGCGCCCGGCAGCGCGGCGCTGCCAGGTGATAAAAGCCTTGTCATCCAGATTGAGCACGGCCACGCCATCGTTCGGCAGGCCTTCGAGAATCTCGCCCTTGGCTTCGATGATTTTCTCCGGGCCGCCGAACTCACCGACATGGGCATTGCCGGCATTGGTGATGATCGCCACCTGCGGCCGGGTCAGGCTGACGGTGTAGGCGATCTCGCCGACATGGTTGGCGCCCAGCTCGATCACCCCGGCGCGATGCTCCGGCGCCAGCTCCAGCAGGGTCAGTGGCGCACCGAGGTCGTTATTGAGATTGCCACGAGTGGCCAGAACCGCGCCGCCGAGGCCGGCACGCAGAATGGACGCGAGCATTTCCTTGACGCTGGTCTTGCCACTGGAACCGGTCACGGCAGCCAGCGGGCCGGTAAAGGCCTGGCGGTTCAGCGCACCCAGTTGACCGAGCGCCAGACGCGTGTCGGCCACCAGCAATTGCGGCAACGCTGCATTCGCCACCTCACGCTCGACCAACGCGGCGACTGCACCCTTGACGGCGACGTCGGCCAGATAATCATGGCCGTCGAAGCGCGGGCCGGTCAGTGCCACGAAAAGCTGACCCGCAGCGATGGTGCGGCTGTCGGTGCCAACGGCGGAGAACGCTACATCGCCGCCAATCACGCGAGCGTTCAGGTCGGTGGCGACGTCGCTGAGCAACCAGGGCTTAAGCATGCGCTGCCTCCCAGGCCGCCAGGGCCTTGTTCGCTTCGATCAGATCGGAGAACGGCTGACGCACGCCCATGATTTCCTGATAATCCTCGTGCCCCTTGCCAGCCAGTACCAGCACATCGGCGGCTTCAGCCTGGGCAATCAGCCGCGCGATGGCATCGCCACGGCCGTGAATGAACTGCACCTGCTCCGGCGCTTTGAAACCAGCGCGAATATCGGCAACGATCTGTGCCGGCTCTTCCGTACGCGGATTGTCATCGGTCACCCACACCGCATCGGCCAGGCGCTCGGCAACTGCGGCCATCAGCGGGCGCTTGCCGCGGTCACGATCACCACCGCAACCGAACAGGCAGACCAGACGCCCTTCGACGTGCGGACGCATGGCTTCGAGCACTTTCTCCAGCGCATCCGGGGTGTGCGCGTAGTCGACCACCACCAGTGGCTTGTCGCCGCCACCGAGACGCTGCATGCGGCCCGCTGGCCCCTGCAGTTGCGGCAAGACCTTGAGAATCTCGTCGAGGCCGTAGTCCAGCCCCAGCAGCGCGCCGACCACCGCCAGCAGGTTGCTCAGGTTGAAACGACCGAGCAGATTGCTGCGCAGCATGCCTTCGCCGCGCGGTGTTACCAGGCGTGCACGCACGCCGTGATCGTCGAAGTGTGCTTCGCTGCAATAAACGAAGGCGCTGGCATCGCTGAGGCTATAGCCGATCAGGCGTGACTCGTGCGTTTGCGCGGCTAGCTCACAACCAAAGGCATCATCGAGGTTGATCACTCGGCAACGCAGGTTCGGCCAGGCGAACAGCTTGGCCTTGGCTGCGCCATAGGCCTGCATGCTGCCGTGGTAATCGAGGTGATCGCGCGACAGGTTAGTGAACACCGCCACGTCGAACTCCAGGGCGGCGACACGCCCCTGATCCAAGCCATGGGAGGACACCTCCATGGCCACGGCGCGCGCACCGGCCTGTTTGAGCGAGGCCAGGGTGGCCTGCACCCCGACCGGATCAGGCGTGGTGTGCTTGCCCTGCTCCAGGGCACCGTGGAAGCCATTACCCAATGTGCCGACGATACCGCAGCGCTGGCCGAGCAGATCCAGTGCCTGCGCCAGTAACTGGCTGACACTGGTCTTGCCGTTGGTGCCGGTGACACCGATCAGATGCATCGCGCGGCTTGGCTCACCGTAGAAGCGCCCGGCAATGGCTGAAAGCTGGCCGGCCAGCCCCTTGACCGGAACCAGCACAGCACTCCCCGCATGCATGGCTGCAGCGCCTTCGGCCTCAAAGGCCACCGCCGCAGCGCCACGGGCCACGGCATCGGCGATATGTACACGACCGTCCTGCTGGGTACCCGGCACGGCCAGGAACAGATCACCCGGACGCACCTTGCGGCTGTCCAGAGTCAGTTCCCGAATCAGCACGCTGCTCTCGGCAGCGGGCAACAGTTGATTGAGCGGCATGGGCATCAGTTACGCCCTCCCTGGCCAACGACAGCCATCTTCTGCTCGGGCGGCGGCAGATTGTCAGGCGCGATATTCATCAAACGCAGCGAGCCGGCCATCACCCGGCTGAACACCGGTGCGGAAATCAGGCCGCCGTAGTAGGCCCCCTTGCCCGGCTCGTCGATCACTACCACCAACGCGATACGCGGATCCTGCGCCGGGGCGAAACCGGCGAACAACGAGCGATAGGAGTTGGTCTGGTAGCCCTTAGCTCCGGCATTGGTCTTGCGCGCGGTGCCACTCTTGCCAGCGACGTGGTAACCCGGCACCTGCGCGCGGAACACCCCGCGCGGCGCCTCGACCACCTGCTGCAGCATGCCCTGCAGGGTCTTGGCTACATCGGCTGACATGACCTGCATGGCGCCCGGCTTGCTGTCCACACGAATCATCGACAGCGGCGTCATGCCGCCGCCGTTGGCCAGCGCCGCATAGGCATGCGCCAGCTGCACGGCAGTCACCGAGAGGCCGTAGCCGTAGGACAGCGTGGCGGTTTCCGCCTGTCGCCACTGACGATGGTTGGGCAGATTGCCAACCCGCTCGCCCGGGAAGCCGAGACCGGTGTCACGCCCGAAACCCAGATTGCTCAGGACGTGGTAGATGCTCTCTCCGCCTACGTCAAAAGCGATCTTGCTCATGCCGACGTTGCTGGAGTTGATCAGAATGCCGGTCAGATCCAGCGCGGGACCTTGCGTACGGGATACGTCGCGAATGCTGTAACGGCCAATCTGCAGCGTACCGTTGCCGACCTGAACGATATCGCTGGGCTTCCAGCGTCCGGTCTCCAGCGCAGCAGCCATTGACAGCGGCTTGATGGTCGAACCCGGCTCGAATACGTCGATCATGGCACGGTTGCGCATGGCCGCTGGGGTCAGGCTGCGACGGTTGTTCGGGTTGTAGGTGGGATGATTGACCATCGCCAGCACCTCGCCGGTCTTCACGTCGACCATCACCAGGCTGCCGGCCTTGGCATCGTTCTCCAACAGCGCATTGCGCAGCTCGCGATGAGCCAGGTACTGCAGGCGCAGATCAATGGACAACGCCAAGGCCTTGCCGGCCTTGGCGTTCTGCGCAACCTGTACATCCTTGATCAGCTTGCCACGCCGATCCTTGAGCACCTGGCGCTTGCCCGGCACGCCGGCCAGCCAGTCTTCATAGGCCAGCTCCATACCTTCGCGACCGCGGTCGTCGATGTCGGTGAAGCCCACCACATGGGCCGCCACTTCGCCGGCCGGATAGAAACGACGGAATTCTTCGATGGCATAAACGCCCGGCACCTTGAGATCCAGCACGCTCTGCCCCTTGTCGGGGGTCAGACCACGCACCAGATACATGAACTCGCGTTCCTTGTTCTGCTCCAGGCGTGCGGCGAAGCTGGCGGGATCCTGGCCGAGCGCCGCAGCCAGTGCCGGCCACTGCTGACGCCCCGCCTGCAGCTCCTTGCCACTGGCCCACAGCGTAGTGACCGGCGTGCTGACGGCCAGCGGCTCGCCATTGCGGTCGGTGATCAGGCCACGGTGCGCAGGAATCGGGATATGCCGCACGCTACGCGCATCACCGTGGGCCTTGAGGAAGTCATGGTCGAGCACCTGCAAATCGAGCATGCGCCAGGCAATGGCGCCGACCATCAGCGCCAGCAGCACCAGCACCAGGCGGAAGCGCCAGGGATAGAGTGCGCCTTCGAGGCCGATCATGGACGCACCATGCGCACGGCGGCCGGGTCGGGGATGTGCATTTTCAGCTGCTCGCTGGCCAACGCTTCGATGCGATTGTGCGCGGTCCAGGTGCTCTGCTCGAGAATCAACCGACCCCACTCGGCCTGCGCCTTGTCGCGCACGCTCAGCTCGCCGTACAGCTCATTGAGCAGCTGACGGTTCCAGTGCGCGCTGTAGGACACCGCCAGCGCAGAAACCACAATGGCAATGAACAGCAGCAGCATCAGAAAGCTGCCGCTGGGCATGGATTTGATCAGCCGACGGCTCACCGCAACTTCTCCGCGATGCGCATCACCGCGCTGCGCGAGCGCGGATTGGCCTTGAGTTCAGCGGCGCCAGCGTAGACCGGCTTGCCAATCAGCTTCAGGCGCGGCTCGAAGGCTTTCGGGATGATCGGCAGGTCACGTGGCAGCTTGTCTGCCTCGCCCTTGGCCTGACGCTTCATGAACTGCTTGACGATACGATCTTCCAGCGAATGGAAGCTGATCACCACCAGGCGACCACCCACCTCAAGCGCCTCCAACGCCGCTTCAAGGCCGCGCTCGAGATCACCCAGCTCGTTATTGATAAAGATGCGAATACCCTGGAAAGCACGGGTCGCCGGATTCTTGCCCTTTTCCCAGGCCGGGTTGGCCTCGGTCAGCACCTTGGCCAGATCAGCGGTGCGAGTAAAAGGCTGCTCGGCACGGCGCTGCACCACGGCGCGCGCCATACGCTTGGCGAAACGCTCTTCGCCGTAATCCTTCATCACCCGGGCGATTTCATCTTCGTCCGCCGAGGCAATCCAGTCAGCGGCACTCACGCCGGCATCAGGATTCATGCGCATGTCCAGCGGGCCGTCATTGAGGAAGCTGAAGCCACGCTCGGGGTCGTCCAGTTGCGGCGAGGACACACCAAGATCCAGCAGAATGCCGGAGACCCGACCGGAAATGCCGCGGACAACAGCCTCATCGCCAAGTTCCGCAAAACTGCGCTGCACAACGACAAAGCGGCCGTCTTCGGCCGCCAATGCTTCCCCGGTGGCTATCGCCAGGGGATCCTTGTCGAACCCCAACAACCGCCCGCCTGGCCCGAGCTTCTGCAGGATCAGCCGGCTGTGTCCGCCACGCCCGAAGGTGCCATCCACGTAGCAGCCATCCGCGCGCACAGCCAGCCCCTCGACGGCTTCGTCGAGCAGCACGGTGATATGGCGGAAACTATCGGTCATGGTCACAGGATCAGATCACGCAGGTCATCGGAAAGGGCACCGGGCTGCTTGATGGCAGCGAGGTCGGCTTCGGCTACGGCATTCCAGGAATCTTCATCCCAGAGTTGAAACTTGTTCAGCTGACCGACGAGCATCGCTCGCTTGTCCAGCTTGGCGTATTCGCGCAAACGCGGCGGTACCAGGAAGCGGCCACTGGCGTCCAGCTCGAGATCGACGGCATTACCGATCAGCAGACGCTGCAGGCGGCGGTTCTCTTCACGAAAGGAGGCCAGCTCGCGCAGCTTGCTCTCGATCAGCTCCCACTCGGCCAGGGGATAAACGCAAAGACAGGGGTCGACGGCGTCGATGGTCACGATGAGCTGGCCACTGCAACGCGCAACGAGCTCGTCACGATACCGACTCGGCATCGCGAGGCGCCCTTTGGCGTCGAGACTGATGGCGTTAGCTCCGCGAAACACGGCTGCGCTTCCCCTGTAATTAGCTTTCCATGCCCCAAAAAACCCACTTCATGCCACTTCTTACCACTTGCGCACACTATAGGAACGCGCACGCCCCACCGTCAAGGCGCTCCAGAAGGGAAAAATCCTTACAGGACGGAGATTTAGCGAACAAAAGCGAGGGGAAAAGGCACGCCGGAACTGGCTTTTGACAGATAAATTTCAACCATTCCAGCCGGCTGAAATTCGAACTTAAAGTGATTTATTAAGAGTAAGATTTTTTTGGCATTCAGACGAGCGGGGAATAGAAGGGTATAGCAAGGAAGAAAGGAGGAGAGTCGATCTGTAAGCCGGGTTCTGTCGAGGACAGTCATTCCTCTACGACGTACATCACTGCACGCCTTTAGCAACCTACCCGGTTCCAGCGCGGGCCACGCCGATGGAACCCTATTTGGTCTTGCTCCGAGTGGGGTTTACCTAGCCACGGACTGTTGCCAGCCGTGCGGTGCGCTCTTACCGCACCTTTTCACCCTTACCGGCGCCGAAGCGCTTAGGCGGTTATTTTCTGTGGCACTTTCCGTAGGCTCACGCCCCCCAGGCGTTACCTGGCACTCCGCCCTATGGAGCCCGGACTTTCCTCCCCCTTCTTGCGAAGGCAGCGACTGTCCGATCGACTCTCCGCCGGCAAGGTTAACAAAGCTGCAAGCCGCAAGCTACCGGCGGCAAGCAAAAGCAGCCTGGCGCGCCTAATGCCAATCAGATAAGGCCACCAAAGCGGCCTTTCGTAGGAGCCCCGCCCCGGGGCGAGGCTTGTCAATTGCGCATCACCCTGGTTCGCGGCGAGGCGCCGCCCCTACGCACTGACAGCGTCGACGCTTAACTGGCTGGCATTAGCCCAGCGCGCCCTCTGCAGCGCTCGCTCCCACGACAACCTCATCCCTTGCGCTCCAGCGCCACCTGATAAAGCACATTCTTGCGCACCCCGGTGATCTCCGCAGCCAAGGCTGCCGCACGCTTGAGCGGCATTTCCGACAGCAACAGATCGAGCACGCGCAACGCCTCGGCGCTGACCGCCTCCTCACCTTCCGGCGCCTGCCAGCCTGCCACCAGTACCACGCACTCGCCGCGCTGCTGATTACTGTCTGCCGCGACCCACTCGCACAGTTCGGCCAGCGGCAACCCCTGCAGGGTCTCGAAGGTCTTGGTCAGCTCACGCGCCAACAAGGCAGGGCGATCATCGCCAAATACCTCGCGCATGTCCTGCAGGCATTCGAGAATCCGGTGCGGTGCTTCGTAGAAAATCAGCGTGCGCGGCTCTTCGCGCACCTGCTCCAGGCGCGCACGACGCCCCGCCGCCTTGGCCGGCAGGAAGCCTTCGAAGATGAATCGATCCGATGGCAAGCCAGCAGCCGAGAGCGCCGCGATCAGTGCACAGGCCCCCGGCACCGGCACCACGGCGAAACCAGCCGCACGCGCCTGGCGCACCAGGTGATAACCCGGATCGGAAATCAGCGGCGTGCCCGCATCGGAAATCAGCGCGACATCCTCCCCGGCCTGCAGCCGCGCCAGAAAACGACCGCCCTGATCGCGCTCGTTGTGCTCGTGACAAGCCGCCAAGGGGGTCTGGATGCCAAAGTGCTGCAGCAGGCGCGCCGAATGCCGGGTGTCTTCAGCGGCGATCAGCGCTACCTCGCGCAGAATCCGCAAGGCCCGCGCGCTGATGTCATCCAGGTTGCCAATGGGCGTAGCGACCACATAAAGGCTGCCTGGCTGGACACTTGCGACGGCGGGCTGACTCACTGGAAACACCTCGTTAATTGAAAGAGTGCTCATTCTAGCCGGTTCCGCCCCGGCGGCATCGCACGGATGTCGCCCCTTGGGTACAATCGCCGCTCGTTTTGCTCAAGTATCAGGATGAACCGATGATCGCTAGCCTGCGCCCTCTTTCTGCTCTGTTTCTGGCCGGCCTGCTCGCTGCCTGCGCCAGCTCGCCCTCCAACAACCTGGGCCAGCTGCCACGCACGCCACAAGCTAGCATCGAACAGATGCTCCAGCAGGCTGCCGAGAGCAAACCGGAACAGGCCGCCCTGCTGCACCTCTCTGCCGCCGACCAGAGCTACCAGCAAAATGACGTGGCCCGCGCCACCCGCATTCTCGAGCAGATCGACATTGCCAGCCTGCAACCCGCGCAACAGATCTTCGCCAGCACCCTGAAGGCCGAGCTGGCAATGGCCCGCAAGCAACCCAAGAGCGCCCTGAAAGCGTTGCAGCACCCCAGCTTCGAACGCCTGGCTGAGCTGCCGATCGAGCAACAGATTCGCACCCAACTGGTCCGCGCGCGCGCCCTGGAGGCCGACGGCCAGACCCTGGCCGCCGCCCGCGAGCGCGTATTCATCGCCCCACTGCTGAGCGGCCAGGTCGCGGCCGACAACCACGAAAACATCTGGGCACTGGTATCCAGCCTGCCCGCGCAAACCTCGGCAGGCGCCGACAGCGACCTGGCCGGCTGGCTGGATTTGGCCCGCCGGACCAAAAGCAGCGCCACACTCGAACAGCAGCAGGCCGCCATCGATCAATGGATTGCGCAAAATCCGCAGCATCCGGCCGCCGAACAACTGCCGGAGGCACTGGGAAAACTGCGCGAACTGGCCAGCCAGCCGCTGACCCGCGTCGCCCTGCTGCTCCCCCAGGAAGGTCAGCTGGCCAGCGTTGCCCGTGCCCTGCGTGACGGCTTCCTCGCCGCTCACTACGAAGCTCAGCAGGCCGGGCAGAACCCACCGGAAATCAAGCTCTACGACAGCTCCCGGATTGGCTCGCTGGATGCTTTCTACCAACAGGCACAAGCCGATGGCGTACAGCTGGTGGTCGGGCCGCTGGAGAAACCACTGGTCAAGCAGCTCAGCGACCGCGAGCAACTGCCAATCACCACCCTCGCCCTGAATTACAGCGACGCAGGTCAGGAAGGCCCGGCGCAACTGTTCCAGTTCGGCCTGGCCGCCGAGGATGAAGCGCGCGAAGTGGCTCGCCGCGCCTGGAATGACGGCATGCGCCGCGCCGTGGCCCTGGTGCCGCGTGGCGACTGGGGCGACCGCGTACTGGATGCCTTCCGTCAGAGCTGGCAGGCCCAGGGCGGCACCCTGATCGCGGCCGAACATGTCGACCAGCCGGTGGAGCTGGCGCGGCAGATCGCCGACTTGTTCCAACTGCGCGAAAGCGAGGCCCGCGCGCGCCGCCTGCAAAACACCCTGGGCACCAGCCTGGACGCACAACCGGCGCGGCGTCAGGACGTCGACTTCATCTTCCTCGCCGCCACCCCACAACAGGCCCAGCAGATCAAGCCAACCCTGGCCTTCCAGTACGCTGGCGACGTGCCCATTTACGCCACCTCGCATCTGTTCACCGGCACCCACAGCCAGGCCCAGTACCAGGACCTCGAAGGTATTCGTTTCTGCGAAACCCCCTGGCTGCTCGACACCCACGCGCCGCTGCGCCAGGAAGTCAGCAACCAATGGCCGCAAGCGGGCGGCAGCCTCGGTCGCCTGTATGCCATGGGCGTCGACGCCTACCGCCTGGCACCACGCCTGGCCCAGCTCAAGGCGCTGCCGGAGTCACGCATCGACGGTCTGTCCGGCAGCCTCAGCCTCAACGCCAAGCAGCGCATCGAACGCCAACTGCCCTGGGCCGAGTTCCGCGGCGGCCAGGTTCAACGCCTCCCCGACAGCATCAATTGAGCGCACACAATGATCTGGGCCGTGCCGCCGAACAGGCGGCACGGCAACACCTGGAACGGAATGGCCTGCGCCTGATCGAACAGAACTGGAGCTGTCGCCGTGGCGAGCTCGATCTGGTCATGCTCGACGGCGATACAGTAGTATTCGTCGAAGTCCGCGCCCGTCGCCACAGCGCCTGGGGCGGTGCCCTGGAGAGCATCGATGCACGCAAGCGTGGCAAGCTGGTGATCGCCGCCGAGCTCTTCCTCCAGCAGCACTCGCGCTGGACCCGCCACCCCTGCCGCTTCGATGTGGTCGCCATCAGCACTGACGGCGACGCTCGCCTCGACTGGATCAAGAACGCCTTCGATGCCTGACGGCCGTACATTCAAGGTTTAACCGATGGACATGCAATCCCGAATCCACCAGCTGTTCCAAGCCAGCATCGACACCAAGCAGCAGGCCATGGAAGTTCTGGCCCCCTACATCGAGCACGCCAGCCTGGTGATGGTGCAGGCTCTGCTCAACGAGGGCAAGATTCTTTCCTGCGGCAACGGTGGCTCTGCCGGGGATGCCCAGCACTTCTCCTCCGAACTGCTCAACCGCTTCGAGCGCGAGCGCCCGAGCCTGCCGGCCATCGCCCTGACCACCGACAGCTCGACCATTACCTCGATTGCCAACGACTACAGCTACAACGAAATCTTCTCCAAGCAGATCCGCGCGCTAGGCCAGCCTGGCGACGTGCTACTGGCCATTTCCACCAGCGGCAACTCAGCGAATGTCATCCAGGCCATTCAGGCTGCACATGATCGCGAGATGACCGTCGTCGCCCTCAGCGGCCGTGACGGCGGCGGCATGGCCTCGCTGCTGCTACCGGAAGATGTCGAGATCCGCGTTCCAGCCAAAGTTACCGCACGCATTCAGGAGGTCCACCTGCTGACCATCCACTGCCTGTGCGACCTGATCGACAGTCAATTGTTTGGGAGTGAAGAATGAAGCGTTCCGCCCTGATTCTGGCCGCCCTGGCCGTTACCCTGACTCTGGCAGGCTGCGGCAGCCGCAGCATCGGCAACAAGATCGATGACCAGTTCCTTGGCCCGGAGGTTGCGTCGCGCATCAGTAATGCGCACGCCGACCTGTCCAGCCCGACTTCGCGCATCGTGGTCACCAGCTATAACGGTGTGATCCTGCTCGCCGGACAGACCCCGCGCAGCGAGCTCAAGGATCTCGCGGCGCAAACCGCGCGCGCGGTACAGGGCGTAAAGAAGGTCTACAACGAACTGCAGGTGCAACGGCCGGCGTCCCTGCTGGCACGCAGCAACGACTCGCTACTGACCACCAAGATCAAGACACAGATGATTGCCGATAGCAGCGTACCGAGCGCACGGATCAAGGTCGTCACCGAAAACGGTATCGTCTACCTGCTCGGCCTGGTCACCCGCGAGGAAGCCAACGCTGCCACTCGCGTGGTACAGAGTGTATCGGGGGTACAGAAGGTCATACGCCTGTTCGAATACACGAACTAAGCCACAAGCTATAAGCAAAACGGGCGCCCTGGGCGCCCGTTTTCTTTTGTGCTGCTGCCGATGCCTATTTGACCACTTTCAGACTCGGCCGACCGCTGGGTCGCGACGACTCACCGCCGCCAGGCCCGTCATCATCCGGCCCCGGTTCTTCAGGGCCGCTGGCCACGGAAGGCTCCATGTCAAAAACCATGCCCTGGCCATTTTCCCGCGCGTAGATCGCCAGGATAGCCGCGACCGGAATGTACAGGCTGTGCGCGACGCCACCGAAGCGCCCTTCGAAGCTCACCGCCTGGTTATCCATATGCAGGTGACGCACGGCGCTGGGCGAGGTATTGAGCACGATCTGGCCGTCACTGGCGAAACCCGGCGGCACCTGCACCCCGGGATACTCGGCATTGACCAGCAAATGCGGGGTGCAGTCGTTGTCGACGATCCATTCGTAAAGGGCACGCACCAGGTAGGGACGACTGGAATTCATGACTTCCTCCTTCTCAGCGCATCGCGCGCTCGGCAGCGGAAAGACTGGCCTGAAAGGCCTCTCGGGCGAACTGGCGTTCCATGTAGTCGATCAGGGGCTTGGCCGGACGCGGCAGCTCGATAGCCAATACCGGCAAACGCCAGAGTATGGGCAATAGACAGCAATCGACCAGGCTCAATTCATCGCTGAGAAAGAACGCCTTGTCAGCGAACAGCGGCGACACACCCGTCAGGCTTTCGCGCAGCTCCTTGCGCGCCAGCTGACGCTCGGCTTCCTTGCTGCGCTTGTCGAGTATGCGATCAACCAGCGCGCACCAGTCACGCTGAATACGGTGCATCAGCAGACGGCTGTTGGCACGCGCCACCGGATACACGGGCAACAGGGGCGGATGCGGATAGCGCTCATCCAGGTACTCCATGACCACGGTCGATTCGTACAACGCCAGATCGCGATCAACCAGCGTCGGCACGCTGCCATAGGGATTGGCTTCGGCCAGCTTGGGCGGACAACGCCCCTGCTCGACATCGACGATCTCGACGCTGACACCTTTCTCGGCGAGCACCAGACGCACGCGATGGGAATAGTGGTCGGCGGGGTCGGAGTAGCAGGTCAACCGGTTGGTCACCGCCATGGCGATCCTCCTCGCTTTTTTGATTATCCGGAAACAGGAAAAATTGCCGGAGCAATTCTTTCGTCACAGACGACGACGCTCAGGGCAATCGCCGGAAATGGCAGGCCTGAAGCACCTGCGCGCCCCTCAGGGCGCGCAGGTTGCAGCAGCGTTGACGACTTAGTGAACGTCCTTCCAGTACTCACGCTTGAGCAGGTAGGCGAACACGAAGAAGAACGCCAGGTACAGCAGCACGTAGGTGCCGATGCGCTGGGACTTCAGCTTGACCGGGTTGGCCGAGTAGGCCAGGAAGGTCACCAGGTTCTTGATCTTCTCGTCGAACTCGGCCTCGCTCAGCGTGCCGGTGTTCGGTTCGATGGTCAGCTGATCACAGGCTTCATGCGTGATCGGCGTGCCGGTGAGCGGGTCGAACTGCTTCTTGCCGTTCTCCACCACCTGAACCTGCTTGCAACCAATGACCTGCTTACCCTGCAGAGCGACCAGCACGTTCGGCATACCCACGTTGGGGAAGACCTTGTTGTTGGCCCCCAGCGGACGCGAAGGGTCATCGTAGAAGGTACGCAGATAGGTATACAGCCAGTCGTTGCCACGCACACGAGCAACCAGGGTCAGATCGGGCGGCGCCGCACCGAACCAGGCCTTGGCGTCATCAGGACGCATGCCGATCTTCATGTGATCGCCAATCTTGGCGTCGTTGAACACCAGGTTGTCCAGCATGATTTCGTGCGGGATGCCGAGGTCATCGGCAACGCGCTCGTAACGCTGGTACTGGGCAGCATGGCAGCCCATGCAGTAGTTGGCGAAGGTACGCGCGCCGTCCTGCAGGGCAGCCTTGTCGCGCAGATCGATGTCCACTTTATCCAGCGGATAATTGCTCACGGCGCCCATGGCCAGAGCCGGCAGCGCAGCGAAAACAAATGCAGCAAAGAGCTTTTTCATCAGCCAGTCACCCTTTCCGGAACCGGTTTGGTCTTCTCCATCCTGGTGTAGAACGGCATCAGGATGAAGTACGCGAAGTACAGGAAGGTGCACACCTGCGACAGCAGGGTACGACCCGGGGTCGGCGCCAGCACACCCAGCACGCCCAGAATGACGAAGGAGATGCAGAAGATCACCAGCCAGATCTTGCTCATCCAACCCTTGTAGCGCATCGACCTGACCGGGCTACGGTCGAGCCACGGCAGCACGAACAGCACGGCGATGGCAGCACCCATGGCGACGACACCCAGCAGCTTGTCCGGCACCGCACGCAGAATCGCGTAGAACGGGGTGAAGTACCATACCGGGGCAATGTGATCAGGTGTCTTGAACGGGTTGGCCGCTTCGAAGTTCGGCTTCTCGAGGAAGTAACCGCCCATTTCCGGGAAGAAGAACACCACGAAGCAGAATACGAACAGGAAGACCACGACACCGACGATGTCTTTCACGGTGTAGTACGGATGGAATGCGATACCGTCCAGCGGTACGCCGTTTTCGTCCTTGTACTTCTTGATGTCGACGCCGTCCGGGTTGTTCGAGCCGACTTCATGCAGTGCCAGGATGTGCAGCACGACCAGTCCGAGCAGAACAAGCGGCAGGGCGATCACGTGCAGGGCGAAGAAGCGGTTCAGGGTGATCCCGGAGATCAGGTAGTCACCACGGATCCACTGGGTCAGGTCATCACCGATGACCGGAATGGCACCGAACAGCGAGATGATCACCTGGGCGCCCCAGTAGGACATCTGGCCCCACGGCAGCAGGTAGCCCATGAAGGCTTCAGCCATCAGCACCAGGTAGATCAGCATGCCGAAGATCCACACCAGCTCACGCGGCTTCTGGTAGGAGCCATAGAGCAGGCCACGGAACATGTGCAGGTAGACCACCACGAAGAACGCCGAGGCGCCAGTGGAGTGCAGGTAGCGCAGGATCCAGCCGTACTCGACATCGCGCATGATGTATTCGACGGAGGCAAATGCGCCTTCAGCCGAAGGCTCGAAGCTCATGGTCAGCCAGATACCGGTAACGATCTGGTTGACCAGCACCAGCAAGGCCAGCGAGCCGAAGAAGTAGAAGAAGTTGAAGTTCTTCGGAGCGTAGTATTTGGAGAGATGGTCTTCCCACATCTTGGTGGCGGGGAAGCGCGCATCCACCCATTCCATGAATTTGCTCATCAGGCGTTCTCCTGGTCCACACCGACGACGATGATGTCATCCGTCTCGTAGCTGTACGGCGGCACCGGCAGGTTCAGCGGCGCCGGCTGTGCCTTGTAGACACGCCCAGCCATGTCGTAGCGCGAACCGTGGCAAGGGCAGAAGTAACCACCTACCCAGTCCGGCCCCAGATCGGCAGGCGCCACTTCCGGACGGAAGGACGGCGCACAACCCAGGTGGGTGCACAGGCCTACCAGCACCAGCAGCTCGGGCTTGATCGAGCGAGTTTTCTTGTCCACATATTCCGGCTGCACGGAGGCAGCAGACTCAGGATCGGCGACACTGCCTTCGATCTTGGTCAGATTGGCAAGAATTTCCTCAGTACGGCGCACGATGAACACCGGCTGACCGCGCCACTCAGCAACCATCTGCTGACCTGCTTCGATCTTGCTGACGTTCACCTTCACCGGTGCACCGGCCGCCTTGGCCCTGGCACTGGGGAACCATGACCCCACGAACGGAGTCGCAGCACCTACCGCCCCTGCTGCACCCACCACGGAGGTGGCTGCAACCAGGAAGCGACGCCGGCCTGCATTCACGCCGTCATTGCTCATTCAGTCGTCTCCCATCAGCTTTGTGGCCTGTTGTTCAGGCCTCTACTAAGTAAAAATCGGGCCGCGCAAAAAATTCGCCAAATGGTAAAGAAAAGCCCCTTTTCTGACAAGGTAATTACCTGCCAGGTAAGCCGCGAAGGCCTTGCCGCGCGCGGCTTGCATATATGCGGCACGTTGTCGCAGCACTTTGCCCGCCCCATAAAAAACGCCCAGCTCCGTAAGGAAACTGGGCGCTTTTGGGAAGCGTAGTCGCGATTAACGCTTCGAGTACTGCGGACGCTTACGCGCTTTGCGCAGACCGACTTTCTTACGCTCGACTTCACGGGCATCACGAGTGACGTAACCGGCTTTACGCAGCGGGCTGCGCAGGGTCTCGTCATACTCGATCAGAGCGCGGGTGATGCCGTGGCGAATAGCGCCGGCCTGACCGCTGACACCACCACCGGCAACGGTGACGAAGATGTCGAACTTCTCGGTGGTCTCGGTCAGCTCCAGCGGCTGACGCACGACCATGCGAGCAGTTTCACGACCGAAGAAGGAATCCAGGGCGCGATTGTTGATCGAAATGTTACCAGTACCCGGACGCAGGAAAACGCGCGCGGTTGCGGTCTTGCGACGGCCAGTGCCGTAGTTTTGAGTCGCCGACATAATGAACTATTCCGTTAAATCTTCAGTTCTTGGGGCTGCTGAGCAGTGTGCGGGTGAGTGGCACCCTTGTACACCTTCAGCTTACGGTACATGTCGCGACCCAGCGGGTTCTTCGGCAGCATGCCTTTGACCGCAGTCTCGATCACGCGCTCAGGCGCACGAGCAATCAACTTCTCGAAGCTGATTTCTTTGATGCCGCCCGGGAAACCGGAGTGGGAGTAGTACATCTTGTCGCTGGTCTTGGCACCGGTCACGCGCACCTGCTCGGCATTGATCACGACGATATAGTCACCGGTGTCAACGTGAGGAGTGTACTCAGGCTTGTGCTTGCCACGCAGGCGGCTCGCGATTTCAGTGGCCAGACGACCCAGGGTCTGACCAGCAGCATCAACGACGAACCAGTCGCGCTTTACTGTTTCTGGTTTAGCAGTAAAAGTTTTCATTCTTTATAGCCTCAGGGGCCGCCCAGCAAAAATAGACGGCGGATCTTACTGAATAGTGCGTACTTTGACAAGTCAAAGGCAGCCGCATACGGACGCTATCGGGGGCTCGGGTCAGCGCGTCCACAATACGGCAAGATTCTTCGGCAGGCGGCGCATCACTTCCACCGCAGAAAGAGGTGCCGGATTATCCGGATTGCGAAAAAAATTTCAACCTGCTTGTATGACTCTTTTGCCAAAGGAGTACCTCATGGAATACCGCAAGCTAGGCCGAACCGGACTCGATGTCAGCGCCCTGTGCCTGGGCACCATGACCTGGGGTGAGCAGAACAGCGAGCGCGAAGGCCATGCCCAGATCGAGCGGGCCAAGGCCTGCGGCGTCAACTTCATCGATACCGCCGAAATGTACCCGGTGCCGCCGCGCGCCGAGACCTACAGCAAGACCGAGCAAATCATCGGCAGCTACTTCAGGCAGCGCGGCGACCGCGCCGACTGGATTCTGGCCAGCAAGATCGCCGGCCCCGGCAACGGCATCAGCCACATCCGCGACGGCCAGCTGAAATTCAATCGCCAGCACATCGTCGCCGCCCTGGATGCCAGCCTCAAACGCCTGCAAACCGACTGGATCGACCTGTACCAACTGCACTGGCCGGAACGCCCGACCAACTTCTTTGGCCAGCTCGACTACAAGCACCAGGACGTTGAGTTCACGCCGCTGGAAGAAACCCTGGAAGTGCTCGACGAGCAGGTCAAGGCCGGCAAGATCCGCCATATCGGCCTGTCCAACGAAACCCCGTGGGGCACCATGAAATTCCTGCAGCTGGCCGAAAGCCGTAGCTGGCCGCGCGCCGTGTCGATCCAGAACCCTTACAACCTGCTCAACCGCAGCTTCGAAGTGGGCCTGGCGGAAGTGGCGATTCGCGAGCAGTGTGGCCTGCTGGCCTACTCACCGCTGGCCTTCGGCATGCTCAGCGGCAAATACGAAGGTGGTGCCCGCCCGGCCGGCGCGCGCATCAGCCTGTTCAGCCGCTTCGCCCGCTACACCAATCCGCAAGCCGAAGCCGCCTGTTCACGCTACGTGGCCCTGGCCCGCGAACACGGCCTGGATCCCGCGCAGATGGCCCTGGCCTTCGTCACCGCGCAGCCTTTCGTGACCAGCAACATCATCGGCGCCACTAGCCTGGAGCAACTGGACAGCAACCTGGCCAGCGCCGAGCTGAAGCTTTCCGAAGAAGTGCTCGCGGGTATCGAAGCGATCCACAAGGGGCAGCCCAACCCGGCCCCTTGACCCGCCACGCAACGAGAAAGCCCGGCATTGCCGGAATGCTGTTCACTTAAGGTTGCACACGCTTGGCTCCCCTCTCCCATTTATGGGAGAGGGGCTGGGGGAGAGGGCTGAAAACACCGCAAAACTGCCAGTTTTCCCCTCTCCCTAACCCTCTCCCCAAAGGGGCGAGGGGACTAATCGCGTCCGACCATTGCTTATGTGAACAGCATTACGGCAATGCCGGGCTTTTTCTTGCCATCAGCCGCCCTCAGACCAGCGAACGAGCGATGATCTCCTTCATGATCTCGTTGGTGCCGGCGTAGATGCGTTGCACCCGCGCATCAGCCCAGGCCCGCGCCACCGGATATTCCCACATGTAGCCGTAGCCGCCATGCAGCTGCACGCACTCGTCGAGCACCCTGCACTGCAGATCGGTGCTCCAGTACTTGAGCATCGCCGCCGTCGGCACATCCAGCTTGCCTTGCAGGTGCAGCGCCAGGCAGCGGTCGATGAACACCCGACCGACCTGAATCTCCGTCGCCATCTCGGCGAGCTTGAAGCGGGTGTTCTGGAAGTCCGCCACGGCCTTGCTGAAAGCCTTGCGCTCACGGGTGTAGTCGAGCGTCCACTGCAGCGCCGCTTCGGCCGAAGCCAGGGCACCGATGCCCACGGTCAGACGCTCCTGCGGCAACTCCTGCATCAGGTAGGCGAAGCCCATCCCGGGCTGCCCCAGCAGATTTTCTTTGGGCACGCGCACGTCCTGGAAAAACAGCTCGGAGGTGTCCTGCGCCTTCATGCCGACCTTTTCCAGGCGCTTGCCCTTGGAAAATCCGGGGGTATTGGCCTCGACCAGGAACAGGCTGGTGCCTTTGGCGCCAGCCTTGGGATCGGTCTTGGCCACGACGATCACCAGATCGGCCAGCCAGTCGTTGGTGATGAACGTCTTCGAGCCATTGATCACGTATTCGTCGCCATCGAGCACCGCAGTGGTCTTCACGCCCTGCAGGTCGGAACCGGCACCCGGTTCGGTCATGGCGATGGCGGTGACCATCTCGCCGCTCACCAACTTGGGCAGGTAATGTTGCTTCTGCGCCTCGCTGCCGTAATGCAGGATGTAGGGCGCAACGATATCCGAGTGCAGGGAAAATCCAATGCCGGTCAGACCCAGGCGGCCGATCTCCTCGATCACCACGGTGCTGTAGAGGAAATCAGCCGCCATACCGCCATACGCCTCGGGAATATGCGAACAGAGCATGCCGGCCTCGCCCGCCTTGTTCCACAGCGCACGGTCGACATGACCGTCCTTCTCCCACCGCTGGTGATAAGGCACGGCCTCCTGCTCGAGAAACTTGCGCACGCTATCGCGGAACAGTTCGTGATCGGAGCTGAATAGGGTTCTGGGAATCATGGCGCTACCTGTGTCTGATGGTCGAAAAAGCAGACTTCGACTTTAGCCAAGCAAACGCTTGGTCACACTGGACACAAGCGCCAAAAAATAAGACGATCCAGCCGCTGCATGACCACTACGCCTTGAACAAGAATAATTACTTATGGTTATCCCACAGCCGCGTACGACTTTGCGCCGCGTCAGTATTCTCGCCACCGATGGCGTGTTCGCCTCCACCCTGCTGCAGGCCAAGGACTTCTTCCACATGGCCGGCATTCGCCATGCCAAACAGCAGGGGCTGGGCCTTGAGCCGCCGTTCGAGATCCACCTGGTCAGCCCCGATGGCCAGCCAGTCAACAGCTTCAGCAATGTACGCCTGCCGGTAGACGGCGGGCTGGATAGCTGCGATGTAATCATCCTGCCGGCCTTCTGGGGCGACTTCGATGCCCTCAGCCGCCGTTATCCACAGGTACTGGACTGGCTCAGGCGCCAGCACGCCAGCGGTGCGGCGATCTGCGGCGAGGCCAGCGGCGTATTCTGGATGGCCGAAGCCGGCCTGCTCGACGGCAAGGAAGCGACCACCTACTGGCGCTTCTTCCGCGAGTTTGCCGAGCGCTTTCCCAAGGTACTGCTCAATCAGGACAAGCACCTGTCCGATGCCGACAACCTGTATTGCGCGGGGGGCGTCACGTCGGCCTGCGACCTGTATATCTACCTGATCGAGCGTTACTGCGGCGCCGGCGTGGCCCAGGGCGTGGCGCGCGACATTCTCTACGAAGTGCAGCGCAGCTACACGCCCGGGCGAATTGGCTTCGGCGGCCAGAAGCTGCATCAGGACGTCACCGTGCTGCAGATCCAGCATTGGCTGGAGGAGCACTATGCCGACAAGTTCCGCCTCGAGGACGTGGCGCGCGAACATGGCATGAGCATTCGCAATTTCATGCGCCGTTTCCAGGGGGCGACCGGCGACAAACCGCTGCACTACCTGCAACGCCTGCGCATCGAGACGGCAAAGAGCCTGCTCTCCTCAACGCGCAAGAGCATCAAGACCATCAGCTACGAAGTCGGTTACGACGACGCCAGCTTCTTCGCCCGCCTGTTCCGCCAGCACACCGAGCTGTCGCCGAACCAGTATCGCCGGCAGTTCCAGCAGAAGGATTACCAGGACTGAGCGCAACGCGCCGGGCTGACTGCCCCCCCCCGGAAATGCACAAGGCGACCTCGCAGGTCGCCTTGTGCGTATCACTGCACCGTCAAGGCCGGTGCGGGCGCGAGAGGAACTCGTGTGACTGCATCTCCAGCAGGCGGCTCAGCGTACGCTGGAACTCGAAACTCAGACGACCGCCGGTATACAGATCCTTGAGCTCCACTTCGGCAGAGATGATCAGCTTGACGTTACGGTCGTAGAACTCGTCCACCAGATTGATGAAGCGCCGCGCCATGTCGTCCTTGGCCACGCTCATCTGCTCGACATTGGCCAGGATCACCGCGTGGAAGATCTTGCCCAGTTCGATGTAGTCGTTCTGGCTGCGCGGCCCATCGCACAGCTCGCGGAACTCGAACCAGGCCACGTCTTCGCACACGCGCACGGCATTGATTGCGCGGTTCTCGATCATCAGCGCCTCGTTCTCCACCATATGGGTGCAGTCCGGCAGCAGGCTCTGGAAGCTCTTGCGCAGGCTCTCGTCGGCCTCGAGGCCGAGCGGGAAGTGGAACAGCTCAGCCTGCTCCAGCGCACGTAGACGATAGTCGACGCCGCTGTCGACGTTGACGATATCGGTGTGCTCCTTGAGCAGGGCGATGGCCGGCAGGAAACGTGCACGCTGCAGGCCATCCTTGTACAGGCCGTCCGGCACGATGTTGGAAGTCGCGACGAGCGACACGCCGTTCTTGAACAGCTCCTCCAGCAGGGTGGCGAGGATCATCGCGTCGGTGATGTCACTGACGAAGAACTCGTCGAAGCAGATCACCCGCGCCTCGTCGGCGAAACGCTTGCCGATGATGGTCAGCGGGTTCTTCTCACCCTTGAGGGTCTTCATCTCCTCGTGCACACGTTTCATGAAGCGGTGAAAGTGCGTACGCATCTTCTGCTCGAACGGCAGCGCATCGAAGAAAGTGTCGACCAGATAGGTCTTGCCGCGCCCGACACCACCCCAGAAATACAGGCCCTTGACCGGCCCCTGCGGCTTCTTGCCGAACAGCTTGCCCATCAGCCCGGATTTGCCCTGCTCACGCGCGATCAGATCGTCGTACAGACGCTGCAGATGGCGGACGGCATTTTCCTGGGCCGCATCATGGAAGAAGTCGGGCCGCTTGAGATCGGCCTGATAACGCTCTAAGGGGGTCATGATTCGTTAGCCGGGCAAGTAAAAACGGGGGCGTCACTTTAGCGACGCCCCCGTTGATTGGCAATCGGTGCAAGCTAGGCACACTCCCTCTCCCATTTATGGGAGAGGGTCGGGGAGAGGGCAGGCCGACGACGCGGTGCACCGGACAACCCTCTCCCCCAGCCCCTCTCCCGCAAGCGGGAGAGGGGAGCAAAAGCCTCTTCATTCCTGCGGCGCCAGCGCCTCACGCAGACGGGCGATGGCATCTTCCAGCGCCTGACCATCAGTGAACTCGGGACTGCTCGCCACGCTTTCACCGTCGACCCAGACCGAGAATACCCGGCCTTCGACGCGCACATCCAGCGGCTCGCCGGATTGCAGACGCTTGTTGGCCATACCGGCCGACTTGCCATCGGCGAAGGATTTCGACAGCAGCAATTGCTCGCCATCGGCGTCGAGCAGGCGGAAGCGGAAGCTGCCGTCGTCGTCGCGAAAGCTGACGAAGCGTGCGCTCTTGGCGGCTTTCTTCTTCTCGCTGGTAGCGACCTGCACCTGCTCGCGGAACGAGCGCAGGCCCACCGCCTCACGCAGCTCGCCGAGGAACGGCGTGGCGATCTTGCGTGCCTTGACGGCACCAGCCAGGAGGATGTCCTCAAGATCAGCGGGCCGAGCGATCAGCGCGTTGTAGCGTTCGCGCGCCTCGCCCAGGGTGTCTTCAAGCAGTTGGTACAGGCGATTCTTCGCCTCGCCCCAGGCCAGGCCGCCTTCCAGCTCGGCGCGGAACTCAGCCTGCTGCGACTGGCTGGCGAAGGCCTGGTACAGGGTGAACAGGTGCGAGCCCTCGGCATCCTTGGGCTCACCCGGCAACTTGGAGTCGGTGACGATACGCGCCACGGCATCCTTGAGTTGCTTGGCGCTGCCGAACAGCGGGATGGTGTTGTCATAACTCTTGCTCATCTTGCGCCCGTCGAGGCCGGGCAGCGTAGCCACCTCTTCCTCGATCACCACCTCGGGCAGGACGAACAGATCCTTGCCCTTGCCGAACAGGTGGTTGAAGCGCTGGCCGATGTCGCGGGCCATTTCCACGTGCTGGATCTGGTCGCGGCCGACCGGCACCTTCTGCGCGTTGAACATCAGGATGTCCGCGGCCATCAGCACCGGGTAGCTGAACAGGCCCATGGTCACGCCGGCATCCGGGTCTTCACCGGCTTCGACGTTCTTGTCCACCGAGGCCTTGTAGGCGTGGGCGCGGTTGAGCAGGCCCTTGCCGGCGACGCAGGTCAGCAGCCAGCACAGCTCGGGAATCTCGGGGATGTCGGACTGGCGGTAGAAGGTCGCCTTGTCGGTATCCAGGCCCAGCGCCAGCCAGGTGGCTGCGATTTCCAGGCGCGAGCGCTGGATGCGCGCCGGATCATCGCACTTGATCAGCGCGTGGTAGTCGGCAAGGAAGTAGAAGGAGTCCATCTGCGGATCGCGACTGGCAACGATGGCAGGGCGGATGGCGCCAGCGTAGTTACCCAGGTGCGGTGTGCCGGTGGTGGTAATACCGGTAAGGATACGGGTGGTCATAGTAATTCGCTTGTCTTGCTGCAATGACTTGGTAGGCCTTCATTTGCCGTCACTCCCGCGAAGGCGGGAGCCTAGGTGCTGCGGCCTTCTGGGTTCCCGCCTGCGCGGGAATGACGGTTTTTTATAAACGCGGCAGAAGGATGTCCTTCAAGTCCGTCAGCTTGCCGTGAAAAAAGTGACCGCATTCTGCCACTTTCAGCAGCTCGTGGGCACGCCCGAGATTGGCCGACCAGTCGTACACGGCCTGTGGCTCGACCACCTCGTCGGCATCAGGCTGGATCACCACCAGCGGGCACTGGCTGGCCGGCGGCGTCTCGGCGGTCAGGCGATGCACCGCCGGCGCCACCATGAACAGCTTGCTCGGCACCTGCCCCTGCGCTTCCAGGCGGGCACCCAGCGCAGCAGCGACGAAGCCGCCAAAAGAAAAGCCCAGCAAGGTGATGGGCAGATTCGGGTACTCCTCCTTGAGCCAAGCGGCCACCGCTTCGGCGTCGTCCACCTCGCCGGTACCCATATCGTGGCTGCCGGCACTGGCGCCAACACCGCGATAATTGAAACGCAATGTGTGATAACCACAGTCACGCGCGGTGCGCTGCAAGGTGCTCACCACCTTGTTGAGCATGGTGCCGCCCTGTACCGGGTTGGGATGACAAACCAGCGCCACGCCTCGGGCGTCCGCTACTTCCAGCAGAAGGGCTTCGAGTTGACCCACCGGGCCTTGAATGAAAAGAGGGGTTTCGCGACTGAGCAACACTGAACTCCGTGACCCCGCAACGGGTCGACTCGTCTAGCAAACTGCCTGCGAGGTAAACGTATACAGCGCAGGTTCGAGCCGCTAACGTAAAGCAAAGCCGTTTTGAGAGGAAGGACTCGTGGAACAGACCGTTACAGCCTGGTTGATACCCGCCCTGACCCTGGTGGTCGGCATCGCCGTGGGCTTTCTGCTAGCCCGCCTGGCCCCCAATGCTGCACCGGGCCGTACGCAGCGGCAGATGGATGAAATGCAGGCACGCTTCGAGGCCTACCAGAACGAAGTGGTGACCCACTTCAACACCACCGCCAGCCTGGTGAAGAAACTCACCCAGAGCTACCAGGACGTGCAGGAGCACCTGTCCGACGGTGCCAACCGCCTGGCCCTGGATGAGCTGACCCGTCAGCGCCTGCTGGCCACCCTGAACAGCACAGAAGCCGGCGAAAAGCGCGAGCGCCTGACTCCGCCGAAGAACCACGAGATGCCCAAGGACTACGCGCCGAAAAGCGACGGCCCCGGCATGCTCGACGAGAGCTACGGGCTGAAGAAGTAATCCGCCAGCCAGAAATACCGAGCCCCGCGATTGCGGGGCTTTTTTATGGTTCTTCGGATAGTTTGGAGAAAGTGCGGGTTGACACACAGGACTGGCAAGTTTGTGTGCGTATCACTTACTGACCTAGCACTATCCATTACCGCGTCGCCTGAACGTTTGGGTTGCGCCCCTTACGGGCGCCACACCTTGATTCGCTGAGCTCACCCTGCGGGCCAGCCTGTGGCTGTTACTACGCTCCGCTACGTTTCGTTGCTTGCCCAAGAAAGGTGTACCAAAGAAGGGCGCCCCGACATCCGGGTTTCGCTACGCGAAACTTCCCTCGCTCCGGTGCCGCTCCGGGGGCTGGCTTACATGGGCCATCCTTGGCCCATTAAGCGGGGCCGCCATCGGTATCTCGCCGCATCCATGCGGCTCGCTCTCCTACGCAATACCTCCACTCGGCCTCCTGAAGGGGGCCAGGTCGCGAGCTTGCAAGATTTCCTCGAGCTCAAGCTCGACGGTGTCTGTTTTTGCTTTCAGGCAGCGATCACGCAGGCGACGCCCAAGTCCCCTTCAGGAGGCCGAATGGAATCGCCGCGTAAGGGGTTGAGCGACATGGATGTCGCGAGAGCCACGATGGGCCAGGGATGGCCCTTCGTGGCGGGCCCCTGGAGTGGTGATGGAATGAGGGAACCCCGGCGCAGCCGGGGCCGGATGGCGGGGTGCCCTTCTCTTTGGTTACTTTCTCTTGGGCAAGCAAGAGAAAGTGACTCGCCCGTGAGGGGCGAAACCCATCAGGCCAAGCGGCGCGCTAATGGAGAGTGCCAAGTCATCGACAGCTAGCACTTAATCGCGAATGAATTCGCTCCTACAACAGGCACCCCACAAACGACGAGCCCCGCTACTAGGCGGGGCTCGTTGCAGTGCACGTGCTTAGATCGCGCCGCGGCTACGCAGCAGATCCAGCACTGCCTTGACGCCCTCCTCGACCGACTGCGCCTGGGTATCGATCACCAGATCGGCATCCAGCGGCACGTCGTAGGGGAAGCTTTCGCCCGGGATATTGTCCCCCCCTGCGGCATACAGCCCCTGCGGATCACGCTCGGCGCAAATCTGCGGCGAAGCCTGAACGTAGACGGTTACCAGACGCTCGCTGCCGATCAGCGCCTTGGCCTGCTCGCGACCTTCGGCATCCGGGGCGACGAAGGCCGCCAGGGCGATCAGCCCGGCCTCGTTGAACTGACGCGCGACGTGCGCGGCACGACGCCAGTTCTCGGCGCGGCCGGCACGATCCTGCGGCAGGCCCTTGTTCAGGTCGTGGCGCAGATTCTGGCCATCGAGCACGTAAACCGCACGCCCCATGTCAAACAGCTTGCGCTCGACCGCATAGGCCAGGGTGCTCTTGCCGGCGCCGGACAGGCCGCTGAACAGCACGGTGGCCGGCTGCTGGCCGAAGCGCGAGGCACGCTCCTCGGTCGATACGTGCGCCAGACGGCCATGCTGACCGCCGCCATGGCTAACCGGATCGGCGATGATCATACCGGCGCCGACGGTGCCATTGGTCAGGCGGTCGATGACGATAAAGGCGCCAGTGGTGCGGTTGTACTCGTAGCCATCCAGAGCAATCGGCGCATCCAGGGCGACCTTGACCCGGCCAATCTCGTTGAGCTTCAGCTCGCTGGCAGCGCCCTGCTCCAAGGTGTTCACGTCGACGCGATGGACGATGCTCGGGATCGAGCCCGGCACGTAGCTGGTGGCGCGTTTGATGTCGTATTTCTTGCCCGGCAGCATCGGCTCTTCGCCCATCCACACCAGCATGGCCTCGAAGCTATCGCTGACCTGCGGACGGTTGTCGGCGTGCACCAGCATGTCGCCACGCGACACGTCGATCTCGTCTTCCAGGGTCAGGGTAATAGCCTGGCCCGGGCCGGCGTGCTCCAGCTCGCCCTCGAAGGTGACGATGGACTTGACCTTGCTGGTCTTGCCCGAAGGCAGCGCCATGACTTCATCGCCCTTGCGCACGATGCCACTGGCCAGGGTGCCGGCGAAACCGCGGAAGTTCAGGTTCGGGCGGTTGACGTACTGCACCGGGAAGCGCAGGTCATCGAAGTTGCGGTCGCCAGCGACCTCAACGCTCTCGAGAATCTCCATCAGCGACTGGCCGGTGTACCAGGGCGAGCGCTCGGATCTGTTGACCACGTTGTCGCCCTTGAGCGCCGACATCGGCACGAACTCGAGGGTGGTCGGGCGCAGGCCGATCTTCTCGGCGAAGGCCAGGTAGTCGGCCTTGATCTGCTCGAACACGCCCTGATCGAAGTCCTTCAGGTCCATCTTGTTGACGGCGACAACGATGTGCTTGATGCCCAGCAACGAGGCGATAAAGCTGTGCCGGCGGGTCTGGGTCTGCACGCCGTAACGGGCGTCGATCAGGATGATCGCCAGGTCGCAGGTCGAAGCGCCGGTGGCCATGTTGCGCGTGTACTGCTCATGGCCGGGGGTGTCGGCGATGATGAACTTGCGCTTGGCGGTGGAGAAGTAGCGGTATGCCACATCGATGGTGATGCCCTGCTCGCGCTCGGCCTGCAGGCCGTCGACCAGCAGTGCCAGGTCGATGTCATCGCCGGTAGTGCCGACCTTCTTCGAATCCTTGGTGATGGCTTCCAGATGATCCTCGTAGATCATCTTGGAGTCGTGCAGCAGGCGGCCGATCAGCGTGCTCTTGCCGTCATCGACGTTGCCGCAGGTAAGAAAGCGCAGCAGCTCCTTGCGTTCGTGCTGGGCCAGATAGGCGAGGATATCCTCGCTGATCAAATCAGACTGATGACTCATGATGAGGAATCCTTAGAAGTAGCCCTGGCGTTTTTTCTCTTCCATCGAACCGGCGGCGTCGTGATCGATGACCCGCCCTTGCCGTTCGCTGGTCTTGGTCAGGAGCATTTCCTGGATGATTTCCGGCAGCGTGGTCGCGGTGGACTCCACCGCGCCGGTCAACGGGTAGCAGCCAAGGGTACGGAAACGCACCATCTTCTTGGTGATGCGCGCCTTCTCTTCATCGGACAGGTGCTCGAGGATGCGCTCGTCGTCGATCATGATCAGCGTGCCGTTCTTCTCGATGACTTCGCGCTCGGCAGCGAAGTACAGCGGCACGATCGGGATCTGCTCCAGATAGATGTATTGCCAGATATCCAGCTCGGTCCAGTTCGACAGCGGGAAGACGCGGATCGACTCGCCCTTCTTCACCTTGCCGTTGTACACGCTCCACAGCTCGGGACGCTGGTTCTTCGGATCCCACCGGTGCTTGCTGTCACGGAAGGAATACACGCGCTCCTTGGCGCGGGATTTTTCTTCATCACGACGGGCACCACCGAAGGCGGCATCGAAGCCGTACTTGTCCAGTGCCTGTTTGAGACCTTCGGTCTTCATCACGTCGGTGTGCTTGGCACTGCCGTAGGTGAAGGGGTTCATGTCCTGCGCCACACCGTCGGGGTTGATGTGGGTCAGCAACTCCAGGCCATACTCACTGACCATCTTCTCGCGGAAGCGATACATCTCCTGGAACTTCCAGCGGGTATCGACGTGCAGCACCGGGAACGGCAGCTTGCCAGGGAAGAAGGCCTTGCGCGCCAGATGCAGCATCACGGCGGAGTCCTTGCCGATGGAATAGAGCATCACCGGGTTGTCGAATTCGGCGGCCACTTCACGAATGATGTGGATGCTTTCCGCCTCCAGCTGCTTCAGATGGGTCAATTTGTCGAGCATGGCTACTCACGGTTTGCTGTTATGGGGCCGGCGGGCCGTGGACGAGCGCGCACTCTACCACAGCACCTGCTTATACTCAGGGCGCCAGTTAGATCGAAACGATCTAGTTTTATATCCGAAAAAGGCCTCTCAGAGGCTCTCGCCTAAATTTCGCAGCACTTGCCCCTAAGCCGCAGCACGAGCGTTGAGTGCCTGCGACCTTGTCCGACTCAAGCACCTTATATTCTCCCGCGCATCTCAAAAGGCATGACCTCAAGGGTGGCTTATAGCTATCATCCTTATTACCATCCGTCCGCCGCCAGACTGCGGCTATTGACTATATGCTGCTCAAGGAGAGCTCCCAATGCCTTACCCGAACCTCGCAAAGTCTCTGCTGGCACTGGCCATCGCCACCAGCAGCCTGCAGGCACATGCGGTCATTTATGACGTCAGCAACGGCCCAATAGAGTTCGAAGGTAAAACCTTTACCGAATCCCTGACCATTACCGGCAACCTAACGACTGAAGAAGATGCCGTGGAACTGGCTGACGGCACCGATCTGCAGGGGGATTTGATCCTCGATGCGCAGATTACCGTGACCGGCCCGCAGGCAGAGGTCGGCAACTACGCCAGCGCGCTGGATATCAGCGGCGACGGCTGGGGCGACGCGGTACAGATCGACGGCCAAGTCATCAACAAGGGCAGCCTGAACGCGTCCGGCCTGATGGCTCAGGGCATGACCATCGAATACGCGGATATCGAGGGCGGGCTGGTCAACGACGGCAGCATTACCATCACCGACGGTATCGACGTCAACGACGCCATCACCGAAGGCAACCCCTCCGGCATCTTCGTCCAGTACGCCAATATCGACGGTCATGTGCGCAACAATGGCCAGATCAAGGTCAATGGCAACGATGAAGCGGACGCCACCGGTATCCAGATTCTCGACAGCGACCTGGCCGAAGCGGACATCATCAATAGCGCCACCGGCAGCATCGAAGTCAGCGGTGAAGAAGCGCGCGGATACGATATTTCTCAGGTCAGCATCCAATCGCTGCTCAATGCAGGCAGCATAAAGGCTACCGCCCTTACCGAGGCTCTGGGTATCTGGCTGGAGGACGTCACTGCGGGCGCGGTCAGCAACTCGGGCGACATTACAGCGACCACCCAGGCAGGCAGTGATGCGACAGGTATCAAGGTCGACGATAGCGAGCTGGCCAGCCTGAGCAACACAGGCACCATCAGCGCTTCCGCTCCTGCCGGCGAAGCCGTCGGCATTCAGATCGACGATAGCGATATCGAGGGCAGCCTGGTCAATCTCGGCAGCATCGATGTGCAGAGCGGCGATGAAGCCATTGGCATAGAGCTGTTCAACAGCAATGTCGACGGTCTGACCAACGAAGGCAGCATCACCGTCACCAACACCAGCAATGCCGCTGTCACTGCGAGCAGCGAGGCTGATACCCGAGGCATCCTGCTGTTCGGCTCCGATGCCGATGGCGAAGTGCGCAACGACGGTTCGATCAAGGTATCCGGCAACAAGGTTGCGGGTATCCAGATCCTCAATAGCGATCTGGCCGAGGCCGACATCGTCAACACCGGAAAGATTGAGGCAGACGGCAAGATCGCTTTCGGTCTCGACCTATCGGGCGTTAAACCCGCCACGGTGCAATCGATCACCAACAGCGGCACCATTGCCGTGAGCGCCAGCGAGCGCAGCCATGGCCTCTATCTCGACCGCGTCGAAGCCAGCGGTAGCCTGAACAACAGTGGCTCGATCATCGCCATCGGCAATGACGCTCGCGCCATCCGCCTGGAACAAGCCAGCATCGCCGGCGGTATCCACAACAGCGGTACGATCAAAGGTGACGATTTCGGCATCTGGATCGGCGACAACAGCGTCGCACCGGTGCACGTAACCCAAAGCGCCGGCCTGCTCCAGGGCGGCCAGTACGCCGTTCAAGGCGGCAGCGGCAATCAGGTCAGCGTCGAGCTGGCCGGCGGCACCATAGGCGGCAACCTGGCGGGTATTTTCAAGCTGGATGTAACCGGCAAGGGTATCTTCGATGGCGACAGCATCAGCACGGTCGCACCTAGCACCGGTGAAGCAGGCAAGGGCTGGGTCGACCTGTACAACAGCAGCGACAGCCCCAACGGTACAGCCGGCCACCTGGTTCTGCTACGTCCGCACACCACGCTCAACGGTGAACTGGAAGTCAATACTGGCGCCACTGTGGAGCTGAGCCTGAGCCAGGCCACCAACGCCAACCAGGCAATTCTCGATGTCAACGGCACCGCCTACTTCGCCAACGGCAGCCGGCTTCTGCTGACACCGGTAGGCAGCGACTTCAGCGCCGACGGCAAGCAATATCTGCTGCTCGCCGCAGAAGCCATCGACAACCAGGGCCTGCAGGTCAGCAGCAGCTCCGCGCTGCTCAATGTCGATCAATTCAATGTGGGCGACAATCAGATAGTGGCCACCGTCAGCGGCAAGGCCGCAAGTCAGGCCGAGGACATCCTTGCTGGTGCCGGTGCCAGCGGTAACGCCCAGGCCGCTTTCGCGCCGTTCTATAGCGGCGTGTTGAAGCAGGGCAACATCGACAGCAACGATGCCGTCGCCCAGGCCTTCGCCAATGCCGGTGAAGCCGAGCTGGCCAAACTTGCCCAGCAACTCACCCCGCAAGTCGATGGTGCTGCCAGCCAGGCAGCCACTGGCGCTCAGGGCCTGACCAGCAGCGCGGTCGGCTCCCGCACCTCGTCCCTGCGCGGCGGCTCCTCGGGCTCGTCGTTCAGCCAGGCTGGCGTCTGGGTGCAGGGGCTGAGCAGCAGCGCCGACCAGGGCCGTCGCGACGGCATCGCCGGCTACGATGCGGACAGCAAGGGGATTTCCATTGGTATCGACGGCAAGCTGAGCGACAACCTGACCCTCGGCGTCGCGTACAGCAACCTACGCACCGACGTGAAAAGCGACACTGGTAACAAGACCGATGTCGACAGCCAGTTGCTGACCCTGTATTCGGGCTTCGAGCAGGGTAATCTGTTCGTCGATGCCAGCCTGAGCTACGGCATCAACGACAACAGCAGCAAACGCTACATCGCCGGCACTCAGGCCAAAGGCAACTACGACAGCTCGCTGCTTGGTCTGAATGTCACGGCCGGTTACGGCCTGCACGCAGGCAACATCACTCTGGAGCCACGCGTCGCCGGCCGCTACAGTCGCGTCGACATCGATGGCTACCGGGAGAAGGGCTCGTCCGCCGCCCTGCGTACGGAAGATCAGCGTTACGAAGTCATCGAACTGGGAGCAGGCGCTCGCCTGGCAAGCCAGATTCGCGTCGGTCAGGGCTCCCTGGAGCCGGAACTGCGCCTGATGGCCTATCATGATTTCGCCGCCGACCAGGCACGCAGCACCTCCTCCTACGTACTGGGCGGTACGCCCTTCGTGACCAGTGGCGCCAAGCCCTCGCGCGATAGCTACGAGGCAGGTATCGCTCTGAACTACCGTATCGGGGCATTAACCCTGGGCGGCAGCTATGATCGCATCGGCAAGTCGGACTTCGATGCCGACGTGTTCCAGGCCAAGGTGCGCTACGACTTCTAAGCCGCCCAGCCTGTCCGCTGTACCCGAACGCCCGGCCTGAGCCGGGCGTTCGCTTTTGCATGAAGATTTTCTCGAATGACGAGCAGCCATGAAAACAACTAGCAGACTTTACCCGCTCATGACGCTGTCGCTCATACTCACAATGGCCGGTTGCGCCGCGCCAGCCAAACAACGCCTGGAAGAACAACTTTCGGTCAGACACCAGCTACTCGTGCTAGACAGCCAGCCCTTCCCGCTGCTGGCCGCGGTGGCTCGCAACCCCAAGGCCAGTCCCCATTTAAGGGTCTACATCGAAGGCGATGGTCGCGCCTGGATCACCCCTGGCCAGCCCAGCCTCGACCCCACGCCCAGCGGTGACTGGTTCGCTTTACTGGCCCTCAGCGACCCGCAACCTGCCGCCTGGCTGGCGCGCCCCTGCCAGTACGTCCGCAATGCAAGTTGCCATATCGGATTATGGACGGATGCGCGCTTCTCCCCCGAGGTCCTCGTCGCACTCGATCAAGCGCTCGACATGCTCAAACAACGATACGGCAGCGAGCAGTTGGAGTTGATCGGCTACTCTGGCGGCGCCGCGCTGGCCTTGCTACTGGCCGCACGGCGCGATGACGTATCGGCGGTGCAAAGCCTGGCTGGCAACCTTTCGCCAAGACTCTGGGCGGCTCAACAGCGATTCAGCCCCTTGCACGGCTCACTTGAGCCACTCGATTACAGGCAACGCCTGCAAAAGCTGCCGCAGCGCCATTTGGTCGGCATGCAGGACCGCAACGTTCCGGCCAATCTGGCCGAGCGCTGGCAGCAATACCTGGGCGACTCATCGTGCATCGAGATCGAGCAGCTTGCCGGCCTCGATCACTACAACGGTTGGACGGATGCATGGCGCGCACGGCGTGGCATGACGCCGACTTGTAGCTCGCCCTAGAGCAATCTGCTCAGCGCCAAATGCGCTGCGCTCAGATCGGATTCGGGCAGTCGATGAACAGGTGTTCGAGGGCGAAACGCCGTGCCAGATACTCACCCAGCGCTTGCACGCCGTAGCGCTCGGTGGCGTGATGACCGGCAGCGATGAAGCTCACGCCATTCTCACGCGCGCTGTGGAAGGTCTGCTCGGAGGCTTCGCCGGTCAGGTACAGGTCGACCCCGGCGGCAATCGCCTGGTCGATATAGCCCTGGCCGCCGCCCGTGCACCAGCCAACGCGGCGGATCAGCCCGTCGCCCGCAACCAGCAGCGGCTCGCGCCCGAGCACCTGCTGGATGTGCCGGGCAAAATCGGCGGCGCTCATCGGCTCGGCCAGTGAGCCGACAAGGCCAACGGTACGCGGGTTTTCCGGCTCCAGCGGGCCTTCGACGACGATGCCGAGTTGACGTGCAAGCTGCACGTTGTTGCCCACCTCGGGGTGCACATCCAGCGGCAGGTGATAGGCCAGCAGGCTGATGTCGTGCGCCAGCAGCGCTTTCAGGCGACGCTGCTTCATGCCGGTGACGCAGGGGTTTTCGCCCTTCCAGAAGTAGCCGTGATGCACCAGCAGCACATCGGCCTTGGCGTCGATGGCGGCCTCGATCAATGTCTGGCTCGCGGTAACGCCGCTGACGATACGGCTGACCTGCGGGCGCCCCTCGACCTGCAGGCCATTGGGGCAGTAATCACTGATTCGCGACGCATTAAGAAAAGCGTCAGCTTCTTCCACGAGCGTGGTCAGGGCAATGGCCATGAAGATTCCTCACAAGCTGTTGCGGGCCGCTGCCTAATTGGCGAGCGCCTCACTATAATGCGCCACCTTAAGGGCCGGATTTGGCCCCCGCAACCCTCAGGATTGTCTCGATGCCCCAGGCACTGCGTTTTCTCGGTTGGCCCCTGCTGGTCGGTGTGTTATTCGCACTGCTGCTGATCCAGCGCTACCCGGAGTGGGTCGGCTTGCCCCGCCAGGAAGTGCAGCTGGTACAGGCACCGCTCTACAGCCGCCTGCAGGAAGGCCCAGTGTCCTACTCCAAGGCAGTCGATACCGCATCGCCAGCCGTCGCCAACTTATACACCACCAAGCTGGTGAGCAAACCCGCCCATCCGCTGTTCGAAGACCCAACCTTCCGCCGCTTCTTCGGCGACAACCTGCCCCGCCAGCAACGTATGGAGTCGAGCCTCGGCTCGGCGGTGCTGATGAGCCGTGAAGGCTACCTGCTGACCAACAACCACGTGGTCAGCGGCGCTGACCAGATCATCGTCGCCCTCAAGGACGGCCGCGAAACCCTGGCACGGGTGATCGGCAGCGACCCGGAAACCGACCTGGCCGTATTGAAGATCGACCTGCCCAATCTCCCGGCGATCACCTTGGGGCGCTCCGACAGCATTCGCATCGGCGATGTGACCCTGGCCATCGGCAACCCCTTCGGCGTCGGCCAGACCGTGACCATGGGCATCATCAGCGCCACCGGGCGCAACCAGTTGGGCCTCAATACCTACGAAGACTTCATCCAGACCGATGCGGCGATCAACCCAGGCAACTCTGGCGGCGCACTGGTCGATGCGCACGGCAACCTGGTGGGCATCAACACGGCGATCTTTTCCAAGTCCGGCGGCTCGCAGGGCATCGGCTTCGCCATCCCGGTGAAACTGGCCATGGAAGTGATGCAGGCGATCATCGAACACGGCAAGGTGATCCGCGGTTACCTCGGTGTCGAGGTGCAGCCGCTGACGCCGGAGCTGGCCGAATCCTTCGGTCTCGATGGACGCCCCGGCATCGTCGTGGCGGGTGTCTATCGCGATGGTCCGGCGCAGAAAGCCGGCCTGCAGCCGGGCGATCTGATCCTCAGCATCGATGGCGAAGCGGCCAGCGACGGTCGCCGTTCGATGAATCAGGTTGCACGTACCAAGCCAGGCGACAAGATTCGCATCGACGTGTTGCGCAACGGCAAACCACTGCAGCTGACCGCCGAAATCGGCATCCGCCCGCCAGTCAACGACAACTGAGTTCTACGCAACGAAATAGTCGGCATCACGCCTAGTGCCAGTCAGTTAAGTGCCTAAACGCTTGGTTTACGGGCGCTGCAATCGTATAGGAACGAATTTAACTGTTGCCCGGCGGTTCGATTTGCAGGGTGGGCTTCAGCCCACATTGGCCGCCGTTGGAGGACTGAAGCGGAGCGCCGCCCGGGCCACCCTACAAAAGCCAAAAACCTTATCTGATCGACATCAGGGTCTGTTGCCGTTTCGCGCACGGCCGCGTCGAAACGGCAACAGACCCTAGGCATCACGCCGGCTTTTTCGTGCACTGCAGCTAACAGTCGGGCGCCTTCAGAGCCCCCGCAACACGTCCAGCAGCGCCTGATTCTGCTCCGGCGTACCAATGCTGATACGCAGGAACTGGGCGATGCGCTGTTGCTTGAAGTGACGCACGATCACCCCCTGCTCACGCAGCCCGGCTGCCAGAGTCGCGGCATCCTTGTCCGGATGACGGGCGAAGACGAAGTTCGCCGCCGAAGGCAGCACCTCGAAGCCCAGCCCCTGTAGACCGGCGACAACTACCTCACGACTGTCGATCACCTGCTGGCAGGTTTTCTCGAAATAAGCGCGATCCTCGAACGCCGCCGCAGCACCCGCGATGGCCATGCGATCGAGCGGATAGGAGTTGAAGCTGTTCTTGATCCGTTCCAGCGCCTCGATCAGATCCGGATGACCGACCGCGATGCCTACGCGCAAGCCCGCCAGAGAGCGCGACTTGGACAGGGTCTGGGTGACCAGCAGGTTCGGATACTTGTCGACCAGAGCGATGGCCGTCTGGCCGCCGAAGTCGATATACGCCTCGTCTACCAGCACCACGCTGTCCGGGCTGTTCTGCAGCAGGCGCTCGATGGCCTCGAGCGGCAGCAGACAGCCGGTCGGCGCATTGGGGTTGGGGAAGATGATGCCGCCATTGGGCCGAGCATAATCCTCCACGCGGATCTGAAACTGCTCGTCCAGCGGCACCTGCTGCTGCTCTATACCGTACAGGCCGCAATAAACCGGATAGAAGCTGTAACTGATATCCGGGAACAGCAAAGGCGCGTCATGCTTGAACAGGCCATGGAACGCATGCGCCAGCACCTCGTCAGAGCCGTTGCCGACGAACACCTGGTTGGTCTGCACGCCATAGTAGTCAGCCACTGCCTGCTTCAGGCGATCGCTGTTGGGGTCCGGGTACAGGCGCAGGTTGTCGTTGACCTCGGCCTGCATCGCCGCAATGGCCTTGGGCGAAGGACCATAAGGGTTCTCGTTGGTATTGAGCTTGACCAGCTTGCTCAGCTTGGGCTGCTCACCTGGCACATAGGGCACCAGGTCTTTGACAAAGGGGCTCCAGAATTTGCTCATCTGCCCTTCTCTCCTCGAAATGGTTCGATCTGTTTGATGTAGGAGCCGGCTTGCCGGCGATACTTTCAGGCACGGCTCGCCAGCGAGCTGGCTCCTACAGGTTCGGACTGGCCTATGGCTTGATACGGTACTCGGCGCTACGCGCATGCGCGGTCAGCGATTCGCCACGGGCCAGCACCGAGGCGCTCTTGCCCAGCTCCGACGCGCCATCCGGCGAGCAGAAGATGATCGACGAGCGCTTCTGGAAGTCGTACACCCCCAGCGGCGAGGAGAACCGCGCGGTGCCGGAAGTGGGCAGCACGTGATTCGGGCCTGCCACGTAGTCGCCCAGGGCTTCTGCTGTGTAGCGGCCCATGAAGATCGCACCGGCGTGGCGAATCTCGGGCAGCCAGGCTTCCGGATCGGCGACCGACAGCTCCAGGTGCTCCGGCGCGATGTGGTTGGCCACCTCGATGGCCTGCGCCATGTCGGCCACCTGGATCAGCGCGCCACGGCCTTCCAGCGAGGTGCGGATGATCTCGGCACGCTCCATGGTCGGCAGCAACTTGGCGATGCTCTCGGCGACGCGGCCGAGGAAGGCGGCATCCGGGCTGACCAGGATCGACTGAGCATCTTCGTCGTGCTCGGCCTGGGAGAACAGGTCCATGGCGATCCAGTCCGGATCGGTCTGGCCGTCACAGACCACAAGAATCTCGGAGGGGCCGGCGATCATGTCGATGCCGACCTTGCCGAACACATGACGCTTGGCGGTGGCCACGTAGATGTTGCCAGGTCCTACGATTTTATCGACTGGCGGCACGCTCTCGGTGCCATAGGCCAGCGCGGCCACGGCCTGGGCGCCACCGATGGTGAACACACGATCGACACCGGCGATGGCGGCAGCAGCGAGAACGATCTCGTTGATCTCACCGCGCGGGGTCGGCACCACCATTACCACTTCCGGCACACCGGCGACCTTGGCCGGAATGGCGTTCATCAGCACCGAGGACGGGTAGGACGCCTTGCCGCCCGGCACGTACAGGCCGGCGCGATCCAGCGGGGTGACCTTCTGCCCCAGCACGGTGCCGTCGGTTTCGGTGTAGCGCCAGGAGTCCTGCTTCTGCTTCTCGTGGTAGCTGCGCACCCGCTCGGCAGCCACTTCCAGCGCCTGGCGCTGCTCGGCACTGATTCGGGTCAGGGCCAGTTCCAGGCGCTCGCGCGGCAGAATCAGGTCGGCCATGGAGGCGACCTGCAGGCCATCGAAACGCTGGGTGTATTCGACAAGAGCAGCGTCGCCACACTCGCGCACGGCCTGGATGATTTCCAGCACGCGCTGGTTGACGCCATCGTCGGACACGCTCTCCCAGCTCAGCAGATGATCCAGGTGTCGGGCGAAATCCTGGTCAGCGGCATTGAGTCGGCGAATGGCGATTGGAGCAGTCATGGCTAAGCCTCGTGTGATGGCAAATTTCAGGCGCCGCTAGAGTAGCAAGCCCACCGTGCGGGCACCTGAGAATTTGGCTATGACACGGATAGGCTGGAGAAAACTCTGAACAGTCACTCCCGCGAAGGCGGGAGCCCAGGTGCTGCATGTTCTGGGTTTCCGCCTTCGCGGGAATGACGACTACTTCAGCGCTTCCTCGAAAGAGATCAGTGCGGATGTCGCGCCTCGATGGCGCTACGCAGGGTGTCGATCAGGGACTGGATGCGCGCGTGCTGCATCTTCATCGAAGCCTTGTTGACGATCAGGCGCGAGCTGATGGTGGCGATCAGCTCCTGCGGTTCCAGACCGTTGGCGCGCAGGGTGTTGCCGGTGTCGACCACATCGATGATCCTGTCCGCCAGGCCCACCAGCGGCGCCAGTTCCATCGAGCCGTAGAGCTTGATGATATCGACCTGACGGCCCTGCTCGGCGTAGTAGCGCTTGGCGACGTTGACGAACTTGGTGGCCACGCGCAGGCGGCCTTTCGGCTCCGGCGCACCGACCTTGCCAGCCGTCATCAGCTTGCATTTGGCGATCTGCAGATCCAGCGGCTCATAGATGCCCTGGCCACCGTACTCCATCAGCACGTCCTTGCCCGCCACGCCGAGGTCGGCTGCGCCATGCTCGACGTAAGTGGGCACGTCGGTGGCACGTACGATCAGCAGGCACACGTCATCCTGAGTGGTCGGGATGATCAGCTTGCGGCTCTTGTCCGGGTTCTCGGTCGGCTCGATGCCCGCCGCCGCCAGCAATGGCAGGGTGTCATCGAGAATGCGGCCTTTGGACAGGGCGATGGTCAGCATGGAACGGTTTCCTTGAGCGGTAGCGGCCTCCCGAGAAGGTTGGCCACACTATCTGCGATCTCGCGAGCTAGAGTCATGCAAGGCAAAAACAGGCGAGGAAGCGGAGTTTACAAGTTGCAAATGAGCATTCGACCGGGCTGGCGTTCCAGACTGTTTTTAACGCAGCAGAACCGACGCGCAGCAGATCGCCATCAACCCGGAACGCGGCGGATCTTGGCACCGAGCAGTTGCAGCTTCTCTTCGATGCACTCGTAACCACGGTCGATGTGGTAGATGCGGTCGATCAGCGTATCGCCGTCAGCCACCAGCGCAGCCAGCACCAGGCTCGCCGAGGCGCGCAGGTCAGTCGCCATCACCGGTGCGCCCTTGAGCTTGTCGACCCCGGTAACCACGGCCGTATTGCCTTCGACCAGGATGTTGGCGCCCATGCGCAGCATCTCGTAGACATGCATGAAACGGTTTTCGAACACGGTTTCAATGATGGTGCCGGTGCCTTCAGCTACCGCGTTCAGGGCGATGAACTGCGCCTGCATATCGGTGGGGAACGCCGGATAGGGAGCGGTACGCAGGTTGACAGCCTTGGGGCGCTTGCCCTTCATGTCCAACTCGATCCAGTCCGGACCGGTGGTGATTTCGGCGCCTGCTTCCTGCAGCTTGGCCAGCACGGCCTCCAAAGTCGAAGGATCGGCGTCCTTGACCTTGACTCGACCACCGGTAACGGCAGCGGCCACCAGGTAGGTGCCGGTCTCGATACGGTCGGGCATGACGTTGAAACGCGCGCCATGCAGGCGCTCGACGCCGTCGATGATGATGGTGTCGGTACCGGCACCCTGGATCTTCGCGCCCATGGCGATCAGGCAGTTGGCCAGGTCGACCACCTCAGGCTCACGCGCGGCGTTTTCCAGCACGCTGCGGCCCTTGGCCAGGGTCGCGGCCATCATGATGTTCTCGGTGCCGGTCACGCTGACCACATCGAAGAAGAAATGCGCGCCACGCAGGCCACCTTCCGGCGCCTTGGCCTTGATGTAACCACCCTCGACATCGATGATCGCCCCCATGGCCTCGAGGCCACGGATGTGCAGATCGACCGGACGCGAACCAATGGCGCAGCCGCCCGGCAGCGCCACCTCGGCCTCACCGAAACGCGCAACCATGGGGCCAAGCACCAGAATCGAGGCGCGCATGGTTTTTACCAGCTCGTAAGGCGCGACCAGGGTCTTGATGGCGCGCGCGTCGACCTCGACTGCCAGCTTCTCGTCGATCACCGGCTCGATGCCCATGCGACCGAACAGTTCGATCATGGTGGTGATGTCGTGCAGGTGCGGCAGGTTGCAGATGGTGACGGGCTCGTCGCCCAGCAAAGTGGCCGCCAGAATCGGCAGCGCAGAGTTCTTCGCACCGGAAATGCGGATTTCGCCATCGAGGCGAACGCCGCCGGTAATGATCAGTTTATCCATAGGAATCTCGTCGCCCGCAGGCTCAGGAACGCGCGGCCCAATCGGCCTGGCTGAAGAATTTCATGGTCACCGCATGGATGCTGCCATCGGCGATCCAGGCATTGAGGTGAGCATAGATCTGCTGCTGACGCTTGACCGGACTGAGGGCGGCCAGTTCGTCGCTGATCAGGTTGAGCTGGAAGTTACAGCCTTCGCCTTCGACTTCCACCTGGGTATTCGGGAGTTTTTCCTCTAGGAGGCTTTTTACTTCTGCAGCCTGCATGCTCGACCTCGACTGACGCATTCGGGCTACCAGCGCCCGCGGGTCGGCCATCATACAAAAAAGCCTCCCGCCTGCGAACCCCGCCAGCACCGGCACAGACACAACGACGGGAAACACTTCACGCTTGCAGCGGCAGCAACTCCAGCAAGCCGCTGACCTGAGCGATCTCGCGCATGTCGTCGGGCAGCGCGCTGATGGTCAGCTCACGCCCGGCCTTGCGCGCATCGCGCATGAACGCCAGCAACAGCGCCAGGCCGACGCTGCTGGACTTTTCCACCGCGCTGCAGTCGAGCGTCAGACGCGTCGCGCTGCTGGCGGCGATCAGGCGCGCGCCCTGCTCACGCAGCAGCGGACCGGTGCTGTAATCGAGCACACCGCTGAGCTGCAATTGCCCAGCAGCGCGCTCGCCGATGCTCGCCTGACTCACGATTCGCCTCGAGCCTGACGCGCCCTGGCGACTGTGTCAGCCCAGGTGTCGATGACCTTGTCGAGATCGTTGCGGTTGTTCTGCATCGACTGGGCGAACTGATCGCGGAACAGCTTGCCGACGTTGATGCCGTTGATCACCACGTTACGCAACTTCCAGCGACCATCGATCAACACCATGGTGTAGGACAGCGGGTAGACCACGCCCTTGCCATCACGAATTTCCATGCCGACCGAGGTGCGCTCGCCCTCGGCCCCGCCGCTGGCTGGCAGCACACGAATGTCCTGGTTGTTGTACTCGAGCAGGGCGTTGCCATAGAACTGCATCAGGCTGCGCTTGAAGTTCTCCTGAAAGCGGCTCATCTGCTCAGGCGAAGCCTGACGCGAATAGCGCACGGTCATCACGCCACGGGCGATGCCCTCGACATCCACCACCGGGCCGAGAATCTCGTTGAGCGAGTCGTAGAAGGCATTGGGATTGTTGCGGTACCGCTCCTTATTGGCCTTGAGGTCCGCCAGCAGGGTTTCGGTGGTTTGCTGCACCACTTCATGGGCGCTTGGTGCAGCGATGGCCAGCAGCGGCATGGCAGCCAGCAACACCAGCAGGGAATTACGCACGGTTTTGAACATGTCAGGAGCCCTCATCAATTGGCCTCATCTTTATTGACCGAATTGAGCAGGAATTTGCCAATCAGGTCTTCCAGCACCAGCGAGGACTGCGTGTCGTGGATGGTGCTGCCGTCCTTGAGCACCTCCTCGTCACCACCAACGCTGATGCCGATGTATTTCTCACCGAGCAGCCCCGCAGTCAGGATCGACGCAGTGGAATCCTCAGGCAGGTTATTGACGCCGCCATCGAGCTCCAGGGTCACCCGGCCCATGTAGCTGTCACGATCCAGATCGATCGCAGTGACCTTGCCGATGCTCACGCCGGCCATGGTGACCTTGGCGCGCACGGTCAGCCCGGCGATGTTGTCGAAATAGGCGTAGACCTTGTAGGTATCGCCAGCACTGCCGACGCTCAGGCCGCTGACGCGCAGGGCCAGCAACAGCAGGGCCAGCACACCGGCCATGAGGAACAGGCCGACACCAATCTCCAGCGTGCGGTTTTGCATCAGAAATCTCCAAACATCAAAGCGGTCAGAATGAAATCCAGGCCAAGCACGGCCAGCGAGGCGTACACCACGGTGCGCGTGGTCGCACGGCTGATGCCTTCGGAAGTGGGCTCACAGTCGTAGCCCTGGAACACGGCGATCCAGGTCACCACGAAGGCGAAGACGATGCTCTTGATCACGCCATTGAGCACATCGTCATAAAAGGAAACACTGTTCTGCATGTTGGCCCAGAACGAGCCCTCGTAGACGCCCAGCCAATCCACGGCGACCATCGCCGCACCCCAGATACCGACCACGCAGAAGATCATCGCCAGCAGCGGCATGGAGATGAAGCCGGCCCACAGCCGCGGCGCGACGATGTACTTGAGCGGGTCGACGCCAATCATCTCCAGGCTGGAGAGCTGCTCGGTGGACTTCATGTTGCCGATCTCGGCAGTCAGCGCCGAGCCGGCGCGACCGGCGAACAGCAGCGCGGTCACCACCGGGCCAAGTTCACGCAGCAGGGTCAGGGCGACCATCTGCCCAACAGCCTGTTCGGAGCCATAGCTGACCAGAATGTTGTAGCCCTGCAGGGCCAACACCATGCCTATGAAGATGCCGGACACGACGATGATCGCCAGCGACATCACGCCAACCGCGAACAGTTGCTTGATCAACAGCTGCAAAGGCTTGCCGGCACGGCTGCGCCCGAACAGAGCGTTGACCAGAAACAGGACAGAGCGCCCCAGGGTCGCGACCACATCGATACCCGCACGACCGAACAGGCGCAGCCGTTCGAGCGGTGAAATTCTGCGCATCAACCTCTCCCCAACAGATCTTCGCGGTAGTCCGGCGCCGGAAAATGAAACGGCACCGGCCCATCCGGAATGCCCTTCATGAACTGGCGAATGCGCGGGTTATCCGACTCCATCAACTCGGCCGGTGTGCCCTGCCCCAGCACCTGTGCATCACCGACGACATAGATGTAGTCGGCGATACTGGCGGTTTCTGCAAGATCGTGAGAAACCACCACACTGGTGATCCCCAGCGCATCGTTGAGCAGGCGGATCAGGCGCACCAGGACGCCCATGGCGATGGGGTCCTGACCGACGAAAGGCTCGTCATACAGCAGAATCTGCGGATCGAGCGCAATGGCTCGGGCCAGCGCGACACGGCGCTTCATGCCGCCAGACAACTCGTCCGGCATCAGCTCCAGCGCTCCGCGCAGGCCAACGGCCTGCAACTTCATCAGGACGATGTCGCGGATCATTTCTTCCGGCAGTTGGGTATGCACACGCAGGGGAAAGGCCACGTTCTCGAACACATCGAGGTCGGTGAACAGTGCACCGCTCTGAAACAGCACGCCCATCTGCTTGCGCATGTCGAACAGCTCGTCGCGCGACAGCTTCGGCAGGCTGACGCCCGCTACACGAACATCACCGGCCGAAGGACGCAGCTCGGCAGCGATCAGACGCAGCAGCGTGGTCTTGCCGCAGCCGGACGGCCCCATGATGCCGGTCACCTTGCCGCGCGGTATGCGGATATCGACCTGGTCGAAAATCGACCGCGCGCCGCGCTGAAAGCTCACGCCCTGCAACTCGATCGCGTACTCGTGCTCGGCGCTCATCTGAACTCCTTGAAAATCAGGCCTTCCTGGCAGACGCCGCCTCCAGAAGCGAGGACACGCGCCAGTTAGGGTCTGCTCCCGCTTCATCGCGAGCCGCGAGCGAAACGGGAACAGACCCTATCGGGCCAAAATGGCCGCGAACTATAGCATTTGCCGAACATCTCGCCCAATAGCACCACGGCGCAGCGTTCAGACTTGCGACAGCTTCGGCACTGCCCTGCATACGGCAAAGGTGAGCACGACAAGCTTTTCCCGTTATAATCCTCGTCTTTTTTCGCCCGACAGCCTTGCCCAGCATGAACCAGACCCGTGACCTGATTGATTCCGCGCAGCGCACCATCCGCCTCGAACTTGAAGCGGTACAGGAGCTATTGCCCCGCATCAATGCCGATTTCATCAAGGCCTGCGAGCTGATTCTCAGTTGCAAGGGACGCGTGGTAGTAGTCGGCATGGGCAAGTCCGGGCATATCGGCAACAAAATCGCTGCGACCCTGGCCAGCACCGGCACCCCCTCTTTCTTCGTCCACCCGGCAGAAGCCAGCCATGGCGACATGGGCATGATCACCAAGGACGACATCGTCCTGGCGCTGTCGAACTCGGGCTCGACCGCCGAGATCATCACCCTGCTGCCGCTGATCAAACGCCTCGGCATCCGCCTGATCAGCATGACCGGCAACCCGGATTCTCCATTGGCCAAGGCCGCCGATGTCAATCTCGATGCGCGCGTCTCGCAGGAAGCCTGCCCACTCAACCTGGCGCCGACCTCCTCGACCACCGCCAGCCTGGTACTGGGCGACGCACTGGCCATCGCCCTGCTGGAAGCGCGCGGCTTCACCGCCGAAGACTTCGCGTTTTCCCATCCGGGCGGCGCCCTTGGCCGGCGCCTGCTGCTCAAGGTAGAGAACGTGATGCACAGCGGCGAGAGCCTGCCTCAAGTCACCCGCGGCACCAGCCTGCGTGACGCCCTGCTGGAAATGACCCAGAAGGGCCTGGGCATGACCACCGTCCTGGAGGCTGATGGCCATCTGGCCGGGATCTTCACCGATGGCGACCTGCGCCGCGCACTGGACAAGGGCATCGATGTACGCGATGCCCGGATCGACGACGTGATGACGCCGCACGGCAAGACCATTCGCGCCGAGATGCTCGCCGCCGAAGCCCTGAAGATCATGGAAGACAACAAGATCAGCGCCCTGGTGGTAGTCGACGGCAATGATCGCCCGATCGGCGCGTTCAACCTCGGCGATCTGCTGCGTGCGGGAGTGATGTGATGAACGAACTGCTGCAACGCGCACGCGCCGTGAAACTGGCGATCTTCGACGTCGATGGTGTGTTGACCGACGGCCGCCTGTACTTTCTCGAAGACGGCAGCGAGTTCAAGACCTTCAACACACTCGACGGTCACGGCATCAAAATGCTGATCAACTCGGGTGTGCGCACCGCCATCATCAGCGGGCGCAAAACCCCGGTGGTCGAGCGCCGCGCCAATAACCTGGGTATCCAGCACCTGTTCCAGGGTCGTGAAGACAAACTCGTGGTACTCGACGGCCTGCTCGCCGAACTCGGCCTAAGCTATGAACAGGTTGCTTATCTTGGCGACGACTTGCCGGACCTTCCAGTCATTCGCCGTGTCGGATTGGGCATGGCCGTAGCCAGCGCCGACAGCTTCGTGCGCCAGCACGCCCATGGCGTAACCCAGGCACGCGGCGGCGACGGTGCGGCACGGGAATTCTGCGAACTGATCATGCGTGCCCAGGGCACACTGGATGCGGCCCAGGCCGCCTACCTGTAGAGAACAGCATGCCGCGTAAAATCCTCAACACTCTGATCTTTGCTCTGATTGCAGTCGTCGTGGCCGCACTCGGCTACTGGAACCTTGCCCCGGACAGCGCACGCCAAGCCCAGCGGGCCAGCGACAACAACGTCGTTGACTTCTATGCAGTGGGCGCGCGCACCGTGCAGTTCCAGGATGACGGCAAACTGCACTACCGCATGACCGCGGACAAGCTCGAGCACATCAAAAGCACCGACATCACCCTGATCGACGCCCCCAAGCTGGAGCTCTATCGCGGCACCGAGCTGCCCTGGGAAGTCACCAGCCAGCGCGCCGAAGTCTCGCCTGGCGGCGTCGAGGTAGAACTGATCGACGACGTGCGCATCGCCCGCACCGACGCCAAGAACCGTCCAACCATCATCACCAGCAGCCGCATGACCGTTATTCCTGACAAGGAATATGCGCAGACCGAGCAAGCCGTTAGAATCGTCGCGGCCAACGGGGTAACCACGGCACAAGGAATGAAAGCGTACTTGAATGACGGCAGGATGCTCCTGCAGTCCAACGTAAGAGGCCAGCATGAGGTTCGTTAATACCCTCCCCCTGATTCTCAGCCTCGGCGCCGCATTGGGAAGCGCGGCTGCCTGGGCACTGCCATCGGATCGTGATCAACCGATTCGCATCCAGGCCGACAGCGCAGAACTGGATGACCGACAAGGTGTAGCCGTCTACCGCGGCGATGTGATCATCACTCAGGGCACCCTGAAGATCACGGGTGACACCGTCACCATCACCCAGACCGCCAGCGGCGATATCGACGTCTTCACCTCGGTGGGCAACCTGGCGTACTACGAGCAGAAGCCAGCCGTGGACAAGGACATCGTCAAGGCCTACGGCAAGACCATCCAGTACTTCGCCAGCAATGAGCGCATCGTACTGATCGACCAGGCCAAGGTGATTCAGGAAGGCAATACCTTCGAAGGCGAGAAGATCGTCTATGACACCCGCCGCCAGATCGTCAACGCCGGCCGCGCAACAGGCGGCAACGTCAGCACGCCGCGCCCGCGTATCGACATGGTCATCCAACCGAAGAACAAACCCGCGGATCAGCAGCAGTAATGGCCATTCTCAAAGCCCAACACCTGGCGAAAAGCTACAAGAGCCGCCAGGTCGTGCGTGACGTCAGCCTGAGCATCGAAAGCGGTCAGATCGTCGGTCTGCTCGGCCCCAACGGCGCAGGCAAGACCACCTGCTTCTACATGATCGTCGGCCTGGTACGCGCCGACCAGGGCCGCGTGCTGATCGACGACCTCGACGTCAGTCACCAGCCCATGCATGGTCGCGCGCGCGCCGGCATCGGCTACCTGCCGCAGGAAGCCTCGATCTTCCGCAAGCTGTCGGTGACCGACAACATCATGGCCATCCTCGAAACGCGCAAGGACCTGGACCGCGCCGGGCGTCAGGCAGAACTGGAAAGCCTGCTGCAGGAATTCCATATCCACCATATCGCCGACAGCCTCGGTATGAGCCTGTCCGGCGGTGAGCGACGCCGCGTGGAGATTGCTCGCGCGCTGGCCACCAACCCCAAGTTCATCCTGCTCGACGAACCCTTTGCCGGGGTCGACCCGATCTCGGTGGGCGATATCAAGCAGATCATCCATCACCTCAAGACCAAGGGCATCGGCATCCTGATCACCGATCACAACGTGCGCGAAACCCTGGACATCTGCGAGACCGCCTACATCGTCAACGATGGACAGCTGATCGCCGAAGGTGACGCCGAGACCATCCTCGCCAACCAGACGGTGAAAGAGGTTTACCTGGGCCACGAATTCCGCCTGTAGCAGGCTGCGTGAAAACTACTGCACTCGGTGATGCTGCGTTAAAAACAGGCTCAAAATGCTCATTTACAGTCGTAAACTGCGCTTTCTCGCCTGTTTTTGCGGGGCCGCCATCGGTATTGCCTCACCTTCGCTCGCTACGCTTTCACACAACCTGTAGGTCGCTCACTATTTCGCTACAGAAATATTGCAACCCCTAGGCAAAAACGAGAAATTCAGGCATATAATTTGCTTCCTGGCGGCGCTTCGGCGCCCTGATGTGGAAGGCGTAACTCGCCAGTAAATTAAGGTCTGCAATGAAACCATCGCTAGTCCTCAAGATGGGCCAGCAGCTGACGATGACCCCGCAGCTGCAACAGGCTATCCGCCTCCTCCAACTGTCTACCCTGGACCTGCAACAGGAAATCCAGGAGGCACTGGAATCCAATCCCATGCTCGAGCGCCAGGAAGACGGCGACGACTTCGACAACAGCGATCCGATGGCTGATGGCGCCGAAAGCGCCACCCCAGCCCCGAGCAAGGAAGACAGCTACCAGGAAACCACCCCCACGGTGGACAACCTGGAAGAGGGCGAGTGGGGCGAGCGCATTCCCAACGAGTTGCCAGTCGATACGGCCTGGGAAGACATCTACCAGACCAGCGCCAGCAGCCTGCCCAGCAACGATGATGACGAGTGGGATTTCACCACTCGCACCTCCAGCGGCGAGAGCCTGCACAGCCATCTGCTCTGGCAACTGAATCTGGCCCCCATGTCGGACAAGGACCGCCTGATCGCAGCGACCCTGATCGACTGCATCAACAACGACGGCTACCTCGAAGAAACCCTCGAGGAAGTGACCGAATCCTTCGACCCCGAGCTGGATGTCGAACTGGACGAAGTGGAGGTGGTGCTGCACCGCATCCAGCAGTTCGAACCGGCCGGTATCGGCGCCCGCGACCTGCGCGAGTGCCTGCTGCTGCAACTGCGTCAGTTGCCTGCCAACACCCCCTGGCTGAACGAAACCCAGCGCGTGGTCGGCGACTATCTGGAACTGCTCGGCAGCCGCGATTACGCCCAGCTGATGCGCCGCACCAAGCTCAAGGAAGACGAACTGCGCCAGGTCATCGACCTGATCCAGCGCCTGAATCCGCGTCCGGGTTCGCAGATCGAGTCCAGCGAACCGGAATACGTCGTGCCCGACGTTATCGTGCGCAAGCACAACGAACGCTGGCTGGTGGAGCTGAACCAGGAAGCCATGCCGCGCCTGAGGGTCAACCCGCAGTATGCCGGCTTCGTCAAACGCGCCGATTCCAGCGCCGATAACACCTTCATGCGCAACCAGTTGCAGGAGGCCCGCTGGTTCATCAAGAGCCTGCAGAGCCGCAACGAAACGCTGATGAAGGTGGCCACGCAGATCGTCGAGCACCAGCGTGGCTTCCTCGACTACGGCGACGAGGCGATGAAGCCTCTGGTGCTGCACGACATCGCCGAAGCCGTGGGTATGCACGAGTCGACGATTTCACGCGTTACCACGCAGAAATTCATGCACACCCCGCGTGGCATTTACGAACTGAAATATTTCTTCTCCAGCCACGTCAGCACCTCCGAAGGCGGCGAATGCTCGTCCACCGCGATCCGCGCGATCATCAAAAAACTGGTTGCAGCAGAAAACGCGAAAAAGCCGTTGAGCGACAGCAAGATCGCTGGTTTACTGGAGGCACAAGGCATCCAAGTCGCCCGTCGGACGGTCGCCAAGTATCGCGAGTCCCTCGGCATAGCGCCCTCGAGTGAGCGCAAGCGACTGATGTAGGCCAGATTGACTGAAGGCCTCAGGCCTTCAGGCCAAAGTGTTCCGGCGGCGGGTCGAACCAGACCCGTCTCTTACACAAGGCAACAAGGAGAAAGCGGTATGCAAGTCAACATCAGTGGACATCAGCTGGATGTGACCGACGCCCTGCGTGACTATATCGGCGAGAAACTGGGCCGACTGGAACGCCACTTCGACAAGATCACCAACGTACAGGTGACCATGGAGGTCGAGAAACTCAAACAGAAGATCGAAGCCACCCTGCACATCGCCGGCGGCGAAGTCGTCGCCAACGCCGAACACCAGGATATGTACGCTGCCATCGACCTGTTGGCCGATAAACTCGACCGTCAACTCATCAAGCACAAGGAAAAGCAGCTCGAACGCCTGCAAGGCGCCACGGCCCGCTAACATTCCCTATCCATGATCCGACTTGAAAATATCCTGACCCCCGGCCGTTCCCTGGTGAACGTGCCGGGCGGCAGCAAGAAACGCGTGCTAGAACAGATCGCCAACCTGGTTGCGCGCGATCTACCCGACCTGGATGCTCAGGACATATTCGAAAGCCTCATCGCCCGCGAGAAGCTCGGTTCTACCGGCTTCGGCAACGGCATTGCCATTCCCCACTGCCGCCTGGCTGGCTGCAGTGCCCCGATCAGTGCAGTCCTGCACCTGGAGACGGCAGTCGACTTCGACGCCATCGACGGCGCGCCGGTCGATCTGCTGTTCGTGCTGCTGGTGCCGGAGGCGGCCACCGATGCCCACCTCGAACTGCTGCGTCAGATCGCCAGTATGCTCGATCGCCAGGATGTACGTGAACGCCTGCGCCAGGCCAAGAGCGGCGAAGATCTCTATCAGGTCGTCGTGGACATTCAGAACGGTCAATAAACATGCGCCTGATCATCGTCAGCGGTCGCTCGGGCTCGGGCAAGAGCACCGCCCTCGATGTACTTGAGGACAACGGTTTCTACTGCATCGACAACCTGCCGGCCGGTCTGCTGCCGGACCTCGCCGAGCGCTTCCTGCCGCACAGCGACATGCTGCTGCCGCAAGTGGCCGTTTCCATTGATGCACGCAATCTGCTGAGCCAGCTCAAGCGCTTCCCGGAGCTGCTCGAAGAAGTACGCAAACGTAATATCCGCTGCGATGTGCTGTATCTCGATGCCGAAGACGAAACCCTGCTCAAGCGCTTTTCCGAAACCCGCAGACGCCACCCGCTGACCAACGATAAGCGCTCGCTGGCCGAAGCCATTGCGTACGAAAGTCTGCTGTTGGCGCCGATCACCGATCGTGCCGATCTGAAGATCGACACCACCCGCCTGAATCTCTACCAGCTGCGCGATACGCTCAAACTGCGCCTGCTCGGCCAGACACAGACCGGAACCGCCTTTCTCGTCGAGTCCTTCGGCTTCAAGCGCGGCATGCCGGTGGACGCCGATCTGGTGTTCGATGCGCGCTGCCTGCCCAATCCCTACTGGAAGCCGGAACTGCGCGACTACTCCGGCCTGGATCAACCGGTGATCGACTACCTGGCTGCGCAGCCGGAGGTCGAGGAGATGTATCAGGACATCCTCGCCTATCTGGAAAAATGGCTGCCACGCTTCGCCGCCAGCAACCGCGCCTATGTCACCATCGCCATTGGCTGCACCGGTGGTCACCACCGCTCGGTGTACCTGGCCAACCGCCTGAGCCAGGCACTCAAAGACTCGCTGAAGAACGTCCAGGTGCGTCACCGCGACCTCAGCTAAGGAATCCTGCCGCGATGCCAGCACGTGAAATCACCATCATCAACAAACTTGGTCTGCATGCCCGCGCCGCGGCGAAGTTCGTCGGTGTAGCGAGCACCTACCCCTGCCAAGTGCGCATCGGCCGCAGCGCCGACAGCCTGGTAGACGGCAAGAGCATCATGGCGGTGATGATGCTGGCTGCCGGCAAGGGCACCAATGTGCACCTGCTGACCGAAGGCGAGCAGGACGAAGAAGCGATGGCCGCCCTGGTAGGCCTGATAGAGAACTACTTCGACGAAGGCGAGTAATACCTCCAGCCAAAACGAAGGCCACCCACGGGTGGCCTTGTCGTTACTGCCGACTTCAACTGCCGGCGACGGTCATCTTCTCGATCAGCACCGAGCCGGTGCAGATATTGCCACGCCGCTCCAGGTCACAACCGACTGCAACGACCTGGCGGAACATGTCGCGCAGATTGCCGGCGATGGTTACCTCCTGCACCGGGAACTGGATCTCGCCGTTCTCCACCCAGAAGCCCGCCGCGCCGCGCGAGTAATCACCCGTCACCAGATTCAGCCCCTGGCCCATCAGCTCGGTAACCAGCAAACCGCGCCCCATGCGCCGAATCAGCGCCTGCTGATCCTCATCGCCATGGGTGATGAACAGGTTGTGCACACCTCCTGAGTTGGCAGTGCTCGGCAAACCCAGCTTGCGCCCGGAATAGGTGCTAAGTACGTAGGACACCAGCTCTCCCTTCTCCACGAACGGCTTGGCATAAGTGGCCAGGCCATCACCATCGAAAGCCGCGCTGCCCAGTGCGCGCGGCAGGTGCGGACGCTCGTCTAGAGTCAGCCACTCGGGAAAAAGACGCTGGCCGAGTGCGCCTTCGAGGAAAGAGGAGTGACGATAGAGATTGCCGCCCGAGATTGCCGCCAGCAGGTGACTGAACAACCCGCCGGCAAGCTCGGCAGCGAACAGCACCGGCACCTCACAGGTCGGTACCGGTCGTGCACCAAGGCGGCTGACCGCACGCTCGGCAGCCCGCTGGCCGATACCCTTAGCATCAGCCAGTAGTTCACCCTGACGGTTGACGTCATACCAGTAGTCGCGCTGCATCTGCCCTTCTCCTTCGGCGATCATCACGCAGCTCAGGCTATGGCGGGTGCTGGCGTAACCGCCGACGAAGCCGTGGCTGTTGCCGTATACGCGACAGCCTTGGTGGGTATTGAGGCTGGTGCCATCGGCGTTCTTGATCCGCGTGTCAGCGGCGAAAGCCGCGGCCTCGCAGGCCAGCGCCTGCTCCACCGCCTGTTCCGGGGTGATCGACCAGGGGTGATAGAGATCGAGTTCAGGCAGTTCACGGGCCATCAGCGCGGCATCGGCCAGGCCGGCGCACTCGTCCTCGCTGGTATGTTTGGCAATCGCCAGGGCTGCCGCCACGGTCTCGCGAATGGCCTCGCTACCGGTGGCCGAGGTGCTGGCCGAGCCCTTGCGCTGGCCCACATACAGGGTGATGCCGAAACCCTGGTCGCGATTGAATTCGACGGTCTCCACTTCGCCCTGGCGCACCGTGGTGGACAGACCCTGACCAGCCGATACCGTCACCTCGCAGGCACTGGCACCCTGGCGCCTGGCTTCGGCGAGAATGGCCTCGACCTGCTCTTGCAGCACTGGCAAGGCCTGCGGCCCGATGCGTTCTACTTCACTCATAACCACTCCCGATTCTCTTGGCGCAGGCACTCTTTGTACGAAACCCAAGGCCTGCTCTCGACTGCCCGTCCGCGGGCCGGCAGTCACGGTTACTGCTATCATGGCGGCGTTTCCCTCTGGACCCACCCCATGTCTGATTCCTACGACGACTTCTCCCTGGAGAAGAGCAAATCCCAGGTCAAACGCGAACTGCATGCCCTGCAGGACCTTGGCGAGCGACTGACCACGCTCAAGGCGGATCTGCTGGCCAAGATGCCACTGACCGATGCCCTACGCCGCGCGCTCGCCGAAGCGCCGAAACATACCGCCAATGCCGCGCGCAAACGCCACATCCAGTTCATCGGCAAGCTGATGCGCGAACAGGATGTCGACGCGATCGGCGCCATGCTCGACCAGGTGGACAGCTCCACCCGCGAGTACAACGAACGCTTCCATGCCCTCGAACGCTGGCGCGACCGCCTGATCGCCGAAGGCGACAGCGCGCTGGAAAGCTTCGTCGAGCTCTACCCCGAGGCTGACGTCCAGCACCTGCGCGGCCTGGTCCGTCATGCTCAGCACGAAGCGGCGCGCAACAAGCCGCCAGCCGCCGCGCGCAAGGTGTTCAAGTACATCCGCGAGCTCGACGAAATCCACCGCGGCCTGCGCTGAACCTGCTTCGCTTTACGCACCGGTGCCGCCAACTGTGATCGCGTCGATCTTCAGCGTCGGCTGGCCGACGCCCACCGGCACCGACTGACCGTCTTTGCCACAGGTGCCGACGCCGCTGTCCAGCGCCAGGTCATTGCCGACCATGGACACCCGGCTCATGGCCTCCGGGCCATTGCCGATCAGGGTGGCGCCCTTGACCGGCGCAGTGATCTTGCCGTCCTCGATCAGGTAGGCCTCACTGGTGGAAAAGACGAACTTGCCGCTGGTGATGTCCACCTGGCCGCCGCCAAGGTTGGCGCAGTAGATGCCCTTCTTCACCGAACGGATGATTTCTTCCGGGTCGCTCTCGCCCGCCAGCATGTAGGTGTTGGTCATGCGCGGCATCGGCAGGTGCGCATAGGATTCACGACGACCGTTGCCGGTAGCGGCCACACCCATCAGGCGCGCGTTGAGCTTGTCCTGCATGTAGCCCTTGAGTACGCCATTCTCGATCAGCGTGGTGCACTGGGTCGGCGTGCCTTCGTCGTCGACGCTGAGCGAACCACGCCGCCCGGCCAGGGTGCCGTCGTCGACGATGGTGCACAAGCTGGACGCGACCTTCTGCCCGACCTGGCCGCTGTAGGCTGAACTGCCTTTGCGGTTGAAGTCGCCTTCCAGGCCGTGGCCGACTGCTTCGTGCAGCAGCACGCCGGACCAGCCGGCGCCCATCACCACCGGCATGCTGCCGGCGGGTGCTGCGATGGCTTCAAGGTTGACCAGCGCCTGGCGCAGCGCCTCGCGGGCATAGCCCATGGCGCGGTCTTCTTCCAGAAAATAGCGGTAGTCGGTACGTCCGCCGCCGCCATGGCCACCGCGCTCGCGGCGCCCGTTCTGCTCGACGATGACACTGACATTGAAGCGCACCAGCGGGCGGATATCAGCGCTGAGGCTGCCGTCGTGGGCCGCCACCAGAATGCGATCCCAAACCCCGGCCAGGCTCACGGTAACCTGCTTGATGCGCGGATCCAGCGCGCGCGTGGCACGGTCGATACGCTGCAGCAATTCAACCTTCTCGGCGCGGTCCATGACGTTCAGTGGGTTGTCTTCGGCATACAACTGGGTCACCTGCGGGCTGACGAACGCCTGCACGCGGCCCTGTTGGCCGGCGCGCGAGATCGAACGTGCGGCCCGGGCAGCTTGCGTCAGGGCATCGAGGCTGATGGCGTTGCTGTAGGCAAAACCGGTCTTCTCGCTCGACTGGGCGCGCACACCGACCCCCTGATCGAGATTGAAACTGCCTTCCTTGACGATGCCATCCTCCAATACCCAGGTTTCCGAAACCTGGCTTTGAAAGTACAGGTCGGCGGCATCGATACCTGGGCCTGCGACGTCACCCAGCACGCTGCTGAGCCTGTCGAACGTCAGGTTACCGGGCGCAAGCAGGTGCTCGCTGACGGATTGCAACATCGTATTCATGGTCACTCCACAACGATCGGACGCGGTACGTCCGATGAAAAGAATCGGCGGTGCTGCTGCACCGGCATGCGTTGGCGAATGTTCGCCTGCTCGGCGGCATCACGGGCAGCCAGCAGAGCACCGTCGCCCTGATCCTGCTCGACCACTACCTTACCCCAGGGGTCGATGATCGCCGAATGGCCAAAGGTCATGCGCTGCCCCGGGTGCTCGCCGCCCTGCCCGGCGGCCAGCACATAGCACTGGGTTTCGATGGCACGGGCGCGGGTCAGCACCTGCCAATGCGCCGCGCCAGTCACGGCGGTGAACGCCGCCGGCACGCTGATCAGCTCGGCGCCGGCTTCACGCAGCGCAGTGAACAGCTCGGGGAAGCGCAAGTCATAACATACGCTCAGGCCCAGACGCTCGACCGGCGTATCCGCCACCACGACGCGTTGGCCATGGGCGAAATCATCGGACTCGCGATAACGGCCACGGTTGTCGGCCACCTCGACATCGAACAGATGCAGCTTGTCGTAACGGGCCACACGCTCGCCCTGATCGTCGATCAACAATGAGCAGGCGTGCGGTTTGCCGTCGGCATCATCATCCGGCGGTAGCGGCAAGGTGCCGGCCACTATCCATAAACTGAGGTCACGAGCAGCGCGTTTCAACCAGGGCAGGATCGGCCCCTCGCCCAACGCCTCGGCCCGCCCGATGGCAGCCAGGTCGCGGCGGCCCATGGCCGCGAAATTCTCCGGCAGCACGACAAGGCGCGCACCGCCCTGGGCTGCACGCTCCAGCATGCGCCGCGCCAGGCGCAGATTGGTTTGCACGTCATCCTGGCTGACCATCTGGATTACAGCGAGATTCATGGCGACACTCTTCAGGGCTTGATGCAACAGCCTACGCCAAGAAGCGACTTCATTGCGGTTTTTCGAAGGGTTTGTCGAAGCTGATCTGCGGATCCTGCAGCGGGCCCTTGACGTCGTACTGGACGCTGGCGAAACGCGCAACCTTGTCACCGAGCAACTTGTCGGCCACGAACAACGCCCCGCCAATGGCCGGCGCGCCGACAATAAGTGCTGCCAGTGGCAAGTTGTTGGTCACCGGCAGGGTCACCAGCAGCTTGGCGTCGATGCGCTCATCGCGCATGTCCAGATTGCCATTGAGCTCCAGGTAGCTCGACGGCCCCGCCAGGGTGATCGGCTCCCGGGTGACGAACAGACCATTGGTGGCCTGCAGGTTGCCCTTGACCCGGTCGTAACTCAGCCCCTTGCCCAGCAGGTCGGAGAAGTCCAGGCGCAGACGCCGGCCAATCGAGTTGAAGTTGAGCAGGCCGAATACCCGCAGCGCCTGGGCCGAGCCCTGTACTTCGACGAACTGGCCCTTGCGTAGCGAAGGATCGAGATTGCCGGAGAAACGCCTGAGCGAGAACCACGCCGGAGAACCGGGCCAGGTAGCATCGGCGTCTACCCGGAAACTTTCGCTGGTAACGCTGGGGGCATAATCCCAGGCTTGCAGAATGTCGCCGAGATCCTTGCCCTGCAGACGCCCCTTGTACCAGCTTTGGGTGTTGCCAGGCGTGCCTCGCCAGCCACCACTACCACCAATCTTCAGCCCCTGCAGATCGAGGTCGAGTTCATCGAAACGCACGCCCTGCGCCTCGGGCCTGACCTTGAGCGACCAGGCGCCCAGCACCTTGTCGCCACGCTGTACACGCTGAATACGGATATCCATGGCCGGCAGCGTGCCGGGATCGAAATCGGCCAGGGGATCAGGCGCATCGACGACCTTCGCCGCTTCGGCGTCAGGCGCCGGCAGGCGTACATACTGCAGGTCGATGGCAATCGGCGTGTCCGCACGATCGGCCAACAGCACACGCCCGGCGGCCAACTCACTGTCGATCTGCAAGGCCCAGGCCTGGCCTTCTCGCGCCAGGCCAAGCGTCAGTTGCTCGATCTCCTGACCAAAACCACGGAAGCGTCCGACATCCAGCCGTGCACTGCGTAGCAGGCGCTGGCTATCAGCATCCAACCTGACCGGATGATTGCTGCCGAGTTGCTTCCAGGCATCGAGATCCAGTTCGTCCAAGCGCCCGCGCACGCGCAGCCCCTGGCCAGGCGGCAACCCCGCCGGGGCACCACCGAGCACCAGCTCACCCCGCCCCTCAGCCAGCGCGCCTGGAGGTGCGGCCAGATTCAGGCTGGCCAGATCGCCATACTCGGCCCAGTAGCGGCGCTCACGACCGGCCAGGGTCATGCGCCAGCTGGTATCACGCGTCTGCTGCGCCGTCTTGCCGAACGGGGCTGGTAGCTCGACCGCCACACCACGCAGGTTGGAGTCGACGCGTAATTGACTGTCATCGCCATCCAGGGTCAGGCGCAGGCGATACGGCAGCACGCCGCTGACCGGCAGCTTCTGCGGCCCGCCCAGCCATTGGCTGAGAGTTTCGACCTGCACCTGTCCACGCAGATCGAAACGTGTAAGCGCCTTGCCACGCGCACCCTCGGCGCTGATCTTGCCGCGTACCGGGCGACCGAAGACCTCGGCACGCACATCCGGCGCGCTCAAGCCAGCGGCACTATTGAAGCGAAACGCCCCCTGCAGGTTGCTCAGCTGCAAATCAGGATTGGTCAGCTTGAGGCGCGCCCCCTCGGTGGCGAAGTCCACCACCACAACAGGTGGCACCCCTTTTTGCAGCGGAATATCCAGTTGCAGGCGCCCGGCCAGAGGCCCCTCGCCCTGCCAGCCGTCGAAGATTTCCGCTGTTCCCAGTGGTGCCTCATGCATCAGCTTGATGGCATCACTCAGGCTGCCCTGCACCTCACCATCGAGCTGCAGGCGCGGCGGCTTGCCGTCGTGCAACAGTGGAATATTGGCCACGACATTACTGACCGTACTTTCCTGCAAGCGCCCGCTCTGCAGACGCACGCGCACTGCATCATCCTCGATAAGCACCTCACCCACGCCCTCGCGCAGCGACGGCCAACCGGGCTGGAAGGCCAGCTCGGCATCCTTGACCTTGAAGAACAGGCTGAGGCTGCGTGCCCCCAACCGTGCGCCCTTGTTCAGCGAGCCCTGATACTGGAAGTAACCTTCTTCGACATGGCCAGCACGAATGGCAGTCTTCAGCCATTGGTCGAGCTCGGCGCTCATACCCGGCGCGCGACTCGGCAGGTACTTCTCGGTGTAGGCCGCATCGCCGTCGCGCATGCCGACACGCAGGTCCATGTAGTCCTCGGCCTCTGGGTCGCGCAGCAGGCGGATCAGCATGTCACCGGCGACCTGCCCCTCCTCGCCATCCACGCGCATATAGGGGCTGTACAGGGTCAGGCCGGTTTCATTCCAGTCCCAGCTCAAGCGCGCCTGGGCATGACGATAGCGCCAGGGTTTGGGGAACAGTTGATCCAGATGCAGGGCGAAATTTTCGCTGTTCAGGCGCAGCTCGCCCTGGAACATATTGCCCGAGGCACTGCCACTGACGTTCTCGGCAGCCGGCGCACCGTGGTAGGCCTGGATGCCCACCCTGTCCAGATTGGCGGCGAACTGCAGGCGCTCGGCGCCTTCACGTTGCGGGTAATAGTCGAGCAGCAGGTTGTTGACCGCGCCCACCGGCGCCAGCGCGACCAGGACATCGCGGGCTGCATCAGGCATCGGCACCAACGCCTGCACCAGCGGCGCCCAGGCCGCCAGATCGAGGCGATCGGCGCTTAGCGCCCAACGCTCGTCAACCTCGCCCACGTCCTTCTGATTCAGGTTCAGGTGTAGCTCGCCGATGCGCTGCTCACCATGGGTCAAAGCCAGGGAGTCGATCTGCGCCCGCACACCCTGCTTGTCTTGAGTGAAGAAGGCGTTGAAGGCCAGGTCCTTGAGCGTCACTGCTTCATGCTTGGCCTGGCCGCCGGCCAGCTCGGGGGCGTGCAGACGCAAGGCGCCCCTGTCCAGGACCAGACCACGGCCCTCCAGCCACAGCTCGCCGCCAGCCTGCAGGCGCTGTAGCTGCCAGTCGCCAAGTAGCGATTTCGGCAGCCAGGCGGCCCAGTCGCTCTGCGGCAGGCTCAGATAAAGCTCGGACTGCGCCTCACGCCAGGTTTTGGGCTGCATGCGCGTGCGCAGTCGCAGCGCCACCGGCTGACCATCGGGCAGCAACAGGCGCCCATCGAGGCGCTGGCTGTTGTTGCCATAGCGCAGGCTCAAGCTAACGTAGCTGAGCAGCAGCGGTGCCTGATCGAGCGGCTGCAGCACCACGCGACTGTCGAGCAGACTGATGCGGTGCACGATCTGCAACTGTTCCAGCAGCTGTTCGACATCCAGCTCGGGACCGCTGCGCTGTGGCATCCCTTGCACCCGCCAGCCACCATCGGCGTTCTGCTGCACGTTCAGCTGCAGCCCTTCGAACTGCAGGTGGGCGATGCGCGGCTGGCGTGCCAACAGGCTGCCGCCCACATCCGGTACCAGTCGTACGCGCTCCAGGCTCAGGCCTTCCTCTTCGCTGCCCAGGCGCACGTCATGCGCCTCCAGCACCGGGGCAAAGCCCTGCCAACGACCTTCGAGGCGACCGATACGTACCGGCACACCCAGCTGCGCCGTGACACGATCTTCCAGTTCGAGCCGGTATTCGGCCACCAGCGGCACCAGCTCACGGCCCAGGCTGACGTACAGCGCGGCCAGCACCAGCACGGCGGCGCAAAGACCCAGCCCCCAGCGCAGCAGCGCCGCAAACAGGCGCGCCAGAGCGTTCACCTCGACAGTCCCCGTGCTCAGAGCAGCACCACGTCGTACTGTTCCTGGGAATACATGGTTTCCACCTGGAACTTGATGGTACGTCCAATGAAGGCTTCCAGATCGGCGACGTTGCCCGACTCTTCATCGAGCAGGCGATCGACCACCTTCTGATTGGCCAGCACGCGATAGCTTTCCGCCTGGTAGGCGCGGGCTTCACGCAGAATTTCACGGAAGATCTCGTAGCAAATGGTCTCCGGCGTCTTCAACTTGCCGCGCCCCTGGCAGGCACTGCAGGGCTCGCAGAGAATCTGCTCGAGGCTTTCACGCGTGCGCTTGCGGGTCATCTGCACCAGGCCGAGCTCGGTGATGCCAATGATGTTGGTCTTGGCATGATCACGCTCGAGCTGCTTCTCCAGGGTGCGCAGTACCTGGCGCTGATGCTCTTCGTCTTCCATGTCGATGAAGTCGATGATGATGATGCCGCCCAGGTTGCGCAGACGCAGCTGACGGGCAATGGCGGTGGCTGCCTCGAGATTGGTCTTGAAGATGGTTTCTTCGAGGGTGCGATGGCCGACGAAGGCGCCGGTGTTGACGTCGATGGTGCTCATCGCCTCGGCGGGGTCGACCACCAGGTAACCGCCGGACTTCAGCGGCACCTTGCGCTCCAGTGCGCGCTGGATTTCGTCCTCGACACCGTACAGGTCGAAGATGGGCCGTTCGCCTGGATAATGCTCGAGACGATCAGCGATCTCCGGCATCAATTCGGCGACGAACTGCGTGATTTTCTGGAAGGTTTCCCGCGAGTCCACGCGAATCTTCTCGGTCCGCGGGCTGACCAGGTCGCGCAGGGTGCGCAGCGCCAGAGACAGATCCTCGTAGATCACCGTGGGCGCCTTGCAGTTCTGAATCTGCGCACCAATCTGGTCCCAGAGGCGGCGCAGATAACGGATGTCGATCAGGATTTCATCAGCACCTGCGCCCTCGGCAGCGGTGCGCAGGATGAAGCCGCCGGCCTCCTCAATGCCTTCGGCGGCGACGCAATCGGCGACCACCTGCTTGAGGCGCTCGCGCTCTGCTTCGTCTTCGATCTTCAGCGAAATTCCGACATGACTGGTGCGTGGCATGTACACCAGATAACGCGAAGGGATCGACAACTGAGTGGTCAGACGCGCCCCCTTGCTGCCGATAGGGTCCTTGGTGACCTGCACCACCAGGCTCTGCCCTTCGTGGACCAGGGCGCTGATCGGCTCCACCGCAGTGCCCTCGCGGGTGGAAATCTCGGAAGCATGAATGAAGGCAGCACGCTCCAGGCCAATATCGACGAAGGCCGCCTGCATGCCGGGCAGCACACGCACCACCTTACCTTTGTAGATATTGCCGACGATGCCGCGCTTCTGCGTGCGCTCGACGTGCACTTCCTGCAGCACGCCGTTTTCCACCACCGCCACGCGCGACTCCATCGGCGTGATATTGATCAGAATCTCTTCGCTCATGCATCCATCCCGCTGGATTCAATGCCCGCTCAGCAGGGCAGATAGTTTATTTCGCAGCCTTTTGTTGCCAGCAGGCGATACCGAAATCACCGAGTAACTGCGCCGTCTCACACAATGGCAGCCCGACCACGGCCGAATAGCTGCCTTCGAGACGACTGACGAATACTGCCGCCAATCCCTGAATACCATAACCGCCCGCTTTGTCGGCGGGCTCGCCACTGGCCCAATAGGCAGCAATTTCGGCATCGCCGAGGTGACGAAAGGTCACTTCGCTGCACACCACCTGCGCCGCTTCACGCTGCGCGCTGACCAGGGCTACGGCCGTCATCACCTGATGAGTGCGCCCCGAGAGCCCGCGCAACATGCGACTGCAGTCGGCGAAATCCTGCGGTTTGCCGAGTATCTGACCCTCGAGCACCACGGCGGTATCCGCACCCAGCACCACGGCGTCGGCAGAATCGCCCAACGCGAGCAGCACAGCACGCGCCTTTTCCCGCGCCAGACGCTCTACATAGGCTGTCGCAGGCTCGTCTGGCAAGGGCGTTTCATCTATCGAGGCGATTTGCGTGACGCAGGGCACGGCGATCTGAGCCAGCAATTCACGGCGACGGGGCGAGGCGGAGGCCAGAAACAGCTCGGCCATGCGGGTATCTCCCTTGCGAACCTCGGCCAGCCGTGCGGCAGGCCGCGTTCAGTTGACGTTGAGGCGCAGGTGCAGACCGCGCAGGATGGCGCAGATCCAGGGCCACAGCAGAGCGCTGACCAGTGCCGGCAGGACGAAGGCCAGGGTTGGAGGACGACTACCGGTCAGGGCGTTGAGCCACAGCTGAACCAGCTGGGCGAGACCGAACACCACCATCAGCACCATGCTCTGCTGCCACATGGGGAACATGCGCAGGCGCTGGTGCAGACTCAGCACCAGAAAGGTGATCAGGGTGAGGATCAAGGCGTTCTGCCCGAGCAGGGTGCCGAACAGCACGTCCTGCGCCAGGCCAAGAATCCAGGCGGTGGTCATGCCGACACGATGCGGCAGAGCCAGTACCCAATAGGTGAGAATCAAGGCGACCCACAGCGGGCGACCGATCTGCATGAACTCGGGCAACGGCGAAACACTGAGCAACAAACCGAGCGCCAGGCTCAGCCAGATCACCCAGCCGTTACGGGGCTGTACGCCAGCCATCAGTTGCTCTCCTGTGCGGGGGCGTCAGCGGCCGGTGTGTCAGCGGCCGGTGCGTCAGCTGCCGGCTCGCCATTGCGCGCCTGCTCGGCTTCGCGGTCGGCGGCTTCCTGGGCCTCGGCGGAATCGTTGGCGCGCTCCTCGGGCGTGCGCCGGTCGGAGAACACCAGCAGCAGATAACGACTGCGATTGAGCGCAGCGGTCGGTACGGCACGAACGATAGCGAAAGGCTGGCCGGAGTCATGAATCACTTCCTTGACCGTGGCCACCGGGTAGCCGGCCGGGAAGCGCTGGCCCATGCCGGAACTGACCAGCAGATCGCCCTCCTTGATATCGGCGGTATCGGCGACGTGACGCAGCTCCAGGCGCTCCGGGTTGCCGGTGCCGACGGCGATGGCACGCAGACCGTTGCGGTTGACCTGTACCGGGATGCTGTGGGTGTTATCGGTGAGCAACAGCACGCGCGAGGTGTAGGGCATGATCTCGACCACCTGGCCCATCAGCCCGCGCGCATCGAGCACCGGCTGCCCGAGGAACACGCCATCCTTCTCGCCCTTGTCGATCAGGATGCGGTGGGTATAGGGATTGGGATCGACGCCGATCAGCTCAGCAACCAGCACTTCTTCATCCACCAGCGCCGCGGAGTTGAGCAGTTCGCGCAGACGCACGTTCTGCTCGGTCAGCGCTGCCAGCTTCTGCAGGCGACGCTGCAGCAGCAGAGCCTCGGCCTTGAGCTTCTCGTTCTCGGCCATCAGTTCGCTGCGCGAGGAAATCTGCTGAGTTGCCCCATCCCAGACGCGTACGGGCACATCGGCCAGCCAATAGAAAGGCGTGAGCACCAGGCCCATCTGACTGCGCAGCGGCTTGAGCGTCTCGAAGCGGGCATCGACCACCATCAGCACCGCCGACAGTACGGCAAATACCAGCAGACGAATGCCCAGCGAGGGACCTTTGGCGAAGAGCGGCTTAATGACCTGCTCCTCGTGCGCCACAGGGGCGAAAAGCGCGCGAATTCATGCGAAAGGCAAACCGGTCAGGCGAAGGTTGGGCCGAGTGTACTGCAATGCTCGAATATGCGCGTGCCGCCCGAAGGCGGCACGACGGCGAGCCACTAGCGAACCCCTTACTCGGTGGAGAGCAGGTCCATGGCGTGGCGATCCATCATTTCCAGGGCCTTGCCGCCGCCACGGGCGACGCAGGTCAGCGGGTCTTCGGCAACGATCACCGGCAGGCCGGTTTCCTGGGAGAGCAGCTTGTCCAGGTCACGCAGCAGCGCGCCACCACCGGTCAGCACCAGGCCGCGCTCGGCGATGTCCGAGGCCAGCTCGGGCGGCGATTGCTCCAGCGCGCTCTTGACCGCCTGGACGATGGTCGCCAAGGACTCCTGCAGCGCTTCGAGCACTTCGTTGGAGTTGAGGGTGAAGCTGCGCGGTACGCCTTCAGCCAGGTTGCGGCCGCGTACGTCGACTTCACGGATCTCGCCGCCCGGATAGGCGGTGCCGATTTCCTGCTTGATACGTTCAGCGGTGCCTTCACCGATCAGCGAACCGTAGTTGCGGCGCACGTAGGTGATGATGGCCTCGTCGAAACGGTCGCCGCCGACACGGACGGATTCGGCGTAAACCACACCATTCAGGGAAATCAGGGCAATCTCGGTGGTACCACCGCCGATGTCGACGACCATCGAACCGCGCGCCTCTTCGACCGGCAGGCCGGCACCGATAGCAGCGGCCATCGGCTCTTCGATCAGGAACACTTCACGGGCACCGGCGCCGAGGGCCGATTCACGAATGGCGCGGCGCTCCACCTGGGTCGATTTGCACGGCACGCAGATCAGCACGCGCGGCGACGGCTGCAGGAAGCTGTTCTCGTGAACCTTGTTGATGAAGTACTGCAGCATCTTCTCGCAGACGCTGAAGTCGGCGATCACGCCGTCCTTCATCGGGCGGATCGCGGAGATGTTGCCAGGCGTACGGCCGAGCATGCGTTTGGCCTCGGTGCCGACGGCCACGACGCTCTTCTGGTTGCCGTGGGTACGGATCGCGACCACCGACGGCTCATTCAGGACGATACCGCGCTCGCGCACATAAATAAGGGTATTGGCAGTGCCCAAGTCGATCGACAGATCGCTGGAAAACATGCCACGCAGTTTCTTGAACATTAGGAAGGGACCCTAGGCAACGCGTGGGTGAAGGCCAGGCGCGCAAAACGCGCAGGTAAAAAGTGCGGCAAACTCTAACAACGGCAGGGATTTTGAGCAAGGCGGCAATATGGTAGATTGCCTGTTTTTCCGGGCCTTGTAGCTGCACATCGCGGCCTTTGACCGCTGGCTCGCGACATCCGTTCCCTGCAGCCTTTCTGTCACACTTCCACTGGAGAACCCCCGATGGCGCTTGAACGCTCCGAGGTGGAAAAAATCGCCCACCTGGCCCGCCTGGGTCTGAATGACGGCGATATTCCGCAAACCACCGAGACCCTGAACAACATCCTCGGCCTGATCGATCAGATGCAGGCGGTCGATACCCAGGGCATCGAACCCCTGGCCCACCCGCTGGAAGCCACCCAGCGCCTGCGTGCCGACGTGGTCACCGAGCGCAACCAGCGCGACGCCTACCAGGCCATCGCCCCGGCCGTGGAAAGCGGCCTGTACCTCGTGCCGAAAGTCATCGAATAAAGGAAAGGGCTCGACATGCACCAACTGACCCTGGCCGAGATCGTCCGTGGCCTCGCCGACAAACAATTCTCCGCCGAAGAACTGAGCCGCAGCCTGCTGGCGCGCATCGCGCAGCTCGACCCGCAGCTCAACAGCTTCATCACCGTCACCGAGGATCTGGCCATCGAACAGGCCAGGGCCGCTGACGCCCGTCGCGCTGCCGGCGAAAACAGCCCGCTGCTCGGCGCACCGATCGCCCACAAGGATCTGTTCTGCACCAACGGCGTGCTGACGTCCTGCGGCTCGAAGATCCTCACCGGCTTCAAGGCGCCCTACGACGCCACCGTGGTGGAAAAACTCAAGGCCGCCGGCACCGTCACTCTGGGCAAGCTGAACATGGACGAATTCGCCATGGGCTCGGCCAACGAATCCAGCCACTACGGCCCGGTGAAAAATCCCTGGGATCTGACCCGCGTACCGGGCGGCTCCTCGGGCGGCTCGGCAGCCGCCGTTGCCGCCCGCCTGCTGCCGGCCGCCACCGGCACCGACACCGGCGGCTCGATCCGTCAGCCGGCTGCGCTGACCAACCTCACCGGGATCAAGCCGACCTACGGCCGCGTCTCGCGCTGGGGCATGATCGCCTACGCCTCCAGCCTCGATCAGGGCGGTCCGCTGGCCCGTACCGCCGAGGATTGCGCCCTGCTGCTCGGCGCCATGGCCGGTTTCGATGCCAAGGATTCGACCAGCGTCGACCAGCCGGTCGATGACTACCTCGCGGCGCTGGCCCAGCCGCTGGCCGGCCTGCGCATCGGCCTGCCGAAGGAATACTTCGGCGCCGGCCTCGATGCACGCATCGGTGAGAAAGTCATGGCCGTAGTCGAAGAGCTGAAAAAGCTCGGCGCCACCGTCAAAGACATCTCGCTGCCAAACATGCAGCACGCGATCCCCGCCTACTACGTGATCGCTCCGGCCGAGGCCAGCTCCAACCTGTCACGTTTCGACGGCGTGCGTTTCGGCTATCGTTGCGAGAACCCGAAAGACCTGCAAGACCTTTACAAGCGCTCGCGCGGCGAAGGCTTCGGTGCCGAGGTCAAACGGCGCATCATGGTCGGCACCTACGCGCTGTCCGCCGGCTACTACGACGCCTACTACATCAAGGCCCAGCAGATTCGCCGGCTGATCAAGAACGACTTCGTCGCCGCCTTCAAGGAGGTCGATGTGATCCTCGGCCCGACCACGCCGAACCTGGCCTGGAAACTCGGCGAGAAGAACGCCGACCCGGTGTCCGCCTACCTGGAAGACATCTACACCATCACCGCCAACCTGGCCGGCATCCCCGGCCTGTCGATGCCGGCTGGCTTCGTCGATGGCCTGCCGGTGGGTGTGCAGTTACTCGGCAACTACTTCGAGGAAGGTCGTCTGCTCAACGTCGCGCACCAGTACCAGCAGGTCAGCGACTGGCATAAACACGCACCCAAAGACTTCTGAGCCATGGCGTAGCCATGCGCCCCATTCCCCTCTCCCGCCGGGAGAGGGTGGCGCGAAGCGCCGGGTGAGGGCCGCACCGCACAGACCGCACGCCATACAGGATTGAGGAACACTAAAGATGCAATGGGAAACCGTGATCGGGCTCGAGATTCACGCTCAGCTCAGCACCCAGTCGAAGATCTTCTCGGCCAGCGCCACCACCTTTGGCGCCGAGCCCAACACCCAGGCCAGCCTGGTCGACCTCGGCATGCCCGGCACCCTGCCGGTACTGAACGCCGAAGCCGTGCGCATGGCCTGCCAGTTCGGCCTGGCGATCGACGCCGAGATCCCCGAACGTAACGTCTTCGCGCGCAAGAACTACTTCTACCCGGACCTGCCCAAGGGCTATCAGACCAGCCAGATGGATCACCCCATCGTCGGCAAGGGCTTCCTCGACATCACCCTGGAAGACGGCACCGTCAAGCGCATCGGCATCACCCGTGCGCACCTGGAAGAGGACGCCGGCAAGAGCCTGCACGAAGACTTCCACGGCATGAGTGGTATCGACCTGAACCGCGCCGGCACGCCGCTGCTGGAGATCGTTTCCGAGCCGGACATTCGCTCGGCCAAGGAAGCCGTGGCCTACGTGAAGGCCATTCACGCACTCGTCCGTTATCTGGGCATCTGCGACGGCAACATGGCCGAAGGTTCGCTGCGCTGTGACTGCAACGTGTCAGTACGGCCGAAGGGCCAGGCCGAGTTCGGCACCCGCGCCGAGATCAAGAACGTCAACTCCTTCCGCTTTATCGAGAAGGCCATCAACTTTGAGGTGCAGCGCCAGATCGAGCTGATCGAGGACGGCGGCAAGGTGGTGCAGGAAACCCGCCTGTACGATCCCAACAAGGATCAGACCCGCTCCATGCGCAGCAAGGAAGAAGCCAACGACTACCGTTACTTCCCCTGCCCGGACCTGCTGCCGGTGGTGATCGAGCGCAGCTTCCTCGACGAATTGCGCGCGGCCCTGCCCGAGCTGCCGCCGCAGAAGCGCGAGCGCTTCGAAAGCCAGTTCGGCCTGTCCAGCTACGACGCCAGTGTGCTCAGCGCCAGTCGTGAGCTGGCCGACTACTTCGAAGTGGTCGAAAAGACCTGCGGCGATGCCAAGCTGTCGGCCAACTGGGTGATGGGCGAGCTGTCCAGCCTGCTCAACAAGGAAGGCCTGGAGATCGAGCAGTCGCCAGTGTCTGCCGAACAACTGGGCGGCATGATCCTGCGCATCAAGGACAACACCATCAGCGGCAAGATCGCCAAGATGGTGTTCGAGGCCCTGGCTGCCGGCGAAGGCGCCAGCGCCGACGAGATCATCGAGAAGAAAGGTCTCAAGCAGGTCACCGACAGCGGCGCCATCGAGGCCATGCTCGATGAAGTGCTGGCGGCCAACGCCGAGCAGGTCGAGCAGTACCGCGCCAGCGACGAAGCCAAGCGCGGCAAGATGTTCGGTTTCTTCGTCGGCCAGGCCATGAAAGCCTCCAAGGGCAAGGCCAATCCGGGGCAAGTGAACGAACTGCTGAAGAAGAAGCTCGAAGGCTGAGCCAGGCCGGCTCGCTTACGCTAGCTGCAATGACGCCGGGCTCGCCCGGCGTCTTTCATGGAGACCGCGAATATGACGATGCGCAGCCCGGATGCAATCCGGGAACCTTCACTGCCCCGGATTGCATCCGTATATGGACTCCTCCCGTTTTGCCAGTGAAATAATCTGCCTCTGAACCTAGGTACGACGTAACCGCTCCATAAACCCCGTCCTGGCGGACGGTTTTTTCAGGAAGCAGAGGCAGAAGCTGGCGAGCAGTTCCACGGCAGCAGCGCTTCGTAATCCTCGACGCGGCTCGCCGCTGACAGGCGTTCAAGGATGTGGCGCAACCAGGCGTAAGGCTCTTGCCCGTTGGCTTTGGCAGTTTC